>NZ_CP047569.1:3923750-4257500 GCF_009903625.1 Microbulbifer sp. ALW1 | reverse complement strand
ATCGAGTCTTAATAGGGCGTTTAGTTGCAGGCAATAGACCCGAAACCCGGCGATCTATCCATGGGCAGGTTGAAGGTTGAGTAACATCAACTGGAGGACCGAACTCACTAATGTTGAAAAATTAGGAGATGACCTGTGGATCGGAGTGAAAGGCTAATCAAGCCGGGAGATAGCTGGTTCTCCTCGAAAGCTATTTAGGTAGCGCCTCGCGTCTCACCCTCGGGGGTAGAGCACTGTTTGGGCTAGGGGGTCATCCCGACTTACCAACCCCATGCAAACTCCGAATACCGAGGAGTGCAATCGCGGGAGACACACGGCGGGTGCTAACGTCCGTCGTGAAAAGGGAAACAACCCAGACCGCCAGCTAAGGTCCCAAATATCAGTTAAGTGGGAAACGATGTGGGAAGGCCCAGACAGCTAGGAGGTTGGCTTAGAAGCAGCCATCCTTTAAAGAAAGCGTAATAGCTCACTAGTCGAGTCGGCCCGCGCGGAAGATATACCGGGGCTCAAACTGATAACCGAAGCTGCGGATGCTCTTATGAGCATGGTAGAGGAGCGTTGTGTAAGCCGCTGAAGGTGGACTGTGAGGTCTGCTGGAGGTATCACAAGTGCGAATGCTGACATGAGTAACGACAAGGGGGGTGAAAAACCTCCCCGCCGGAAGACCAAGGGTTCCTGTCCAACGCTAATCGGGACAGGGTTAGTCGGCCCCTAAGGCGAGGGCGAAAGCCGTAGTCGATGGGAAACGGGTTAATATTCCTGTACTTGCAATTGCTGCGATGGAGTGACGGAGAAGGCTAGGCCAGCATGGCGATTGGTTGTCCATGTTTAAGGTAGTAGGCTGGGGACTTAGGCAAATCCGGGTCCCTAAGGCTGAGAGCTGATGACGAGTCTTACTTGTAAGACGAAGTGGTTGATGCCCTGCTTCCAGGAAAAACTTCTAAGCTTCAGGCAATTGTGAACCGTACTCTAAACCGACACAGGTGGTCAGGTAGAGAATACCAAGGCGCTTGAGAGAACTCTGGTGAAGGAACTAGGCAAAATGGTACCGTAACTTCGGGAGAAGGTACGCCGCTGACGGTGATCGGACTTGCTCCGTAAGCTGTTGGCGGTCGAAGTGACCAGTTGGCTGCGACTGTTTATTAAAAACATAGCACTCTGCAAACACGTAAGTGGACGTATAGGGTGTGACGCCTGCCCGGTGCCGGAAGGTTAATTGATGGGGTTAGCGTAAGCGAAGCTCTTGATCGAAGCCCCGGTAAACGGCGGCCGTAACTATAACGGTCCTAAGGTAGCGAAATTCCTTGTCGGGTAAGTTCCGACCTGCACGAATGGCGTAACGATGGCCAAGCTGTCTCCACCAGAGACTCAGTGAAATTGAAATCGCTGTTAAGATGCAGTGTACCCGCGGCTAGACGGAAAGACCCCGTGAACCTTTACTACAGCTTTGCACTGAACTTTGAGCCTACTTGTGTAGGATAGGTGGGAGGCTTTGAAGCAGTGACGCCAGTCATTGTGGAGCCATCCTTGAAATACCACCCTGGTATGTTTGAGGTTCTAACTCTGGTCCGTTATCCGGATCGAGGACAGTGTATGGTGGGTAGTTTGACTGGGGCGGTCTCCTCCCAAAGAGTAACGGAGGAGTACGAAGGTGCACTCAGCATGGTCGGAAATCATGCAATGAGCATAATGGTATAAGTGCGCTTGACTGCGAGTCAGACATGACGAGCAGGTACGAAAGTAGGTCATAGTGATCCGGTGGTTCTGTATGGAAGGGCCATCGCTCAACGGATAAAAGGTACTCCGGGGATAACAGGCTGATACCGCCCAAGAGTTCACATCGACGGCGGTGTTTGGCACCTCGATGTCGGCTCATCACATCCTGGGGCTGAAGCCGGTCCCAAGGGTATGGCTGTTCGCCATTTAAAGTGGTACGCGAGCTGGGTTTAGAACGTCGTGAGACAGTTCGGTCCCTATCTGCCGTGGGCGTTGGAAATTTGAGAAGAGTTGCTCCTAGTACGAGAGGACCGGAGTGAACGAACCTCTGGTGTTCGGGTTGTCACGCCAGTGGCATTGCCCGGTAGCTATGTTCGGACGGGATAACCGCTGAAAGCATCTAAGCGGGAAGCCTCCTTCAAGATGAGATTTCCCTGACTCCTTGAGAGTCCTAAAGGGCCGTGGAAGACTACCACGTTGATAGGCTGGGTGTGGAAGCGTTGTGAGGCGTTGAGCTAACCAGTACTAATTGCCCGTGCGGCTTGACCATACAACAGAGATGGTTACTAACGATTGACTGATCGAGATGATCAGCGGATTGTAAGCCGAGAGACGCAACGTTCGATTGATCGACTTGCGGTGTATTACTACAGAGTGTTTTACCGACTTATTTGGGGTTATCGCCGGTCACCAGAATGACCGAGGCAAACAGCGATAACAGGCAGCGCAGGGCAACGAGCCCATAAGACCAAGCCAACCCAAGCCAGTTTGCCTGACGACAATAGAGTTGTGGAACCACCTGATCCCTTGCCGAACTCAGAAGTGAAACGCAACATCGCCGATGGTAGTGTGGGGATTCCCCATGTGAGAGTAGGTCATCGTCAGGTTTCTATTCAAAAGCCCTGATCGCTCCGCGGTCAGGGCTTTTTTCATTGTGGTTTTTGCTCCACCGATCGAGCATAAAAAAGCCCCGGGCGCGCAAGCACTCGGGGCTTTTTTATACCGGTTTTATTACCAAATAGTGGCTGCCAGGTTACCGACGCATTTTTAAACGGTTACCGAAACCCAGCAACCACGCCACTCAAACCGCCTATCCCAAACTTATTCACAACTCTATCCAGAGTTTTTGTGGGTAACGTACCTGTGCATAACTAAAAAATTCTCAACAAAATCAATCCACAAGGAGCTTGCTGCTCCCTTGCCTACATATGGCGTCTAGCTTTGGGGTTGCAATTTTAATTGTGCACAATATAGTTGTGGAAAATGCACTTTGGAGGAGTTTCAAAATGACAGATTTATATTCAATCCCCCTACAGACCGCGGATGGTACGCCCACCACATTGGAAGAGCACAAAGGGAAGGTATTGCTGATTGTAAATACCGCAAGCAAATGCGGTTTCACGCCTCAATACCAGGGGCTGGAAGATCTGTATCGCGACTATCAGGACCGGGGATTTATGGTCCTGGGTTTTCCCTGCAATCAGTTTGGAAAGCAGGAGCCTGGCAGTGATAGTGAAATCCAGGAGTTCTGTAGCCTGAATTTTGGCGTGAGCTTTCCGGTCTATGCAAAACTGGATGTGAATGGTGAGCAGGCTCACCCGTTGTTTACGCACCTGAAAAAGGCCGCGCCCGGAATACTCGGCACTGAAGGGGTCAAGTGGAATTTCACTAAATTCCTGGTGAACCGAAATGGCGAGGTTGTGAATCGCTTTGCACCCAAGGATAAACCAGAAGCACTGGCTACAGCGGTAGAGAAGCTACTTTGAGTCGACCTGGTACCCCCCAAAAAAGTGGTGGCGAACACAGTGAGCCGTTGAGCTTGGATCGGCAGCTGTGTTTCGCGCTCTATGCCAGCTCCCGAGCAATGACCCGGGCTTACCAGCCGATGCTGCGTGAGCTCGGAATCACTTATCCACAATACCTGGTGCTGCTATTACTTTGGCAGTGGGGCAGGGAGGGTAAACCGTCGGACGCGTGGACGGTTAGCGCGCTCGGTGAGTCTCTGATGTTAGATTCCGGCACGCTGACACCATTGCTGAAGCGTATGGAAATGCAAAATCTTTTGACCCGCCGGCGAGGGGTTGCGGATGAGCGAGTGACACTGGTTTCAATCACAGATACCGGGCGGGGTCTGGAGTCCAAAGTGAAGGTATGGAGAGAGGCTGCGCTCGGCCAGTTGGCTGTGGCGCCCGAACGCCTATCTGCCTTGCACCGGGAGCTCTGGGTATTACTGGATGCGCTGCAGGCTAATATTAAAAATTAGGATGATCATCTAGTATTTTTACTTATTGAGAATCAAGTTTTGTCTATATGTTCTGGTTTACCTTTAAAAATAGGATGAGTGTTGATTTCAGTCTGCTCTGCGGCTTATAGTTTGCGCGTCTGTCCCGGTGTTAACCCCGGGGTGGGCGGTGAAATGCCAGTGGGCAATTTCACCCTACTATTCTTTCAACCGAAATTATTAAAGCGGCAGCCATGTTCTCCACTATCCCAATCGACTCGATAGTGCAGGTCCGGGGAAAACAATCCACCGGACCTATAGCTTCAAACTCCTTCTCTGAGATTGCGATCTCCGCTGCTCCCCTACTACTAGCGCGCCTGCTACGACTGCCCCTTCGCGGCATATAATTTTATCCCCATACCTCTCTACAGAATTCCGTACTTAATTTGAGCAGCGCATAGACAGCGGCGTTACCGCTGTTTAGCCTCGGGCCAGACTAGGAGAAGAGCCCTCATGAATACTAAAAAAGATAAATTAGTCATATTTGATACTACCCTGCGCGACGGTGAGCAAAGCCCCGGCGCATCCATGACCAAAGAGGAAAAAATCCGCATTGCCACCATGCTCGAGCGCATGAAGGTGGACGTGATTGAAGCGGGATTTCCAATTGCCAGTCAGGGTGATTTTGAAGCAGTTCAGGCGGTCGCTGAGACAATTAAGGATTCCACCGTATGTGGCCTCGCTCGCGCCGTTGGCCCGGACATCATTCGCGCTGGTGAGGCGCTCAAGAAGGCAAATTCCGCGCGTATCCACACATTCATTGCCACCTCTCCGATTCATATGAAGTACAAGCTTCAGATGGAGCCAGAAGATGTGCTGCGCCAGGCGGTAGAAGCCGTTAAAACCGCGCGACAATTTACGGATGATGTGGAATTTTCACTCGAGGACGGCAGTCGCTCTGAGCCTGAATTCATGTACCGCATCATTGAGGCGGTGATCAAGGCTGGTGCCGGTACCATCAATATTCCGGATACCGTCGGCTACGGTGAGCCCAGCGAGTACGGTGCCATGTTCAAGCGCGTGATCGAAAACGTGCCTAACTCCGACCTGGCCATTTTCTCGACGCACTGCCACAACGACCTGGGCCTTGCCGTTGCCAACTCCCTGTCTGCAGTGATGAACGGTGTACGGCAGGTGGAATGCACCATCAATGGCCTCGGCGAGCGGGCCGGCAATGCCTCGTTGGAAGAGGTAGTGATGGCGGTGCGGACTCGCCAGGACTTGTTCCCGGTGGAAACCCGTATTGATACCTCGCACATTGTGCCGACGTCGCGTCTGGTTTCTTCGATCACCGGTTTCCCGGTACAGCCGAACAAGGCGATTGTTGGCGCTAACGCTTTTGCCCACGAATCCGGTATCCACCAGGATGGTATCCTCAAGCACCGTGAGACCTACGAAATTATGCGGGCAGAAGATGTAGGCTGGGGACAGAACCGACTGGTGCTGGGCAAGCACTCCGGACGCGCAGCGGTCAAAGCCCGTTACGAGGAGCTGGGCGTCAGCTTTGCGGATCCGGCGGAATTCAATGTGCTGTTCCAGCGCTTCAAGGATCTCGCCGATAAAAAGCACGAGATTTTTGATGAGGACCTGCAGTCACTCATCTCCGGCGCCGCCGACCCGGTAGAGCACTACCAGCTGGCAGATCTGGAAGTACGTAGCAAAAGCGGTAGCAACCCGCAGGCACATCTGCAGTTGCTTATCGATGGCGAAAACCGCAGCTGCAGCGCGGAAGGTAGCGGCCCGGTAGACGCAACCTTCAAGGCCATTGAGTCCGTAGTCGGCAGCAATGCAGATCTGAAGCTCTATTCAGTGAATGCGGTAACCCAGGGTACTGACTCCCAGGGCAGTGTAACGGTGCGCCTTGAGCGCGATGGCCGACTGGTCAACGGAGTGGGTGCGGATACCGATATTTTGGTCGCATCCGCAAAAGCGTACCTGGATGCTTTAAACTTGCTCGCCAGCAAGAATAGCAAGCCGCAAGGCGTATAATTGACCAACGGCTAGTGGAGACAGAGCAAGCGTGAACGAACTGCAGCGGACGGAATATTTAACGGCACTGGGTGTTACCAGTTATATGCCGCGTTTCCGCCTGCCGCAGGCGCCGGAACCGCGACAGGCGCCGCTGCCGCCGCCAGTGGAAGATATTCCTGAGGTTGCGCCGGCGGCGGCAGTGATGGCTGCCATCGGCGCGGACATTGCGCCGGAAAAGGCCAGTTTGATAAATGCTGGCCGGGAGCAGGTTATTTCTGCCGCGGAGCCAACCCCGGAAATTTCGGCAAAACCTTCCCCGGATGTCAGCCGAGTCATCGGCAGTATCACTACCGAGACCAGGGTTGCTGCAGCCCCTTCGAAAGCCACCCCGGTGGCCCCGCCCCAGCAAAGCATCAAGCCTTTCGTGTTGAGCTGCTGGTGGTTGGGTGAGGAGCTGCTGGCGGTCGATAGCCGCGAGCCGGGCCTGGCACTACCGGTGGAATCGCTATTTGGCAACATTGCGCGCGCGCTGGGTTGGCATCAGCTGGAGACCCGGCGGGACAAGCTCAAGTGGCCACTGGCTGAAAACCCTTTCGCCACCGCAGCCGATGCGGCCGATGCCCGCGATACTTGCAGTAGCTGGCTGGAGGCTGCCTGTGCGCGAAAGCCAGTCAAATCCATCTGGTTGATGGGGCAGCAGGCCCAGGACTATTGCGCCCCGGTGGCTCTGGATGACGCGGTTGTCGACTGGCAAGGGGTGCCTGTGGTTGCCATGCCGAGCCTCACGGAGCTGCTCACGGAACCGGCGCGCAAGCGTGCGCTATGGCAGCAATTGCGCAGGCTCTACCCCGAGCAGACCCGCCGCTAAGCTTTCTTCAATTCTGGCCGATCGCGGTAATCCCCTGTGACTCCATCTTCTTCTGAGCTGACTCCCGACTCTGGACCTGTGCCGGAATTCACCTTCGCGCGCGCGGATATCGCCGACTGCAATGACCTGGCGGCACTGGCTCGCAATGCCCATAGCCACCCGTGGAGCGCCGGCCAGTACCGGGACAGCCTGAATTCCGGTCATACATGTTGGGTGTTACGTGCGAAGGAAGGGCAGATTGCGGCCTGCTGTGTAACCAGCCTGGTCTTCGATGAAGTGGAAATTCTCGATGTTGCGGTCGCACCCCAGTGGCGCCGCCGCGGCCTGGGCGCCCACCTGCTGCAGCAGGTGCTGGAACAGCTTCCGGAGGATATTGCACGTGTGCTGCTTGAAGTGCGTGCATCCAACCGCCCGGCGCGCGGGCTCTATCACAAGCTCGGGTTTTCCGAAGACGGCCGCCGAAAAAACTATTATCCGAAGGCGGATGGTAGCCGGGAAGACGCGCTGTTGATGAGTCTGATATTGTAGGTCGCAGCTCTACCGATTTTGATGCATTTAACATTGATGCAATCGCAGTAACCCCATTCCGCCTTTCAGGCACGCCGGATACATCATGCCAACTCATCGTAGCCAACCCTCCCTGCTTGAAGGTCCAGTAGCGGGCCACCTGCGTCGCCTGGCCCTGCCCATGGTCTGGGGAATTCTCGCCACCATGTCCTTCAATGTGGTGGATACCTATTTCGTTGCCCAGTTGGGTAGCAGGCCATTGGCGGCCATGAGTTTTACCTTTCCTGTGGTGATGGTGATCAATGCACTGGCTATCGGCCTTGGCGCTGGCACTTCCTCTGCAGTAGCGCGGGCCTACGGGGCGGGAGATATGAAGCAGGTGCGTCGACTGGTGTCAGATGGCGCACTGCTGGCCACGTTGATTGCTGTAGTGGTGAGTTGCGCCGGGCTGATGACCATTGAACCGCTATTCCATCTGCTTGGCGCTGAAAAATCGCTGATACCGCTTATTGCAGACTATATGGTGCCCTGGTACCTGGGGGCGGTATTTGCCGTTGTTCCGATGGTGGCGTTGTCGGCCTTGCGTGCCATTGGCAACAGCGCCGTGACCGGGCGCATTATGATGGCCGTTGCATTTTTTAATTTGGTGCTCGATCCGTTACTGATTTTCGGTCTCCTTGGTTTTCCGCGCCTGGAACTACAGGGGGCGGCGCTGGCGACGGTCATCGCGCGCGGTCTCAGTTTTGCCATTGCGTTGTACATACTGGTTCGTCGCGAACAAATCCTTGCGCTACCCAGCTGGCGCTGGTCGCAACTTAAGAGTTCCTGGCGAACCTTGCTGGCCGTTGGGCTACCGGCGATGGCGACCAATGTGATTATTCCCATGTCCGGTGGCGTGGTAGTGGCACTGGTCGCTGCACACGGTGCAGATGCGGTTGCGGGGTTAGGGATTGCCCTGCGTATCGAGCCGGTCGCGCTGATTGTGTTTTACGCGCTGTCATCCGTTGTGGGGCCATTTATGGGGCAGAACTTTGGGGCCGGTAAACATGAGCGCCTGCAGCTGACCATATCGGTGCTGGCGCGCTTCTGCATATTCTTTGGGGTTGGGCTTGCCGTACTGCTCTGGTTGCTCGGCGGTCCGGTGGCGTCCCTGTTCAGTGATTCTCCCGAGGTACTCGCGGTTGCGGTGGCCTACCTCTGCCTGGTGCCAATCAGCTATGCGGGCTACGGGTTTGTCATGTCTGCCAATGCGGCGTTCAATGGACTGGGGCATCCTTTGCCCGCAACACTGATTTCATTCCTGCGGGTGCTGGGGTTCTACCTGCCACTGGCGTGGCTCGGTAATAGATTCTGGGGAATCCAGGGTTTGTTCGTGGCTACTGTGATTTCCAACCTGGTACTGGGCGCTGTGTCTTGGTGGTGGTTGCGTCGATACCTCGGTGAGCGCGGGGCTGAGCTGGATGCCGTGGCAGCAAAGTGAGGCGACTGCGAGTTAAGTCTGCGAGTTAAGACTGTGAGTTAAGACTGTGAGTTAAGACTGTGAGTTAAGACTGTGAGTGGAAAGTGATGAAAATGTTTGGCCGCTGGTTACTGATATTGCTGGCTCTTTCTGTGTGGCCGATACACGCACAGGAAAGCCCGTTTGACCGCTACCCGATTCACTTTACGACGGTCAACGATACCGCCATCGCATTTCAGGATATGCACCCCGCCGGTGGCGAGTCGCAAGATGAATCGGAAACAGTACTGCTGATCATGGGCCTCGGCGCACAGATGCTGCACTGGGGCGATACCCTGGTGCAGGGCCTGCTGGATCAGGGCTATCGTGTTGTACTGCTGGATAATCGTGACGCTGGCCTGTCGCAAAAGTATTACCAGCTATCCGCGCCACCGGTGTGGTGGGCGCTGGTGCGGAACAGGGTAGGCTTTACACCGGAGCCTGCTTACACTCTTGAAGATATGGCGGGAGATGCCATTGGTGTACTGGACGCACTGAATATCGAGCGCGCTCATATTGTAGGTGCTTCCATGGGCGGCATGATTGCCCAGGTATTGGTAGCGGGATATCCACAGCGGGTGATTAGTTTCACTTCCATTATGTCCAGCTCTGGGGCGCCAGGATTGGCAGAGCCGAAACGCGAAGCCATTGCCGCAATGTCCAAAGGGGCGGAATCCGGATTGAGCCGGGAGCAGCAGCTGGCCAACCGGGTTTTGATTGCCCGCACTATCGGCTCTCCGGAATATTTCAGTGAAGGTTACGCCAGGCAATTGGCCGGGCGTGTGCTGAATCGGGGCACATATGAAGATGGGGTAGTGCGGCAATTTCTGGCGATTCTCGCCAGTGGCGATAGGTCCCGGTTACTGGAAGAAATCGCCGCACCTACGCTGGTGATTCACGGCGAAGCGGACCCGCTGCTTCCCATCGACCACGGGCGCGACACCGCGGCAAAAATCCGTGGTGCGCAGTTTGTAGCGGTTGCGGGAATGGGGCACGCATTGGAGCCTGAGGTCAGCCGGCGGGTGTTGGCGGAGTTGCTGCCGTTTTTGCAAAAACCTCCGCAGCTGGCAGGACCGCAGTAGCGCAAATCAACGGCGCTGGATGGGTTGGGTGGCAGCTTGCAGCCACGCTTGCGTTTTCTCATTCACCAGTGGCATCAGGGTATCCCGTACTTTCTGGTGGTAGCGGTTCAGCCAGTCCAATTCCGCATCGTCCAATAAGGCAGGCTCAATCAGTTGCCGGTCAATCGGTGCCAGCGTCAGCTCTTCAAATTCTAAAAAGCCCGTATATTTCGCACTTTCCTTCACAAAGATCAGGTTCTCAATGCGGATGCCATATTCGCCCGTCAGGTAAAACCCCGGCTCGTTGGAGACAATCATGCCGGCTTCAAGGGCGACATTGCTATTTGCCTTGCCAATGCGCTGTGGCCCTTCGTGCACGCTGAGAAAACTGCCGACACCGTGACCGGTACCGTGGGCATAATCCAGACCTGCATCCCATAGAGACTTGCGCGCGAAGGCGTCGATCTGTTCGCCGCAGGTACCGGTAGGGAAGCGCAAACTGGCAATGGCAATATGGCCCTTCAATACCCGGGTAAAGTGATCTTTCGCCGGTGTCGGGAAGTCGCCCAGTGCCACGGTGCGGGTGACGTCAGTGGTGCCATCCGGGTACTGCCCCCCGAGTCGATCAGGTAGATACCTTCGGTAGTCATGGGCAGGCTGGATTCCGGTGTGACCCGGTAATGCACTATGGCACCGTTGCCGCGGTAGCCGGAAATGGAATCAAAGCTGTCGTCGGTGAACCCTTCCCGCTGCTCGCGTTTTTCCCGCAGCAGCTTTACCGCTTCCAGTTCGCCAAAATTATCCCCGACAACCGCGCCGGGTAATTCCGCAAGAAATTCGCACAGTGCGGCACCATCGCGAATATGGGCTGCGCGGCTACCTTCCAGTTCAACGCTGTTTTTCACGGCCTTGGCACTGGTGATGGGATCGCGTTCCTGCAGTATCTGAATTTCCCGGTTACTGAGCTGGTACAGGGTCCAGCAGTTGGTGAGTAGTGGATCAGCCCACACCTGCTGCACATGCTGGCGCTCGGCGGCGGCAAACAGTGCGGATTTATCGCTGACGATCTCCACATCGTGGCCCAGGTGCTGGCGCAGGGCGTCGCTGGTGGCTTGTTCCGCCAGGTACAGGGTGGCCGTGCCATCGTGGTACAGGAAACCCATTGAGAGGGCGACGGGTAGGTGGGGGATATCGCTGCCGCGAATATTAAACAGCCAGGCGCAGACTTCCGGATTGGCTAGCCACAGGGCGTCTTGTTTTTTGGCCCTGAGCTGCTCGGCAATACGCTGGCGTTTGCTGGCGGAATCCTCTCCGGTAAAGGTCTGCGGGTGCGGGCGTGCGCTGCCGCAGGGAGTGGCGGGACGATTTTCCCAAATGCCGTCGATAGGGTTGGTTTCCAGTGCGCGTAACTGAATACCACACTCTTGCAGTCGCTTCTTCAATGGCGCCAAACCCGGCTCGGTATGCAGACGCGGGTCGTAACCGAGCGCATCTCCTTCCTTGAGGGCTTCACTCAACCAGTTGCCGATATCCACAGGTGTCAGCGTCCGCTGCTCAATGGGTTGGCTGCCGATCTCCTGCTCCGCCTGAATGGTATAGCGGCCGTCCACGAACAGGCCGGTGCGGTCGTGGGCAACGGCGGCGAGACCGGCAGAGCCGGTAAAACCGGTGAGCCAGGCGAGGCGCTCATCCGCGGCGGGTACATACTCGTTCTGGTACTCATCGCAGCGCGGTACCAGGAAGCCCTGGACCTGCTGTTGTGCGAGTGCCCGCTGCAGTGCTTCCAAACGTTCCTGACTCACTATTCACCTCCTGCTCGAAGATCTGTGGTGACCCCGCTGGCCGGGTCGCAAAGTAGCCGCAGTCTAGGCTGCTGAATTCACCATTTCCAGCGATTCCGCGGCGACAGACGTGTATAATGCGCGCCTGTTTTTTATCCAGTCTCAAGTTGCATTATGGGTCAGTCTTCAAATCTGGCGGGCATCAACGGCCGCCGTACCTTTGCCATCATTTCCCACCCGGACGCCGGTAAGACCACGGTGACCGAGAAACTGCTGTTGTTCGGGAATGCCATTCAGCTGGCGGGCTCGGTAAAGGGCAAGAAGGGCCCCCATGCGCGCTCGGACTGGATGACCATGGAGCAGGAGCGGGGAATCTCCGTGACCTCCTCCGTGATGCAGTTCCCCTACAAGCAGCGGGTGGTCAACCTGCTGGATACCCCGGGGCACGAGGACTTCTCGGAAGACACCTACCGGGTACTGACCGCGGTGGACTCCGCGTTGATGGTCATCGATGGCGCCAAGGGTGTCGAGGACCGCACCATCAAGCTGATGAACGTCTGCCGCCTGCGCACCACACCCATTCTGTCGTTTATCAACAAGCTGGACCGGGATATCCGCGATCCCATCGAGGTGATGGACGAGATTGAAGAAGTACTGAATATCAAGGCGGCGCCGATCAACTGGCCACTGGGTTCCGGCAAGCAATTCAAGGGCGTGTACAACCTGTACACCGACATCATCCATGTGTTTAAACAGGGCCAGGGGCACACCATCCCGGATGATATTCAGATCCAGGGGCTGGACTCCGATGAGGCGACCGCGCTGCTGGGCGAGTACGCCGACGATATCCGCGAGGAAATCGACCTGGTGCGCGGCGCTACCCATGAGTTTGACCTGGACGAGTACCGGGAAGGCAAGCTGACACCGGTATTTTTCGGCACCGCACTGGGCAATTTCGGTGTGCGCGAAATGCTGGATGGTTTTGTCGAGTGGGCCCCGGGCCCGCAGTCGCGGGAGACCAACGAGCGCATTGTCGAGCCCGGTGAAGACAAGTTCAGCGGTTTCGTGTTCAAGATCCAGGCAAACATGGACCCGAAGCACCGGGACCGCATCGCATTTATGCGCGTCTGCTCCGGAACCTATAGCCGTGGTATGAAGATGAAACATGTGCGCCTCGGCAAAGATGTGAAGATCGCCGATGCGGTAACTTTTATGGCCGGCGACCGCAGCCATGTAGAAGAGGCGATTGCCGGCGATATCATCGGCCTGCACAATCACGGCACCATCCAGATTGGCGATGCGTTCACCGAAGGTGAGAGCCTCAAGTTTACCGGGATTCCCAACTTTGCCCCGGAGCTGTTCCGCCGAATTCGCCTGAAGGACCCATTGAAACTGAAACAGCTGCAGAAAGGCCTGCAGCAGTTGTCGGAAGAGGGCTCCACCCAGGTATTTTTCCCACTGGATAACAACGACATCATCGTTGGCGCCGTGGGGGTGCTGCAGTTTGAAGTGGTGGCTTACCGTCTGAAAGACGAGTACAAGGTGGAAGCCATATACGAAAACGTCAATGTGAATACCGCGCGTTGGGTCGACAGCGACAGCGTCAAGGAGCTGGAAAACTTCAAGCGCAAGGCCAGCATCAATCTGGCAATGGATGGCTCCGGTCACCTGACCTATCTGGCACCGACCCGCGTGAACCTGCAACTCGCGGAAGAGCGTTACCCCGACGTTCGCTTCTACGCGACGCGGGAACACTAATAGCGTTTGCATTTGCTTGCAGTAATCAGTAAAGAGATTTCATCGTGACAGCCGTAAAAAAAACGACGATCCCCGCACAGCTCCCCGAGGAAATGCCGCGCGGGGGAAACGCGCTGACCAAAGGCATTGGTCTGCTGATTGTGAAGATGCTCGGCTGGCGATTCGATGGCGAATTCCCGCCGGAGAAAAAATTGATGGTGGCACTGGCCCCGCATACCTCCAACTGGGATTTTGTGGTGGCGATGCCATTTATCATGGCACTGCGCCTCAAGGCCTCCTGGCTGATGAAAAAAGAAGCCTTCTTCTTCCCGTTCAAGGGCCTGTTCATGTGGCTCGGTGGTATACCAACGGATCGCTCCGCGGCCGGCGGCATGGCTAAGCAGGTTGCCAGCCAGTTCCGCCAGAATGAAAAAATGTGGGTGGCCATCACTCCGGAAGGTACCCGCAAAAAAGCCAGTAAATGGAAAAACGGTTTTCTGCGTATCGCCCAGGCGTCGGATGTGCCAATCCTGCTGGTAGCCTGGGATTTCCCGACCAAGCGTATTTGTATCGACTCCCTCTACCGCCCCACCGGTAACCTGGAAGCCGACATGCACGAAATTCAGAAGCGCTTCAGCAAGTACCGTGGGCGCAACCCGGAAAACCAAACCGACTTTGTCGACGCGGCCTGACGGCTGGGATTATGGTGGAGATTGCCGGTAACCTCAGTCCGCAGCTCTACCTGATCCTGTCTGCGGTCGCGTTTGCCGCAGGCTTCATCAGTTCCATTGCCGGCGCCGGTGGCATGCTGACGTTGCCGGCCCTTTTGTGGGCCGGTATTCCCCCGCTGGATGCCCTGGGAACCAACAAATTCCAGAGCGTATTCGGCACCCTGTCGTCGGCGCTCAACTTTTTCCAGAAAGGGCATCTGGACCTGCGACCACTGTGGCCGGGCCTCTTGGCGGCTATTGCCGGGTCGGCACTGGGGACCTGGTCGGTTTCCCTGTTGGGTGGCGAGTTACTGCAAACGCTGCTGCCCGTGTTGCTGATTGCGATCGCACTCTATTTTGCCTTTTCGCCGCGCATCTCGGACGTGGACACGGTACCGCGGCTGAGTAACGGTTGCTTTAATCTGGTGATCGGCGGCGGTATCGGGTTTTACGGTGGCTTCTTCGGGCCGGGCATGGGGTCCTTTTACGCCCTCGCATTTGCGGCCCTGTTGGGGTACAACATGCGCAAGGCGACCGCACATACCAAACCCCTGGTGCTCGCAACCAACGCCACGTCCATGGTGATTTTTATGATGGCCGGGCATCTGCTGTGGGCGCTGGCACTGTGTATGTCTGTGGCACAGTTTGTCGGTGCGCGCTTGGGCTCCAACCTGGTAATCGCCCGCGGTGCCGGGTTGGTCAAGCCGGTCATCATTCTCGCTACCCTGGCGGTGGCAATCAGGCTGTTGCTGGAGGTCTAAGGGATGACCATCGTCATTACCCTGTGTGTTTCCTTTGCGGTATTTGCCCTGATTGTCTGGGGGCTGATGCACATGCGCACCCCGCGCTTTCGGATGGAGCGTGCAGAATTCCAGCAGGGGCTGGAAGATGTGATTGCCGGGCAGGCGGACGATAACGAATGGCGGGTGTTGACGGGCTACCCGGTGCGCCACGACCCGCCCCTGGAGCAATTGCGGCTCGAGTGCCTGCAAATCGAAGAAGCGGAATACACCGGCAAAATGCCGTATCTGTTTTCCGAGACCGGGCTGCAGCGCCTGCGCGATGTGCGCGAACGCCTGCTGGCACTGCCAGCGGAAGAGTAAAGAACGCGAAGACTATTAAGACCCGTTTGGCCAATTAGTTGGCACGGGCAGCGAACGAATCCCTGAACAAATCAATAACCCAAACAATTTCAAAAAGTAGTAACTGGAGAGCCCAATGTCCCACCAGGTATTGAAACCATTGAAGAAGATGACCGCTGGTTTTGCCGCGGCCCTGTTGGCGGTCACCGCCCAGGCGGCGCCGCTCAAGCAGGAAGACCTTTCCGTCGCGGAAGTGTTGCGCGACCGCGCACTGGAATCTTCCGATGCCTACAGCCTGGTGGAATCACTCACTGTAGAAGTGGGCCCGCGCCGCGCCGGCACCAAAGGGGACGAGCGTGCCGTCGCCTGGGCGCAGCAAAAAATGAAAGACCTGGGCTTTGACCGAGTTTATACCGAACAGATTGACGTGAAGCGCTGGGCTCGCGGCCACGCCCACGCGGAAGTGACCGCGCCTTTCCCGCAGCCGCTGGTTGTCACTTCTCTCGGTTATGGGGCTTCAACGCCGGAAGGTGGACTCACTGCCGAGATCGTGGAGTTCGCGGATGTGGAAGCTTTGATCAAAGCCCCGGCGCGCAAGGTTAAAGGCAAGATTGCTTTTGTGAACAAGCGTATGGAGCGCGCGCGTACAGGTGAAGGCTATGGTCCTGCATCTGCCGGCCGCCGGAAAGGTATGGGCGCTGCGGCAGAGAAGGGTGCTGCGGCGCTGTTGCTGCGCTCCGTGGGCACGGACTCTGACCGCTTTGCCCACACCGGCATGATGACCGTCGATGGCGTGGAAAACCCGATACCGGCGCTGGCGCTGTCTGCGCCGGATGCCAATCTGCTGGAAGCCATGCTCAAGCGCGGCAAGCCGGTAGAAGTGAAGCTGAATGTACACAATGAGCCGCTCGCCGACGGTCCGTCTTTTAACGTAGTCGGTGAAGTGGTCGGCCGGGAAAAGCCGGAAGAAGTGGTGTTGATCGGTGCGCATCTCGACAGCTGGGATGAAGGTACCGGTGCCCTCGATGACGGTGCTGGAGTGGCCATCGTGATGGAAACCGCACGCCTGATCGCCGAGCTGCCACAGCGCCCGCGCCGCACCCTGCGCGTGGTGCTGTTTGGTGCCGAGGAAATCGGCCTGGTCGGCGCCAAGCAGTATGTGGAAGCTCATGAAAATGACCTGGACAAGATCATCATGGTTTCCGAGTCCGATTTCGGTGCCGGTAAGGTATGGCGTTTCGATACTCGTATACCCGAGAGCAAGTTCGCGATTGCCGACCAGATGATGCAACTGCTGGCCCCACTGGGCATCGAGCGCGGCAACAACAAGTCCTACGGTGGCCCCGACAGCAGTGTATTCGTGGCGCGCGGTGTTCCGGCGATGGGACTCTTCCAGGATGGCTCCGACTATTTCGATTACCACCACACGCCCAATGACACGCTGGACAAGGTGGACCCGAAGAACCTCAAGCAGAATGTGGCTGCCTGGGTGGTCATGTCGTTCCTGGCCGCGGAAATGGAAGGGGATTTCGGGCGGGTGCCTACAGAGCACTGATTTTGGAATCTTTTTCTACTAAGAACAAAAACCCCGCAGCTTGCGGGGTTTTTGCTTTTCGGGTGTGCCATTTTGGTGAAAGGGTAAAAATGCAGAAAAGAAGCGGGTAAAGAGCCGGCCAGTGATCGCGATTTCGGCTACTGAGACTTCCGGAAAATCTGCCTGACCGGTTTAGTTCGCTGGCCAAACGTTTATAATCCCCGGACAGACCAATTTGTAGCCGGCCCGAGCGCAAATCCGTTCATTGAATCGGAAGCCCGGGGCCAATTCGAACCGAATCCAAGGAGCTCAGAGAATGAAAATCGCACTGATGAATGAATTCAGCCAGGCCTCAAAAAATGCCGTAGTGCTGAAAGAACTACAGGACGTAGCCGGCGACCTGGGCCACGAAGTGTTCAACACCGGTATGTGCGATGACAATGACCATTACCTGACCTACATCCACCTCGGCATCATGGGCAGCCTGCTGCTGAATTCCAAGGCGGTGGATTTTGTGGTGAGCGGCTGCGGTACTGGCCAGGGCGCGCTGATGTCGCTGAATGCCTACCCGGGTGTTTTCTGTGGCTACTGTATCGATCCGGCCGATGCCTTCCTGTTCGCCCAGATCAACAATGGCAATGCCCTGGCGATTCCCTTTGCCAAAGGCTTTGGCTGGGGTGCCGAGCTGAACATTCGCTATATGTTCGAGAAAGCCTTCACCGGAGTGAAAGGCCAAGGCTACCCACCGGAGCGTAAAGAGTCCCAGGTGCGCAACGCCGGTATCCTGACTCAGGTCAAGGAAGCGGTTGCCAAAGACTACCTCGAAGCGCTGAAAGCGCTGGATCCGGAACTGGTAAAAACCGCGGTATCCGGTGAGCGTTTCCAGGCTTGCTTCTTCGAGTACTGCCAGGTGCCAGAGATTGCCGAGTTTGTACGTGGCGTACTGGACGCCTGATCAGCGTGACCGAAAGGCCCTGCGGGGCCTTTTTTTTGTCTGTGATACCCCAGGGGGTTACCGCGGGGCTCATTGACTTTGCCCAACCCCGCCGGCATTCTGCCGGGACTTTAATCACGCAAAAGTAAGGATGACGAAATGGCCAACATCACTTTGAAAGGAAATCCGATTACCACCGTGGGTGAGCTGCCTGCAGTGGGTAGCGCGGCACCGGCATTCACTCTGGTTCAGGGCGACCTGTCTGAGCTGACGCTGTCTGATCTGGCCGGCAAGCGCGTGGTACTGAACATTTTCCCGTCCGTGGATACCCCAACCTGTGCTACCTCTGTGCGCACATTCAATGAGAAAGTGGCGTCCCTGGAGAACACCGTGGTGGTATGCGTGTCGGCAGATTTGCCGTTTGCCATGACCCGTTTTTGCGGTGCCGAGGGTATCGACAATGTAAAGCTGGGCTCCGCGTTCCGTGCGAGCTTCGGTGACGATTACGGTGTGGCGTTTGAAACCGGCCCGCTCAAAGGCCTGCTGTCCCGCGCGGTTGTGGTGATTGGCGAGGACGGCAAAGTGGTTTACACCGAGCAGGTGGCGGAAACCGCGGATGAGCCGAGTTACGAAGGGGCAATGGGCGCTCTTTAATTGAATTGACGCCAGCGATTGCCCGAATGAAAAACGCCGCGATATTCTTCGCGGCGTTTTTGTTTGTGCAATAAATCCGTCAATTCAATGATCTATTAGCGGTGCTGACCGCGGAGATCCAACACGGTTTCCTGCAGCGCTTCCGCTTTTACGTCGGTCGCGGCCAGTGGATTTCCCGCGACTACGCTGACCCGAGACCAGAAGCGCCGGGGCAGGGTACTGAAGGCATTGCCATCCTTGTGACTGAAAAAACTGCCCCAGAGACCGCGCAGCGCCATGGGAATCACCGGTACCGGCGTGCGTTGCAGGATTTTCTCGATGCCGGCCTTGAACGGCTGCAATTCCCCGTCTTTGGTCAATTGTCCTTCCGGGAATATACACAGTAGGTCGCCGTCTTTGAGCCCCTGTTCAATCTCCGCAAAGGCCTGCGCGTAGCCTTCGGGATCCTGCTGCCTGGAGCAGATAGGAATGGCGCGGCTGGTCTTGAAGATAAAGTGCAACACCGGAATCTGATAGATGGGTTTGTACATGATAAACCGGATAGGGCGGCGTACCGCGCCGGCAAGTAGCAGCGCATCCACATAACTTACGTGGTTACAGGCAATGATCGCCGCACCTTCCGTGGGGATGCGTTCGAGTCCTTCATGTTTCACCCGGTACATGGTGTGAGACAGCAGCCAGATCAGCAGGCGCATGGCAAATTCCGGCACCTTGGTAAACACAAAGATCGCTACCGCAGCGTTCATCAGTGCAATGATCAGGAAAAATTGCGGAATACTCGCGCCCAGCAGGTTCAGGAAAACAATGCCCATGACGGCGGCCACCACCATAAACAAGGCATTGAGAACATTGTTGACCGCAATGATACGGGCGCGAATGCTGGCCTCAGAACGTTCCTGCATCATGGAATAAAGCGGCACAATAAAGAAGCCACCGAAGATGCCGATCAGGGTCAGGTTGCAGAGGATTCCAAGGGCGCCGTTATTGCTCCAGAAGGCGGCAATAGTGGCTTCTGCTGCTGGTTGATAGTTGCCGGTAGTGGAGGCGAGCAGAATACCTGCAAGCGTCAGGCCTGCCGCACCAATGGGCACCAGTCCCAGCTCAACTCGCCCGCCAGAAAGGCGCCCGCACAGAAGAGAGCCGATTGCGACGCCGATGGTAAAACAGCATAGCAGCAGGGTTACCAGCGATTCACTGCCGCCCAGTACATTGCGGGTCAGGCTGGGGATCTGCGTCAGGTAGGCGGCGCCCAGCAGCCAGAACCAGGAAATCCCGATAATTGCGTAAAACACCGATGGGGTTTTGGCGGCCTGTTTGAGAATGCGGCCGGTCTGGGTGATCGGGTTGTAATTGATTTTCAAATCCGGCGCGGGCGGTGCTGCCCTGGGGATGGCTCGGCAGACCAGGTAACCTGCAATGGCTGTCGTCAGCATGACGGCAGATACCCACAGCAGGCCGGTCTCACCTTCGCCGGTAAAGCCTGCCAGCAGACCGCCGACAATGGTGCCGGTGAGGATGGAGACGAAGGTGCCCATTTCCACCAGCGCATTACCGCCGACCAGCTCCGTCTTCTGTAGGTGCTGGGGCAGGATGGCGTACTTTACCGGGCCAAAAAACGTTGACTGGGCGCCGAGCAGGAAAAGTACCAGCAGGCAGAGGTAATTGTTCCCGCTATACAGCGCACCAATTCCAAACAGTACTATGCCGATTTCTGCCAGCTTGATCCGCCGGATCAGCACACTTTTGTCGATCTTGTCCGCGAGCTGGCCGGCGGTGGCAGAAAACAGGAAAAACGGCAGGATGAATAACCCGGCAGCCAGGTTGATCAGGAAATTCGCCTCGTCGGTGGCCAGGCGGAAGGCGATCATCACGATCAGCGCATTCTTGAACACGTTGTCGTTAAAAGCCCCCAGCGACTGGGTGCAGAAAAAAGGCAGGAAACGACGGCTGCCAAGCAGCTGAAATTGATTTTTGTGGGCCATGATGGTCTCCGCAAATTCCTTTGCCAGTTATGGTATGCCATTCCGCTGGCGATGGGCACGATCCCGGGCATAAAAAAGCCCCGCAGTGCGGGGCTGTTTGATCGAGGAATCGGATGGATAACCTGGTCGTTTTTTACCAGATCACCACACGCTCCTCTTCCGGCAGGTACATGCCGTCGCCTTCCTTGACGTCAAATGCCGAGTAGAAGGCCTCCAGATTCGGCAGAATGCCCTGGACGCGGTATTCCGCCGGGGAGTGCGGGTCGGTCTTCAGACGTTCGCTCAGGGCTTCATCGCGCATTTTGCTGCGCCATACCTGTGCCCAACCCATGAACACACGCTGGTCGCCAGTAAAGCCGTCGATCTCAGCTGCTGCTTTGCCGTTCAGGGACATTTTATAGGCCTTGTAGGCGATACCGAGACCGGACAGGTCGCCGATGTTCTCGCCCAGGGTCAGCTCGCCGTTTACGTGTTCCCCTTCCAGTGGCTCAAAGCCGTTGTACTGGGCAACCAGCTTGCCGGTGAGGCCTTCGAAGTTGCTGCGGTCGGAATCGGTCCACCAGTTGTTCAGGTAGCCCTTGCCGTCGAACTTACTGCCCTTGTCGTCGAAGCCGTGACCGATTTCGTGGCCGATCACGCCACCGATACCGCCGTAGTTCACCGCATCGTCCGCGTGCATATCGAAGAACGGTGGCTGCAGGATAGCCGCGGGGAACACGATTTCGTTCATCGGAGGGTTGTAGTAGGCGTTTACTGTCTGCGGGCTCATGTGCCAGGCGCCGCGGTCCAGCGGTTTGCCCAGTTGGTCGCGCTCGTGCAGCGTTTCGAACAGGGTTGCAGCAATGGCATTGCCTACGAGGTCATCCGCGTTTACCTGCAGGGCGCTGTAGTCACGCCACTTGTCCGGATAGCCAATTTTGGTGGTGAAGTTGTCCAGTTTAGTCAGGGCCTCTTTTTTGGTGTCTTCACTCATCCAGGTCAGGGACTCAATGGACTCCTTATAGGCAGCCTTGAGGTTATCCACAAGCTTGACCATGCGCGCTTTGGCTTCTGGCGGGAAGTACTTTTCCACGTAGCGCTGGCCTACCAGTTCGCCCACTGAGCCGTTAACAAACTGCACCGCGCGCTTCCAACGGGGTTCCATTTCCTTCACGCCGCGAACGGTCGTACTGTAAAAATCGAAGTCGGTCTGGGCGATTTCGCTATGCATGTAAGGCGCTGCAGCAGACAGGACCTTGAGCTTCAGGTAGCGCTTCCAGATCGCCAGATCGGTATCGGCGATGATTTTGTTGGCGGCCTGGAGGTACTCCGGCTGGCCAACCAGGAAGTTTTCGGCGTTTTCCAGATGTGCTTTCTGCAGGTAGCTGTCCCAGTCCACTGCCGGCATCAGTGCTTTCAGTTCGGCGACAGACTTCTTGTTGTAGTACTTGTCCGGATCGCGGTTTTCCACGCGAGTGCGGTGGTGTTCTGCCAGGCTCTTTTCGAGCTGGTAGATGCTTTCGGCATTCTGCTCCGCATTATCCAAACCGGCGATCTGCTGCATTTTCACCAGGTATTCGCGGTAGGCCTGTTGCAGTTTCTGGCCTTTTTCAGATTCATCGAAGTAGTAGTCGCGGTCCGGTAAGCCGAGGCCCGCCTGCCAGATGAAGGTAATGTAGTTTTCGACATCCTTCAGGTCCTGGTTGATACCAGCTCCGAAGGGGGTGGTGTAACCCACGGTATCCGCATAGGCGAAGAAGTCGGTCAGGTCTTTCTGGGTTTTGATGGCATCGACCTTGGCCAGCTCACCAGAGATCGCGGACATGCCTTTTTTCTCGATCAGCGATTCATTCATGTAGCTGTTGTACAGATCGCCGATCTGCTTGGCGCCGGCGCTGTTGGCGTGCTCACCGGCTTCCATGATCAGCGCTTTTACTTCTTCGGTCGCTTTGTCGCGCAGGATACTGAAACCGCCCCAGCGGGATTTGTCCGCCGGAATCTCGGTGGTCTTCATCCAGTTGCCGTTAACGTAGGAGTAGAAGTCGTCCTGCGGACGCACACTGGTATCCATGGCACTGAGATCAATACCGGAGCCAAGAGTGGCAACCTGGGGGGCGCTTGCTTCTGCAGCGGCCTGAGTGGCCTGGGCAGCCTCGGCCTTGGGGGCCTCTGACTTGGAGCAGCCGGTCATTGTGGTACCAGCAATGGCGCCGGCAATTGCCAAGGGTAAAAGCAGTTTTTTCATTTCGGGCCTTTTGGGCTTGTTATATTTGACCGGTACGAAACCGGTTGGGAAATGGAACAGCCCCATAGTATGCATCTGCCTGCCATGCGGGCAAGCGGGCATGCGGCTAGTTGCAGCCTTGGGCCGACAGAATTCGATGGCGGTTATCGGTTGTTTGTGACGCGCAACGGGCAGTCGGGGGCTGGTATTCCCTGGGTGAGGGGTTTTGTGGGCTTTTGTTGTTTTGTTGCGGCGCTATTTAGGCGGTTTAGGGCTTCTCGGCGGATGGCAGGCAATAAAAAACCCCGCAGGAGCGGGGTTTTTTTATTGCCTATACGGGCTTCAGTCTGGCAGCTTGAAGGTGATCGGAAGCGAGAACTTGTACTCGTCCAATTTGAGCTGGGCTGGCGTTGCCGGGTAAGGCGCTGCGCGCTCTACTGCTTCAATGGCCTCGCGGTTCAGGCTGGCATAGCGGGACTCTTGCAGGGTGGTGACGTTCTTCACATTACCCTGATTGTCGATAACTACATTAAGACGAACACTGCCGCCCTGGCCACGCTCCTGGGCGCGCTTCGGATAGCGCAGGTGCTTGAAGGTGTGGCGCAGCAGCATGGAATGATAAATCTGGCGCGCCAGGATCATATCGGCTGTCAGCGGTGCCTCATCTTCTTCCAGCTCGTCCTCTTCGTCCATTGCTGGCACGGCCGGGCGGGTGGTTGTGGGCTTCAGAGGCTTGGGCTGAGTAACTTGCGCAGGTTTGGCCGCAGTTTTAACCGCTGGTGCTGGTAACTCTACGGGCGGTGCGCCGATGGATGCCAGGGTCGGTGCCGGAATGTCCGCTTTCAGGTCCGGTTTGGGTTTGCTGGTGGCCACCGCGGCGACTTCGGCAGGTTTCGGCTCAACCTTGGCCGGCTCCGATGCTGCGGCCACTTGTTCTTGCGTTCCTTCCTGCTCATCGACCATGGCTGCGATTTGCGCAACGCGTTCCGCAGCTGGTTGCAGGGATTCGTAGGTGGCCAGCAGACCACTGTCGGTGCGGCCGGCACTCAGCAGGTTGTCACGAAAGTCGGTGGATGGTGGCACAGGCCCGATCCAGGCGCGCAGCAGGGTATTGAAGAACTCGCGATCTTCAATCATGCCCAGCATGATGTCGTTCAGGGATACGGAAGTAGTGCCGGTGTCCGCAGCAAAATCGATTCGCAGGCGGTCGCCTGTAACCAGACGGCCTTTAAAGAGGTTGGCAAAGGTCACCATGTTTTCCGCCTGGCCCGTCAGTGTGGCGCCAGGGTTGTTGATGGCAATGCCTTCCATCCACTGGTTGCGGAGACGACGTGCGGACATGCGCTCGGCAATCACTCGGATTTGCAGGCTGCGCGGCATGTTGTTGTCGAGCAGGGAGTTGGCGTCGTCGGAGAGTCGCTCGGAATAGACAGCGGCAACGTATTGGTCTTTGTTGAACTGCTGCTCCAGGGCCAGGCCGTTCAGGAGCGGTGCCGCCTTTGCCGTCAGGGCCGTAGCGAACAGCAGCAAGGCGATGACAAGGTTGGTCGATTTCATTTTTGCTTTGCTATCTTTTTAAAGCCGGATGGGCAGAAACCGGCAGATAAAGTGCTGAACAATCAATCAAAATACCCCAGAAAAACGTTCAGTGACTTCGATCGCACCTTCCCCCCGAAAGATGCGGGCCTGGATAAACAAGAGCGCGAGTAAGATGGTTAAAAAAACCCCATCGAATAGCGGACTTTAATCGAGGCTCTGCTCAACTCTACTGTAACTGCAATGGAGTTCAACCCTGAAATGGGTAAAATGTCTCGTTTTTTTAAATCCGGCGATCCGCAAGGCAGACAGTCGTCACTTTCAGCCTAGAATGCTGCAGCAGAACGCATCGGCTAAGTCCGCCAAAAAATGGCCAGACGAACAATCACCCGACGAACTAAAGAACCAACATAAAGAACTAACAAGAGTTACATGAATTATAAGCCGCTTAGTGATTACCCGCGGGATGCGGTGGATCGTCTTCTTAATGTCATTCATCTCTTTCGGGATATTCGTGCAACCAGTGAGTGGCAGTACGACGTCTTGCTGAAGCGCTCCCGGCTGGTTTCACTGTCTCCGGGTGATGCACTTTTGCATGCGGGTGACGTAGACCACTGGGTATATTTTCTACTGCGTGGTGAGCTGCAGGTGCATGTGGATGACGCGGCTGCAGCGCAGGCCGAACGCCCCCTGGCGGTAATCCGCCCCGGCGAAGTCTTCGGTGACCTTTCGATGCTGCTGGCGGAGCCTCGCAGCGCGACTATTGTGGCGGCACCGGTAGGGCAGGAAATACAGGTGCTGGCAGTGGACTGCACCCTGTTTGGCGACCTGGAGGATTTCTCCCTGCTGCACCTGCCGACTAAATTGGTGTTCTACCGCAATATGGTGCACTCGCTGCGCTGGAAGCTGGAAGTATACCGATCCAAGTATCCGACCCATGATCTGGCCAATAGTCACCGGCGACTGAAACTCTATACCGGGCCGAAGAACTGCAAGGAAGAGTTGGTTGCCCTGGCGGATCAGGCGCGGGATCTGGCGAGGATTCTTCTGGACTGGAATGCGGAGTTCGGTAGTGGGCACCTCGCAGCAGAAGAGTCAGATATGTCAGATTTCCTCGAATCCATTCTCTCCTGATCAAAGCCCTGTCATTGATCGTGTATCGCTGGTCTTCCGAAGGCGGGAGCCAGCGCCCAGTTACCGCATCGCTGCATCTTCCGTTCCGCACTTTTTTCTTTTGCTATTCCCTTGTAGTGCTTGTGCCTGGTAGTGCTCGTGCCTGTTTCCCTATTTAGTCCAGCCCTGAATTGAATTCCGCCCAGCGCGGCCGAAATTAACCTGTACAGCGTTTTCCCGGGAGCACCGCTTCGGTTCTTTCACTATTCTTGCATTTTACTACCTGTGGATTTCGCAATTCGGCAGCTTTGGGCGCTGCACCGGTATTGCTTTGTGCATAAAATGCACGCTTCCCGGGAGTGATCTCGATATCCATTACTTTTTCTTTTCGATACAAGCAGGCATGCAGGCATGAATTTTCTGTTGATCCTCTGGCGGCAGCGCAATTACCGCATCGCAGTCATCGTGGCGCTACTGGCGCTGTTGTGGCTGCTGAGTGGCCTTACAGCGGATTCGCGGCCCGCGCGGGATACCGGGGGCACTAACCCCACGGCCGCAGCCGAAGCGCTGACGGTCAAGGCGCGACGCCTGCAGGCCCAGCCTTATACCACGCGGGTGGTGGTCAATAGCCGCACGGAGGCAAACCGGAGTGTGCGCCTGCGGGCGGAACTGGACGGCGTTATCGCGGGGCTGCCGGTGGCGGAGGGACAGCGGGTTGCCACCGGGGAAGTGATCTGCGAGATCGATGCGGAAGACAGGCCCGAGCGATTGGAGCGGGCGCGAGTGGCATTGCGCAAAGCCGAACTGGATTTTGCCGGCGCGAAAAAGCTGCAGGGCCGCGGGTTGCAATCTGAAGCGGGCATGGCCCAGCAGGAAGTGGCACTGGCCAATGCGCGCGCGGATTACAAACGCGCCCAGGTGGATGTGGAGAACCTCAAGATCCGCGCCCCGTTTGCTGGTGTGGTGAACAGCCGAGCTATAGAGCTGGGCGATTTCATTCGCCGCGGTGAAGAGTGCGCAACCATTCTCGACCTGGACCCGATACTGGTTGTTGGCGAGGTATCCGAGTCCCAGGTGGGCCAGCTGCAGCCTGGGGGGCCGGCGAGTGCACAGTTGCACCAGGGGCAGTTGCTGGAAGGGCAGTTGCGCTATGTCAGCCAGGAGGCGCATCCGGTAACGCGGGCGTATCGGGTCGAGGTAGCGGTGCCGAATAAAGACGGACGCCTGCGCAGTGGAACCAGTGCCCGTATGGCGCTGCCGACGGGGGAAGTGCTGGCGCACAGGATTAATTCGTCGCTGTTGACCCTGGATGATCGCGGTGCCCTGGGAGTGCGTACCCTGGATGCTGAGCAGCGGGTGCACTTTTCCAATGTGCAACTGGTTAGCGACGAAAATGCCGGGGTCTGGGTAGCAGGGCTACCAGCACAGGCGCTGTTGATCACCGTCGGACAGGAATATGTGAGCGAGGGTGAAAGGGTCGAGGTGGAATTTGAGGAATCGGCCGGTGACTTGCTGGCGCCGACCCCAGCTCAGGTATCTACCCCAGCTCAGGAATCTACCGAGACACCTGCACCGGTGCCGACTTCCGTGTCGACTGAGGAGCCGCAACAATGAAGTTGCTGGAAAGTGCGGTCGACCGCTGCCGCAGCACCATCAGTCTGATGCTGTTGATTGTGATCATGGGGATCGCTGCTCGCGGCGCCATGACAGTGGAGTCCAGTCCTGAAGTCAATCCGCCCATCGTGATCGTGCAGGTGAGGCACGAAGGCATTTCCCCGGAAGATGGGGTGCGCCTGCTTATTCGCCCACTGGAGCAGGAAATTCGGGCGCTGGAAGGGGTTGAAGAGGTGATGGCCACGGCGCGGGAGTCGCTGGTTTACTTGGTGATCGAGTTTGACTCGGCACTGGATATTGATCTCGCGGTGGACGAAGTGCGCAACGCCGTCGATCGCGCCAAGGCCAAATTGCCCCGGGATGCAGAAGAGCCCATCGTCGAGGAGGCCTCAGCACAGCCGTTTCCAGCGATCGTGGTCACCCTTGCCGGCGACGGGGTCAGTGAGCGGGAGTTGTTGCGCAGTGCTCAGTTGCTCAAGCGCAAGATTGAAAATGTCAGTGAGGTACTGAGTGCAGATATTAATGGCAACCGGGAGGAGGTTGTCGAGGCCACCATTGATCCGGTGCGCCTGGAGCACTACCAGATTACCAGTGGTGACCTGATCAATGCGGTGCTGGGGAACAACCTGCTGATTCCCGCAGGCGAGATGGATGTGAGCAAGGGGCGCTTTTCCGTCAAAGTGCCGGGGCTGATTGAAACCGCCGCTGATGTCTATCAGATTCCCCTTAAACAATCGGACCACGGCGTGGTCACCCTTGGGCAGGTAACGGATATCCGTCGCACCTTCAAGGATGCCACCAGCTTTACCACGGTGAACGGCCACCCGGCACTGGCAATTAATGTGGAGAAGCGCACCGGGGCCAGCGCCGTCGATCTGGCAGACACGGTGCGTGCCGTGGTCAATGCCGAGCGGGCGTTCCTGCCCCGTGGCGTCGCGGTGGATTTTGTCTTCGATATGTCGGAGGTGGCCCGGGATATGGTCAGCGAAATGGAGGGGAATATTCTCACCGCCATGTTGCTGGTCATGATTATTGTGGTGGCGGCATTGGGGTTCCGCTCCGGCCTGTTGGTGGGTTTCGGGATTCCCTTCTCGCTGCTGTTCGGCTCCATCATCACCTGGTACCTGGGGTACTCCTTCAATTTTATGGTGATGTTCGGCATGTTGCTGGCGCTCGGTATGTTGATTGATGGCTCCATTGTGATTACCGAGTTTGCCGATCGCAAAATGGCGGAGGGGCTGTCGGCGCGGGTGGCTTATGCCATTGCGGTGCGGCGTATGTTCTGGCCTGTGGTGGCATCGACCGGCACTACCCTGGCGGCATTTTTGCCGATAATTTTCTGGCCAGGTGTGGTGGGTGACTTCATGCGTTACCTGCCGGTAACCGTTTTCTCAGTTCTGGCAGGTTCGCTGGTGTATGCCCTGTTTTTTGCGCCGGTGTTGGGTTCGGTGTTCGGCAAAAGCAATATGGACCTGCAGACCCAGCAATATCTCAAGCAACTGGAGGGCGGCGACCCGGTGGCTCTGAGGGGCGTGACCGGTTTATACGCGCGTATGCTGGATCCTGTGGTGCGTCACCCGTTTACTTCCTTCGGTGCCACAATTCTGGTGTTGGTCGGCATCTTTATGGCGTTCAGCAAGTTTAACCCCGGGGTGGAATTCTTTACCGAGACGGAAGAGCAGTACGGCAATGTCGAGGTGCGCGCACAGGGCAACCTTTCCATTGAAGAAAAGAAAGTACTGGTGGCCCAGGTAGAGGCCGCGGTGATGGAGGTACCGGAAGTGCGCGTGGTCTACTCGGCTATTGGATCCGGTGGCATTTCCGGCAATACCGAGAAAGCGCCGGATCAGATTGCGAATCTGCTGGTGGAGCTATTGCCTTCGGTGGAGCGCGAGCGCAAAAGTCGTGAGATCTTTGCAGATATCCGCCAGCGCACCGCCAACTTTGCCGGCATCAAGACCAGTGCCAATGCCTTTGAAGGCGGCCCCCCGGTAGGCAAGGATATCGTGCTGGAGCTGCGCAGCCGCGATTACGATCAGTTGCTGGCGGAAACCTGGCGCCTGCACCGGGCGCTGGAAACCGAATTTTCTGATCTGCGGGATATCGTCAATACCGCACCGCTCCCGGGTATCGAGTGGGAGGTAAAGGTGGACAGGGCGAAGGCGGCACTTTATGGCGCAGACCTTACGGGCGTGGGCCGGGCGGTGCAGTTGGTGACCAACGGCGTAATGATGGCGGAATACCGCCCGGATGATTCCGATGAGGAGGTGGACATCCGTATTCGCTATCCGGACTACGCACGCGGCATTACGGCACTGGATCAATTAAAAGTGAATACGCCAAACGGGGCCGTTCCCGTAAGCAGCTTTGTGACCACCGAACCGGGCCCCAAGGTGGACAAAATCGAGCGCATTGATGGCATTACCCGTATGCAGATCAAGGCTGATGTGGAAGATGGGGTACTGGCTGACAGCAAATTGCGGGAAATTCGCGAATGGGTGGCGCAGAACCCGGTGGATGAGCGGGTAGAGCTGTTGTACCGGGGGGCAGATGAGGACCAGAGCGAGTCACTGGTGTTTCTGCAGGTGGCTTTCTCCCTTTCGCTCTTCCTGATGTTTATCCTGCTGGTGACTCAGTTCAATAGTTTTTATCAGTCGGCATTGATTCTTTCGTCGGTCATTATGTCTACCGCGGGCGTGATGCTGGGGCTGACCCTGACCCAGAGTACCTTTAGCGTGATTATGACCGGTGTCGGCATAGTGGCGCTCGCGGGCATTGTGGTGAACAACAATATCGTACTGATCGATACCTATAACTATGTCCGCAAGGCTGAACCGGAGCTGAGTCATGGTGCGGCTGCAGTGAAGGCGGCGGCACAGCGATTGCGACCGGTATTCCTTACCACCGCAACCACTATCCTTGGCCTGTTGCCATTGGCGCTGGGGGTGAGTGTGGATATGGTCGGACGCACGGTTGTCGCGAACGGGGTGATTGCCTCCTTCTGGGTTAAGCTGGCCAGTGCGATTGTTTACGGATTGACGTTCTCAACACTGCTCACACTGATCGTGACACCGGTAATGCTGGCATTACCACCGGCGCTCAGGGATCTACTGCGTATGACGCGAAAGAGCTAATTGGGGGTTGGCTAGAGGCGGAAAAGAAACGAATAACAGGAATAAAAAAACCCCGGCGAGCCGGGGTTTTTCGTTCTGTCTGCCAGAAATGACAGTTTAGGCTTTTGCTTTTGGCGGACGACCGCGGCGAGCAGGGGCCTTTTTAGCGGCAGCAGACTTAGCCGGACGGCCAGGCTTCTTGGCTGCAGCAGATTTGGCCGGACGACCCGGTTTCTTGGCTGCGGTCTTGGTAGCCGCTTTCTTGGCTGGGCGACCAGGCTTTTTCTTGGCTGCAGCTTTGGTTTTAGCGGCGGCTTTCTTGGCTGCAGCTTTGGTTTTTGCAGCGGCTTTTTTGGCAGCAGCGGCAGCTTTCTTCTTCTCTGCAGCGGCTTTCTTCTTGTCAGCAGCGGCTTTCTTCTTGGCGGCAGCAGCGGCTTTCTTCTTCGCAGCAGCAGCCTTCTTCTTGGCAGCAGCCGCGGCTTTCTTGGCAGCAGCGGCAGCTTTCTTCTTGTCAGCAGCAGCTTTCTTCTTGGCGGCAGCAGTAGCCTTCTTCTTCTCAGCCGCGGCTTTTTTCTTCTCGGCAGCGGTCAGCTTCTTGGTGATCGCAGCTTCTTCTTTGGCAACAGCCTTGGCCACCTTGGTTGCCAGCTTGTTGTCGGCGCTGATGGTTGCCAGAGTGGACTTGGCATCCGTCGCTACGGCCTTGGCGGCAGTTGCGGCCTTCTTGGCGGTGGCAGCGGCGGCCTGGGCGGCTTTCAGTTGCTTCTGCTGAGCTGCAGACTTCTTCTTCGCGCGAGCCGCTTTTACCTTGGCCTGTGCTGCGGCGGCTTTTTTGGCAGCCTGATCAGCATCTTTAGCGGCCTTGTCGGCTGCTTTTTTGGCATCGGCTTCCTGGCTGCTACGGGCTTTTTCCAGTTGGGCTTTCAGAGACGCGAGTTCCGCCTCTAGCTTTGCTACGTCACTTACCTTAGCTACTTTTACCTTGGCTACTTTAGCCTTGGCGACTTTAGCTTTAGCTGAGGCGACTTTTTTACGTCCGGCCATAAAATATCCCTGTGTCTAAATTTAGTATTTAGGTGTTATTTTGGATGAGTGGAATTCATCGCGCTAATTGCAGCTTATTTATATACTTGAATGCAAGTGTTTTAGGGGCGTTTTTACTCTGTAATGAATAAATTTAAGGCTTTTTTTACCTTTCTCGCGTTTATTTGGTTAATGAGCTGTGGATTTCTGGCTATTCACGGCTTTTTATCGGATTCGCGCGGTGTCAGCAACGCAGCCTGGTTTGGGTTATTAATTAATAGCTGGGCACTGCCCGTATGGATGTTGCTGCGTTATCGGTTTAGCGGAAACTTTACTGGTGATATCCGAGAATCGGGCGCTTTTACCGCGGTACTGCTGGGGTTGGCTATTGTATTGCTGACAGATACCGAGCGCGGATGGCCGATTTATCTGGCGATCTTCAACCTGTTTGTTTTATTGATCTATCTCTACCACCTGAGCGCCTTGTCGCACCCGACACTGCCCGCAGTGAATTCACTTTTCCCCTCGCTTGGGATTGTCGGCTCGGGTGAAGGAGTGCCTGAAGGCGTGAGTGAAAATGAGGAAAAAGAGCACTGGCAGGCTGTGGACTATTGTCGCGAAAATCAATTGTCGGGTGTGCTGCTGGTATTTTTGCGGGGCAGCTACTGTGCTGACAGCCGCAATCAGGTGCACCATTTGCGCACTTTGTTGCCAGAACTTCAGCGGCGGAATGTCGGCCTGGTGTTCTGGAGTACACAGCCGGTGAGGAAGTGGTCGCAGAGTTTGCTTGGCTTGAACGTTGGACAATTGTCGGGAGCGGACACGCAAAATGCTCCTTTTGTCGCCCGGTGTGGGGCGCCGTTTCTGTTACAGCCGTGGATTCGGGATGCAGCCCGCCCCAGTGCCTGGTTGCTTGATGCCGAGGGATATATTCTCTGGCGGGAGTTGTCGGTGAACTACCGGGTGCCGGTTACGGCGGAATTCCTGCGAAGCCAGCTCTTCCGCGTTGAAGACTAGTGCGGCTAATGGGGCCTAGTGGAGGTTGGTGAGGAGTCGTATTCAGGTCGTAAGGAGTAATACAGCAGCAGGTCGAAATGGCGACGGAAGAATTGCCATCGACAGTGACGTAAAGCTGAAGTGTTTAATACCTTGATAGCTCACAACCTTGAGAGCCCTCAGCGCCAGGTATCAAAACACGAGGTATTAAACCGAGCGCTCAAAAGCAGACACCGATAAAAGGCACCGATAACAGGCACTAATAAAAAAGGCGTATCGTGTATCGCGATACGCCTTTTCTGTTTTCCTTCTGCTCTTCCGGCTGGCCTAGAGAGGGCCCTATAGAGAAAACTAGAGAGGACCGTAGGGCAGATAGCGGTTATCGGAGTGCTCTCGCAACCAGAGTAATTGTGCTCGAGCCAGCGGCGCCTTGCGCTGGCGCAGGGCTTTGGCAAGCGGTATCACCGGCGATTCGGCACCACCCTGCCAATCCGGCAGTTGCATTTCTGCGAGGGTGAAAAACCGGATCAGGCTCCAGATTTGTGCATCTTCCCAGTGGGCGGCTTCTTCCAGCCACTGGTTTGCCGCCAGCCCTGCCAGCCAGTTAGCGTCACGCAGTGAGGCTTCGAAGCCGGTCAGATCGGGCGCGCTCAGATCTGGATCAGTGGCTGCTTCGGCCTTTGTGCCGACGGCTTCCATCGCATGCATAATCTGCTGCAACAGTGATTGGTCGATTTCCTTTCGCGATTGATCGTTGGAAGCTTGATTAGCTGGCTCCCAGGCGCCGACACTCATAATCACTCCTATATATGAAGGCATAGCCGTTAGTTGGTGGCGGATTATACCCGCAGGCAGGTTTGCGTGCTGTCGCCGGGTACCCTTGGTATTGCCGGGTGGTGTTATCAGGTGGTGTTATCGGGTAACTGTGCCCTTAACGCCGCGATGTTCACCTCAAATTGCTGCGCTGATACCGCGGCCAGCACGGAAATTCACCGAGTTAATAATACCGAGATGGATGGCGGGCGCGGAATTTAGCATAATCCCCCATATTCTTGCGGGTTTTCGGTCAGGTCTGTGGCGGCTGACCCGGAGGGGTACATCTGAGTTAACCATTATTTCCTTGGGGGTTACGTGGATTACATAGATCAGCCGATTGCCGCGCGCAAGCGCATTGCACTGGTGGCACACGACAACCGCAAGGCGGGCCTGATCGAGTGGTGCCGCAAACATCGGGGAACCCTGGAGCAGCATCAGCTGCTGGGTACCGGTACTACCGGGAGCCAGATAGAGGCTGCTACCGGAATGGCGGTGGAGAAGCTGTTCAGCGGCCCCATGGGCGGGGACCAGCAGTTGGGCGCCAAGATCTGTCAGGGAGAAGTGGATATCCTTATCTTCTTCTGGGATCCCTTTGAGCCCATGCCCCATGACCCGGACGTCAAAGCGCTGCTGCGTATCGCAGCGGTGTGGAATATTCCGGTGGCCTGTAATGCCAGTAGTGCGGATATGATGATCCATTCCGAGCTGATGACACGCAGTTTTCCCCGGCAAGTACCTGACTATCAGGGCTATCTGGCCGCCCGGAAAGGGGAATTGGCTGTTTGATTTTTAAGCTTCCTCGCTGAGGCTTAAGTCTAAGTCATTGATTTTTATGGGGTAAATTTGGCGCGAAAAGGTTGCACTTGCATTGATGGCCATTTCCCGGCAATCTTCCCCACCTGATTAGACCGGGTAACCGGCGAATTCGTATTAAAAAACTGTACGGTGTTTTATGAGTAGACGACGCGGTAAGGCCGTAGAAGAAGAAAAGGCCGATATTGATCTGACGCCCATGCTGGACGTCGTGTTCATCATGTTGATCTTCTTCATCGTGACGGCATCCTTCGTAAAAGAGAAGGCGCTGGACGTAAACGTGCCCGATCCTAATGAGACTGAAAACACGCCGCCGAATCCGGACAAGCAGAATATTCTGCTGACCGTGAATTCAGCTGACGAGATCTGGATGGGTGCCAACCGTATCGACAGCCGTGCAGTACGTGCCCGTATTGCCCAGCTCTTTGCGGAAAACCCGCAGGCGATTGTGATTGTACGCGCGCACAACAAGTCCAGCGCGGACACCTATGTCACCATCGCTGACGCCGCGAAAGAAGTGAATCCGAATATTCAGGTTTCACTGGTACCTTACGAAGACAAATAAGTTTTTACAGGTCCCGTTTCTCGCAGAAAAAAGCCAGCTTTATGCTGGCTTTTTTTGTGCCTGATTTTTCGCTCTAGATGTTCGTTCTAAATGTTTGGGCTAGTAGTGCTGTGGCAGGCCCGTCCAGGCCCCGGCCGGCGGAGGTTTCGCCGGCCGGGGCCTGGAGCTGAGGGGAGCTCAGAGTTCTGAGCGAATCGCCCAGAGATCCGGGAATACCGGCTTGAACAGGGTGGTCTGCAGGTAGCCCACGCCGCTGGAGCCGCCGGTGCCCATTTTGCTACCGATGGTACGCTCGACCATCTTCACATGCCGGTAGCGCCATTGCTGCAGGGAGGTATCGATATCCACCAGGGCTTCACAGATATCGCTGACCAAGGGGTCGTTGCGGTAGACGTCGATCAGAACCTTCTGTACGGCGTGGGATGGCGGGGCAACCTGGCTGAAGTCGCGGTTCAGCTCGGCGTCTGGTATCTCGTGCCCCTCGTGGCTGAGGAAGCGCAGGAATGCGTCCCACAGGGTGGGGGCCTCCAAGCGTTTCTGCAGGCGCTGGTAGTGCTCAGAGCCCGGCTCGTAGTTGCTGAGCTTTTTCGCATCCTTGGCACCATACAAGAACTCCAGCTCGCGAAACTGGTAGGACTGGAAGCCGCTGGCCGTGGACAGGCGATCGCGGAAGGACGAGAACTCCAGCGGCGTCAGCGTCTCCAGAATATCGACCTGCTGAATCAGGGTGCGGTAAATGGCATCCACACGCTTGAGGGTGTGTAGCGCCCGGTTGCGTTCGCCAGCGTTGAACAGGCGCACCAGGAAGTCGAGTTCGTGCAGTAATTGCTTGAACCACAGTTCGTAGCTCTGGTGAATAACGATAAACAGCAGTTCATCGTGCTCCGGCCCCTCGGACAGGGGGTGCTGGCATTGCAGCAGTTCATCGACTTTCAGGTAGGAGCTGTATGTGACCGTCATGGCTGGCGTATTCCTGTTTGACACCCCGACCGAAATGTCTGTACCGGTATCAGGGGTTTTGTGAATCTGAATTTGCTTAAAATTGCATAACCTTGGCCACATTATAAGGTCTGGCTGTGCCTTTTTGGAAAAGCAGTTTTTGATCGAATACCTGTACTTGCGTACCCAGGCCCCTTCCAATCCGTAACCCAAAATGATCGATTCGGACCTCGTGCTAGAGGGTAGGGTGGCTACACTAGACACCACTACAGAGATGACCGGCGTGTGCAGCCTTGTTTCATCGCAACAGACGTCACACAGACAGAGATAACGACAGAATACGCGGAGCCCCTTATGCAGAGCACATGTGCAGAAATTCAGGCCCAGGTTACCGATCGGGTACTGGAGATCACCATCAACCGCCCCGAGCGCAAGAATGCACTGACCATGGCGATGTACTCGGCAATGGCAGATCTGCTGAACAGCGCCGCCACTGACCCGGGGATTCGGGTAGTGATCCTGACCGGGACCCACAGTGGCACCGGCGGTATGTTTACCAGCGGCAATGACCTGACGGATTTCCTCGGTGGATCTGCCAGTGGCGAGGAATCTCCGGTTTTCCAGTTTATGAAGGCGCTGTACGAATTCCCCAAACCGGTGATCGCTGCGGTCAGTGGCGTCGCGGTAGGCATCGGTACCACATTGCTGCTGCACTGTGATTTATCCATTGCTGATGACAAGGCGATCTTTCAGATGCCCTTTGTGAATCTGGGGCTCTGCCCTGAGTACGCCTCCAGCTTCCTGCTGCCTCGCATCATGGGGCACGCCAAAGCCTCGGAATTGCTACTGCTGGGTAAAAAATTCGATGCCCAGACGGCGGCCGATGTGAATATTTGCAATGAGGTGGTCTATTCCGGAGAAGCGCTGGGGCGGGCTCGTGAATACGCGCGGGAGCTGGTCACCAAGGCGCCGGAAGCGGTGCGCCTGACCAAAAAGCTGCTGCGCCAAGGTACCTTTGAAAAGGGGATAGAGGTTATCCGCGAAGAGGCGGGTCACTTCCAGGCGCGATTGCAATCCGCGGAATTTCGCGAGGCGGCCACCGCATTCATGGAGAAACGGCCTGCAGATTTCTCCAAGTTTGACTGAATGCGCTCTAGTAACAGGGGGCTATTGGTTGCGTTATGAGCAATAGCGCAATCCGTATTAGTTGGGATTTATAATCTTTAAAAGGTCGCCTTAAGGCGGCCTTTTTTCTTTCTATTGGATGTCAGTGGTATTTATTTCCAATAGTTTGAACTGATTTGGGTTTTTGTGGCTTGTTAATGGCCGGGTAGCTATTTTACTGTTACAAAACGGACATGATTATCAATTCGCGAATCGGGTACACTCCTAGCTGTTTGGCCACAATCCGCCGGTGGCTCCGCTGACGATATGTACAGTAATACGATATGTACGGTAAATAGGTTCAGCAAATAAGATCCAAAACGGTCGGTGCTTCTAATTCGCATTCGCGCAGGTGTTCTGCCGCAACCTGGCTTTCAGGACCATGAATACAGAAATTCGCTTCCCCCTTTCTCTGTCCGCAATACCCCTGATCCTGTGTGTCTCACTGTTCCTGGCTGTGCTGCTCATGCCTGCGGTGACCGTGGGACAAGTGGTTACGGATACCCAGATTGGCGCAGCGCTTACCGACATCCGCACGGTGGAGAACGGCAGCCAGCGCACCGGGCAGGCCGCCATCTGGCATGATGCCAGCGATCAGGCGGGCCTGGAGGACGCGCAGCGGGCTCTGGCGGCAGGCGACTTTCAGCCGTTGAACAGTGCCGGGTCCACTGGGCTGAAAAAGGGGAGTTACTGGTCCTACTTTGTTCTCCGGAACACCACGGCAGAAAGTGTCAATCTGAACCTGGAATATGTGGATCACCAGCTCATTCACCTGCAGGCCTACGCACAGCGTGGGCCAGCTGCGGAAAATTCCAGTTTTGCTGAAATTGCGCGTATGGATATGGGGGCCCCTTTTGCCACGCGACCGGTGTTTCACAATCGTTTTGTGGTACCGGTTACCATGGCCCCTGCGGAATCCGTGGCTTTTCTGGTGCGTTTTGACTCGGAAGAGGCCGGCTTTGTGTTCCCGTCCATGCGAATCTGGACACCGGAGCAGCTGAACAAGGTCCATACCGGAGAAACGGCAATCCTGTCGTTCCTGTTCGGCGGAATTGCCCTGATTTCCATTTTTGCCCTGATCGTAGGTCTCACCACCGGGGAAATCAGCTTCTTTGCTTATTTTGGTTACGGTCTTTCGAAAATCGTCGCCTGGGGCACAATTCTCGGATTTACCCATCAATACCTGATTCAGAATGAATTCCACTGGAGCTATATGTCGGCTGCCGGTGCGGTCAGTATTCTCTGTGGTGTGATTTTTGATCGCCTGTTCCTGCAGACCCGCAAATATACCCCGAAGCTGGATTACATCCCGATCCTGATGATCATCAATGCTGGGGTGCTGCTGGTCAGTGCCTTGCTGCAGATCAAAGCGGTAGCGCTGATCAGTATTACCCTGGCGCTGTTGCTCTACCCTGCGGTTACCGTGATCGCGCTGGTGCGCTGGCGACAGGGCTCCAGTGAAGCGGTGGTTTTTGCTGTGGGCTGGACACTGTTGCTGTCCGGGCTCTTCTACCAGGCCCTGCGGGATCTGGGTTATGTCGAGCACAACCTGGTGAATTACTACCTGCCGCCGCTGAGCTCCTTCATAGAAATGATCACAATCATGGCCGCGATGGGAATCAAGTTACGCCGTTTGCGCATGCAGGGGCTGGAGTCTGAGCGACAGTACCGTCGCCACCTGGAGCAGTCGAAGGTCAAGCTCGAAGGGCTGGTGCGCGCGCGAACGGAGGAGCTGGAAAAAGCCAAGCAGCGGGCGGAGCTGGAAGCGCGCACCGACCCTCTCACGGGGATCCGCAATCGCCGCAGCTTTCTTGAGGACGCCGCACTTTGTGCCAAACGGGCCGTGCGCAAGGGAGAGCCGGTCAGTTTGTTGATGTTTGATATCGATCACTTCAAAGCCATCAACGACAACCACGGCCACGGCATTGGCGATGAGGCCCTGCGGGAGTTCAGCCGTACCATCCAGACCAAAATTCGTGAAACCGATGTCTTTGGTCGTTTGGGCGGGGAGGAGTTTGCCCTGCTGATTACCGAGACCAAGCCGGATTCCCTGCACACCGCGGAGCGTTTGCGGGACAACATCGCCGCCATTCGTCTGGAGTGTCCGGCGGGCAGCCTGCAGTTTACCTCCAGTATCGGCGTGGCCCACGGCGATGGCCTGGAGAGCGGCAAGGCTGACAGTGTGTATAGCATCGAGCAGTTGCTTCGTCAGGCCGATCATGCCCTCTACTGCGCGAAAGAGCGCGGGCGGAACACGGTAGTGGAATATACCCCGGAGAGTGTCGGTACAGTGGAAGAAACGGGGCGTGTGGTGACGGGTGTCGTTCATCCCGAGCCGGCTTGAAAACGCTGCTCGATTAGGCGGGCAATCTTGACAATTACCCGTTTCAAAAAAGGGACAGCCAAATGGCTGCCCCTTTTTTTTGACCAATCGCGGTAGGTAACTTGCTATTGAACAATCTTGATCCACTCACCAGCTTTGGGTTCGCCACGGGGGTAGTAACCATTCAGCAACCGTAATTGCTCTTCCGCGTATTCGCCGATTTCCATATGGCGAGCGAGGGACGAAAAGGTGGTTTTATCATTGGCCTGCACATAGCGCACCCGCTTGATATCCGGTTGCACCACATCCGTTTTGCGCAGTGGACGGAAGCTGCGAATACTGGTCAGGAACAGATTGTCGTATTGCGAGGCCGCCTCGGTATCTTTGGGTTTTTCATTCACCTTGCCCTCCAGAATGTACTGGCGGCTGCCGTAAAACAGAACGGCGACACGGTCCGGTGTGTCGGCATTTTCCAGCGGCAGTTTTCCGGTATGCCCCTCCAGCTGATATTGGTTGAGCGCCTCATCCTGTTCCAGGGTGCGTACATCGTAGACACCGCGCAGGGCCATATCCGCAGGCTGATTGCCATCCCGCTTCGCGACCTTGATGGTGATACTCGCAGACTTATCGGGGGCAGTTCCCACAATTGCACTGCGTTGATTTTCTACCGCCCACCCCTCGGGGAACAGCAACGAGAAGCCAAGGCTCTTGTGATTGAAGCGATTCTTTTCACTCTCCTGCACATTGGTACCGTACACCAGGCCTTCGGTTTTCTCGCGATAGTATTCCACCTTGGTAATTTTCTTGTCTTCCGGCAGGTCTCCTGCGGCCTCGACCACTTCCCGCAGGCGGATGTCATTACGGGGGTGGGAGGAGAAAACGCCGTGGTAGGTCGTCTGTTTTTTACCTTCTACACGTGCGCGGCGGCGGGCAAAGGTTTCCTGATCCTTGAGCAGGGCGATTACATTGATCATGGATTGGGGATCGTAGCCGGCGTTGTACAGATACTGGGCACCGAAGCGGTCTGCTTCCAGTTCCATATCGCGACCGTAGCCCTTGACGGCGGCGGTGCTCCACAGGTTGGTGACATCTCCCACCACACCACTACCGGTCACCAGTACCGAGAGTACCGAAGCAACCCCGGCGCCGGTGGCAGCGGTTTTCTGGCGCACCGCGTGGCGGGCGGTAATATGCCCCACCTCATGGGCCAGAACTGCGGCCATTTCTGCTTCTGACTGCAGATAAGTCAGCAGTCCGCGGTTGATATAGACATAGCCGCCGGGCAGTGCGAAGGCGTTGATGTCCTGGCTGTCGATGATGGTGAAGTGGTAGGTAAGGTCGGGCCTGTCACTGGCCTTGGCAACCTTTTGCCCGACGTGCTCTACGTAGGCCGTAAGAATAGGGTCATTGTAAACCGGGGTGCTGGCGACCAGCTTCTCGTGCATTTCGCGCCCGATCTTGATTTCCTTTTCTTCCGACATCAATACCAGGTCCGGCCGGTTGGTGGCTGGATTAAATGCGCAGCCAGCTGCAGTTGCCAGCAGGATGGCTGCCAGTAGTTTATTGAGTGTGTGCATCTGGGGCTCCTGTCGTTATTGTCTCCAGTGAGGGGGCGCCGCGTTAGCGGCTGGCGGATTGTGGTGGCAGCAAAAATTCCTGCAGCTGTGCCGCCATGCCTTTACAGGCATTGTTCTGTACTCGTGCAATCAGCGGGATAGGTACGACAATGGCAGGCATATAGGAGGTACCCTGGGCATCGGCGCTGATTTTTCCGGACAACTCCTGGTCGCGGAAATCCCAAACCGATGCTTCGTAATCGGACTCCTTGTCCCAGGTACCGAAACCGAAACAGCCGGCGCCGGCAGTACCAATAGAGCAACCGATGGAGCCGGCACTGGACGTGGTCTCGGTGGAACCGTCAATCCAGACAATGTATTTCACCCCGTATTTCTCCATGCGGTCGCGCACATCAGGAATATCCATCAAGCGACTCAGGGATTTGATGTGCATGGGCGCGGTGCGCGGCTCAAACCAGGGGTAGAGCGCGTCCACAAACTGCTGTTCGGGAATGATATTGACCCCGGCCTTGGGGTTGTGGAGGGTATTGCCCACACAGGAAATCAGGTCTGGTTCGGTTTCGTAATCACTGGAATGACGGCGACCGAGAATTACCACGGAATCTCCCAGCGCCAGCTCGCCGGAACTGCGGCGATACTCATCGATTACCACGGTGGTACAACCACTGCTAAACAAAGCCAGCAGGGATAGGGAAAACATCAGGGTCAGAAACTTCACCGGTAGACTCCTTGGAACCTTGCTCCATTTTCGAGTGAGAAGCGGGCCGTTACCGCGCACCTCTCTATATGCCATTACTCGTTAATTTCCGTTTTCATGCTCAGGGCGCGCTGCTTATCGGCAATAAATGCCTGTAGTTCCGGCACCCGGTTAAAGCCCGTGTACAGGGTCGCACCCGCATCGCGCAGGGCTACATTGATGGCCTGAGCCAGTGCAGCCTCCTGTGACTTGAGGAAGGCGGTAGGGGTTTTTCCGTAGGCGGTGATCACCCATTCGGCCACAGAGTCGCCCTGCTGGTTGTAGGCGTGCATGTCGTATTTGATCCACACCTCGAAAATATTGACCCGGGTTTCCCGCGGCATGGTGAATTGCAGTTCGCGCACCTCCGGCACAATGACCAGGTCTAGTCCTTGTGGAAGGTTAGAAGGATACTGGGCGAGATTGATGGTCTCTTTAAACATGGAACCGAGTACGGTTTCGAACAGGTTTTTCTGTGCGCGCCCGGTGTCGATGTTCCACTCATCGCGGTCATCGCGATTTTCGCTATAGGTGAATTTGCGGAAGTCATCGCTCAGGTAGACACCCACCGTCAGTGGGTGTGGGCTGCCGATGGGTGCGGGAAATTCGCCGTCGACGGCAACGGTGTGCGCGCAGGCCGCCAGTAAGGTCGACAGCAGTGCTAGGCTTGCCAGTCGGCCGAGCCGGGTTGTTTTATTGATCGCGCCAAGTCCATTTAACAAGCGATTCATGATGAGCTCCAGGGCTTCTCTCTGGGGTTGCTGGCAACCCCTTTTCAATTGCATCCCGCTAACGGAAGTCGTTCAGTCCTACAAAGGTGCCGCCATTGCGATAGGTCAGCTCACGCATCAGGGCGGCAAATCGCAGGCCGGTGGTTTGCAGGTGTAGCGGCCGTGAAAACTGGATCGGGAAACCGATGGCGTGAATGCGCACCATACGTTCGTTTTCGCCTCGCTGCGCATTCACCCGGTCTACCGCCATCATCACGTTGCGGATCGATTTACCGGTAAACTCGTCACCCAATACATAGATGCTGATTTTCTTGTTGGGGTCGTAAAAGGTTCTGACCGCTTTCTGGATGCCTTCCACCGGGCTGGAATTACTGAAAGGGTTCCAGGAGCGCAGGCGATCTAGTACCGCCTTGCGACGTCCGGGTGTATCCGGAATCCACTTGTTGCGATAGTTGGAGAACATATAGTCCCCCATATCGTTCATCACCTGGATGCCCTTGACGTTGGGGTAGAGGTTCAGGGTGTTGACCATCTCCTCGATCATGCGGTCCCAGCCGTAGTTGAACATACTGCCGGAGGTGTCGATGATGAACAGCACATACTCGCTATCCACCGGGATACCACCGATGACATTGTTCTTGCGCTGGTAGTTCTCTCCCAGCAACCGTTTCATTTCCTCGGTCATGCTTTGCAGGGCGATGGTCAGTTCGCCTTTCAATTTGCCTTCTTCACTTTCGCCCTCGGTTTTCCTGGCGTACAGGGCTTGTAGGGTTTCCAGTTCGCCTTTCAGTTTGGCGATGCGTTTGGTTTCTATATCCAGCTGCTCTTTTTTGGCATTGAGGTCCCGGTTGAGAATGGTGGTCTCACCGCGGATTTCCGCCAGTTGTTCCTGTAGTTCCTGTACCTGGCCGTCCAAGTCAATTTCCGCTTCCTCAAGCACTATGGGTTCAACGGTTTTGGCGATCATCAGTAGCAAAACGATGGCGCCAAACCCGCAGCAGATGACGTCGAGGAAGGAGATGCTGAACTCTTCCTGTTGCCGCTTGTTGCGTCTCTTGCTCATGGCCAGTCCTTTGAGGGTGCGAGGAAAGAGCCCTGGGTTTCCATGGCCAGTTTCCAGTATTCACTGGCGGCGAAGGGGTCGCCTTCCATGGGGGCCAGGATCACATTGACCGGAATACTCTTGGGCAGTGCTTTGACCGCGCTGCGGAATAACTTGAGGCGCTCCTTGCCGGAAATTGTGTTGCCCCTGGGTGCTTTGAGCCCCTGTGTCGGCAGCCCGTCGGTGATCAGGATGATATTGTCCGGTAGTGGCGACATACTGTTCACGGCGTTAAAAATCCGCTCCAGGCTAGTGCCTTTTTCCGGGACTACGGTGTCGAGGGCCTTAATGACATTGTCCATCTGCCCACGGTCGTCCACGTTCAGCCAGCGGTCTTCGGTACCGACGATGGCGGCGCGAAACCCGGTATTGAAAGTGTAGATCTGGTACTGGCTGTCTTGTGGAAACTGCGACACCAGCCAGGACACTGTCTGTTTAGCGCGACGCCATTTTTCCGTGTCCCGTTTTACCGCGTCCGACATATTGCGCGTGCGGATCACTTTGATCAGTTCATCCCCCAGCATACTGGCGGAAGAATCCAGTAGTATCAGAATACGATCGCCGCCGAGGCGCAACCCGGTGAGGTATTGGCGGTCGCCATCGCCAACAAATTTGCGCACATTGTTGCCGAGCTTTTTGTTTTCTTCTTCCAGTTGCTTTTTCGCCTGTTCAAGCTTCTTCAGCTTGTCCTGCAGGCGCGCAATATCCATTTCATCGGTGCTGCTATCGACTTCGGCGATGTTGCCCTTGACCTCTTCAATCTGCTCCATGATGCGCCGCGCCAGCCCTTGGGTAGTGGCAAGTTCGTCGCTGGTGGTGTCCAGGGTGTTACGCGCCAGCACCATATGCTCGCGGCCGAACTGGACTTCTTCCTGCAGCAGGTTCACTTCTGCCGACAGGTCCAGGTTTTCAGCTTCGATGTCGTGGTCGGAGCCGTGTTTGATGATCAGAAAGATCAACGCCACGGCGCCGAAGCCGCAGGACATGATGTCCAGAAACGACAGGCTGAAGGTGGTAAACCGCCGGTTTTTACGCGCCATAGTGCTCCACACTGATCGCAGTAATTACGTCTTCAAAGTTCGCCACGCCGATGCGATCCCCTGCGGTGAGGTTGACGGGGGCGGCAATCTGCTCGCCGTTCAACATCAGCTCTGCTCCCGCATCTACCCGCAGGGCAAGGCGCCCGGCATGATTGGTGATGGTGGCTGCGGGGTGGCTGGGGGGCGTTGGCGTGACATTGAATTTCCCTTCCTGCCAGCTCACAAACAGCGGTTGCTGTGCCGCAAGGGCGCGATGGCCGTAGAGCAGGTGGGTGGCACCGGCCTCCGCGGCGGCATTCACCTGAATGGCAATTTCGTCGGCGGGTGCCGCGCTCACTACCGTAACCAGGCGCAGGTTGCCACTGTCGCTGTGAATTTCCTGCCAGCGCTGTTCTATCGCTTGAGCCACGGCATTGTGGGGCAACAGGTGAATGCGCTCTGCCAGTTGCGCGCCGCCGGGAATTTCCGCCCAGCGGTGTGAAACGAATACCACGCTGTTGGATTCCGCGAGATTTTCAATCATCGCGCGTACCCGGGACAGAATCGGCGTGCTCGCGTCCTGTAACTGGCGCAGGCTGACCTTGGCCGTGCGATCATCCAGTTCAGCCATCACCTCGCCCTGGCGCATGGCTTTGGCAATCCACTGGGGGAGCATGTCGTACAGTTGCTGTTCGGCTTCTGCAGAGTGCAGGGGGTCGAAGCGGCACTGCATGATGAAGGCATCGGTAAAAATTCGGGCCCAGGCCTCTTGAAAGTGCTGCAGGCCGGCGTCAGTAACCGTTTCTGCAATATCCAGTTCCGCTTGCTCGTGTACCGCAATGCGACTGACCAGCGTCTGGTGGCGGTGCAGTTCGATATGCAGGTGAATCCCCCGCGGTGCGCAACTGCCGATACAGGCGGTGGCGGTATCCACCAACGCCACTGAATTGAACGGACTTTCTTTTACCACGCCGAGCAGCAGCGCCAGCTGTTCCCGGGTAAAGTTGCCGGGTACCGCCAGGGCAATTTCATCCGGCAGGTCACACAGGCCGGCGATTTCTTTCAGGTGACAGAAGGCCAGGTCTGCATGATGGCGGCAACCAGAATTGTCGGACTTTACCGACTCCAGGCTGAGACGGCGCCAGAACTGGTGATTGACTTGTGTGGGATGGCTGCGGGCGCGCATCAGTGCGGCGGTGCCGGTTAAAATTTCGCGGTTGTTAATGATGGCTACCCCGGGGCTCTCCACCACTTCGTTGGTGCCATCAAAAATACGCAGGCCGCAGTCGTTGATTTCCAGTACACCTTTGCTCATGGGAGCTCCTGTTTAAGTGCCGGGTATCCGTTTCCCTGGATACCTGCGGATTGTTCCGGGGGGCGTTTCAGGTCGCCGTAATCGTGTTCGCCTCTGGCGTTAGCTGACTTTCAAAAAGCGCAGCAGTTTGTTGTCACAATAATTTTGGGTATCCAGCACCAGGCGTTCCTGCATCAATTGCAGCTGGTGGGTAAAGAACATGATCACGATACTGATCACCAGGGCGATAAACGTGGAGTTGAAGGCCACACCCAGGCTCACGGTTACCCCGGCGATATCGCCCTCTACCGCGCGGTGTGCTTGCGCCAGTGCCTCGCCGATACCGCGTACGGTGCCGATGAACCCGATGGAGGGGATGGCCCAGGTGATGTAGCGCACCATGGCCAGCTCGCTGTCGAGGCGATCCCCTTCGGTTTCACATACCTCTTTTACCGAGTTGGAAACGGCGGCCACATTGCGCGTCGAACCGAATCGCTGCAGTGCGGTGAGCAGTGCGCGGGGAAGCAGAAAATTGCGTTCCTCTTCCGGCAAGGCCTGTATCGGTCGCGACAGATCCCGGGCGTCTTCCGGCAGGATGGGGGTTCCCTCGCTCACATTCAGCAGTGCCTGGTCCAGCAGCTTGCGTTCGCGCATGCTGCGCCGGGCCTTCAAGCCCATAATGGCCATAGCCCAGAGCATCAGTACGAAACAGGCCTCCTGTTCGTAGTCGCGCATCACGATGTACAGCGAGCGCTGCTGTATGTAGGTCTCTCCGGCCTCTTCCCGGGCCATCTGCTCTGCGATCAGTGCATCGGCGTTGGGGCGGATAATGGCAACGTAAATGGCGTGTACCAGGATGATGGCCCCGAGCAGGGCAAACAGCTGGAAGACAAAATCTGAAGATTTGAATTTCATGGGATTTCCCGCTTTTTGTAGGGCCATTCCTTTGGCAAAGGGCCCGGGTATTGCTCTGTCTATTGATATTCGGTCTGTTAGTGTTCGGTCTGCGTTCTATCTGTGGTTGATCGTGGAGCTAGCTGCCGGTCCGATGGCAGCCAATTACCGGCTCCCCGGGTTAGATATCCACCGGGTAGGAGACCGCCAGGTCTTCCGATACTTCTTCCGATGCTTCGTAGCTATCGGCACTCTCTGCGCTTTGCGCCCGAATCTTGGGCGCAGGCTTTTTCTTGGTGACCGAGACTGGCTGCGCGATAACTTCCGTATTTGCCGTTTCTTCTGCGCTCTCTTTTACGCTCTCTTTTGCGCTTTCTTCTGTGTTCTCCTCGGCAATCAGTGCCGGCGCCGACAGCGCCAGTAGCAAGACGCCGGGCAGAGTGAAAACACGCGTTATCTTCAACATACTTTTCCTCGCCATAACCGTTGCTCCTGATATTGTCTGGAGACTGCCATTCAGGCCCGTTAATTAATCCAGCGCGCGACGCGGAAACCGATGTCGTCCCGGGGTTCGGCACCGTAGTCGCGGTAGGAGAGACGCAGCTCGGTGAGCCCCGCGTGCTTCCAGCTGGAACCGCGCACTACGTGGTAGTCGCCATCTTGCGGACCCACGGGGTTTTCCTCTTCTTTCAGGGACAGGCCGGTGCCGACGGTATAGAGATCGTGTATCCACTCCGACACATTACCGCCCATATCAAACAGGCCAATTGGGTTGGGGCTGAAGCTGGCAACCGGGGCGGTTGCTGCATAACGGTCGTTGTAGGTGCGCAGTACCGCGGGCACTATCTGGCCGGCGCTGCTGTCGGCGAAGTTGCCGGAGTTTTTGCCCACGGGTAAGGATTCACCCCAGGGGAATTTGCGCATGGCTCCGCGTTCGTACCGTGCGGCCCAGGCCCACTCTGCCTCGGTGGGCATACGGTAGCCATTGGCGCTGGCATCGAAGCCGACCACGCGCCCCCGTTCAGCCCGGTAAACCTCTTTCAAGCCATCGCGAGCGCTCAACCAGTTGCAGAAGAGGGCGGCGTCATTCCAGCTGATATTGACCACCGGAAGGCTGTCATTATCGAGGCTGACGCCATTGGTGTGGCTGGAGGAATGCATGCGCTGGTAGCGGCGATATTCGCGATTGGTAACCTCGGTGCTGCCGATATAGAAAGGCCGGGTCAGGGAAATCTTGCGCAACACTTCATTGGCGCGTCGGCCCTGTTCGCGGCGGGAGGAGCCCATGGTGAATTTTGCGTTGGGCCGCATGAGCAGCATTTTGCCGCCGGCACCGTGGGTAATTTCCGCAGCGACATTGCTCCAGCGTGCCTGTTCACCGGTCAGCAAAACCGCGCGCACGCTCTGCTTGAGTTTGCTGGAGGGCACGATGGTGGTGGTGTAATCCTCGTAGCCCGCCTTGCGCACGGTGATATTGTGGCTGCGGGTGGGCAGGGTGAAGGTTTGTCCCGCGGTACCGACGAGCTTGCCGTCGATAAAGACCTGGGCCTCTGCGGGGCTGCTGGTGATGGATACCTGGCCGAACACGGCGGTCAGCTCCACATGCATGTCCTGCAGGTCATCGGCCCGTACATCCACGGACCGTTCTACGGTGCTGTAACCATCCATAAAGAAGCGCAGCTGGTGACGGCTGTTGGACGCCAGTGACAAATCCAGCGGTGTCTGGCCGCGGTACTCGCCATCCACGGTAACACTCGCGCCAGGCGGGTTGCTGGCGACGCGCAGAGTGCCATCGGCCGCAGCGAGATCCACGGTTGCCAGTGTCTGGTCCACACCGGCAGTGACCGGTACCGGCAGTTGTACGGTTTTGTATTGCGGTAGCGATACCTCTACCACCCGATCCCCTTGCACCAGCTCCGCTGTCAGCGGCGTAGTGCCAAGAATTCGCCCTTCTACGCTAACGGTGGCGCCTGCAGGGGTGCTGGTGATGTGCACATTGGCCCAGGCGGGGCGCAGGTTGGCGGTGAGGGTCTGAGTGTTGTCCAGGCCTTCGATTTCAATTTCTTTGCTAAATGGCAGGTAGCGCTCGGTGAGAATGGTAATGCGCTTGCGACCGGCGGGAATGGATTCGGCCAGGCCTTCGCTGCTTTCCACTTCGGCGCCGTTGACCAGAACCCGTACCGGTACCTGTGGCTCTGTAACCACCCGCAGATGACCGGGCAGGCGCTCCAGGTTGACCGCATGGCGGCTGTTGCTGTCACTGCTGACTTCCACTTCGCCGCTCTGAGGCAGGTAACCGGTGGCGGATACGGTGTAGCTGTAGTGGCCCGGGAGAACCAGGTGGCCGTCGCCAAGGGCAAGAGCCATACCGCTGACGGAAACCTTCGCGTCCGCCGGCTGGGTTTCAAATATCAGTGAGCGCGCGACCAACAGGTAAATCAACATCAGTGCGCCGAGTAACAAACAGGTGGCGACGGCAATCGCTTTGGGGGAAAGCAGCAGTTTATTGCTACCGGAGGTCACCGGAGCAGGGGTAAATCCAATCGGCTGGATGACGGACGCATCTTCGTTGGCCGGCTCGCTGTCGCGAACGGGAACCGCTTCCTTGGCTGTCATTTATGGTTTCCTGTTACTGCGTACTTATTGATTTTCCGTAGGCTCTGTTTTCCGGACTTCCTTTGTCCTGGTCTTTGGCGCACCGGAACACTGCCGGTTCAGGTGGAGAGCCAAAGATGGAGCCGCGCATTTCAGCTTAGCCCGCTCTGGCGATTGCAGCCTGAACGGGGGCGTTTTTGGCGTTGATTTTTCTGTTTTCCCGACACTGGGGCGACACTTTCGTCCACTCCACCGAAACGCGCTCGCGCGTCGCAAAGGGGGAAAAAAGCTGGTACAAAATGACCATTGAGTGACAGAGGAAATGGTTGGCTGGTCAGAAAAATCAGCGGTGGAAGCCGCGGACAGTTACCTCAGAAAACCACAAGTCAGTGGTGAATCTGTGTGCTTTTTGATCTGTCCGCGGGGTGTGGGTTCAATGCTCAGGAATTATTGGCGCTGTTAATTTTTTCTGCACACTGAATGGTGACCGTAGGCGACTCACCGGTAGGATCAACGACAAACTCTTGTCGTACATCGCGGTATCCCTGGCGCGTGCCAACTGCGGTGTAGCGGCCTGGTTTTAGCGCTATCTCGCGCTCGGAAAAGTTACCCAGTTTGCCAACGTGGTAAATGGTGACCTGGGTGCTGGCATCCGATTGCAATAAAACCGTAATGGGTATCAGGGATTTCGTCAGTGCGGATTCGAGCGCGTCAATCTGGTTTTGTAGGCGTGGTGTGTCCGTCTTGAGCGCGCGCGCGTCCGCGAGAATTTTACGGGCATGCTTATTGCGCGCGCCCTGGCCCAGGGTGAGTGGATCTGCCAGCAGTTCCTGCAGCTGGTCGTCGAGTTTCGCGCGCGCTTCCGAGCGGGCTTTGCCAGTGAGTGCTTCCACCAGGCTGCTGTCCTGGGCAATCAGCTTGCGATATTTTTCTGCGGCCTTGTGCCACTCCTCAAGCTGCTCCTTTTCAGCGGCGCTGGCAAACAGCCGATCGATTTTGGCCTGGGCGATACCATTGTTGGCGTGGGCTATACCCACATCGGGATCACTGGCCTGCGGTTTCAGCTGCTTTGCCTTGGCGAAAAAGTTCTTCGCTTTGTCGAAATCATTGTTGGCGATAGCGCTATAACCGGCGGACATGGCTTCGCTATAGTCTCGTTCAAGAATTGCAGCGGTCACCTGTGGCAACAGTGCTTTTGCGGCTTCGGTATCACCATCGATACTCAGCGCCTGTTCCAGTTCGGCTTTGGCTGTATCCAGTGCATTGTCGGAAAAGGCCTCTTTACCGGCGGTAAAATGCGGCCACACCTCTGGCAGTAGCGCTGCGCGCTCCTTGCCTCTGGTGCCGCGCGGGTGCCCTTCGGAAATGGTCAGGACCAGGTCGAAGGCTTTGCTCGCCGCCGCGGCATCGCCGGTATCGAGAGCGCTGTGCCCGGCAGCCAGGTGTGATTCAATCCGCTCGGGAATGCTGTCGCGCAGCTGTTGCAGGCCGGCCAGTGCCTGGCGGTACTGTTCCAGCGCTTGCATGAATTTGCGCTGGCGGTAGATGCCATCCGCTTCTTCCGCCAGGGTGCGTGCGGCGAAATACTCTTCCGCCGCCCAGGTTTCCACTTTTCGTTCCAGCAGCTCTTCCTGCAATTGCAGAATTTCTTGCAGCACCTTTTGGACATCGCGGCGCTGCTGGGTGATTTCCGCTTCGCTAAAAGGCGATTCCTCTATTTTGTTCGCGAATTTTGCGGTTGTTGCCGTGCCTGATGCATCCTTGGCGACCGTTGCGCTTACCGGAATTTCTGGCGGCTCGACAACCTGGGGTAGCACCCAGAAGACGCCAATCAGGGCGGTCAGTGTGCCTACTCCGAGCAATATCGGTGTGAGCCTGCCACTTGCGCTGGACCGTTTTGCTTGAGCGGACTGGTTGGCCTGCGTGTTTCCCCCGGGGCTATCGGGCTGGGATTCACCGCCGAAGGAAAAGTCGGCGGGCTGAATATAAGACTGATCTTCCGATGATGGATCGCGGTGTTGCATGGTTTTTCCGCACTGTTCGCTGTTATTTTGCATTTACCGGCACCAAGTCCCTGGTGCCGGTACCGGGTCACAGATCTGGTTGCGGGCTGCCTTCCGACAGAAAAGGCAGCGCCCAGACAATTTTAAATATCGCGCATACCGCCGGTTTCTGCCTGATAAATTTCCTTCAGCAGTTCGCGCCACTGGCGGTACTGGTTTTCCACCGAGCCGGAGAGCGTAACGGTGCGGTCTTCCAGCTCGACAATACGTGGCTCAACTTCGGCTTCCATGGAATCGCCCAGTTCCTGCAGTGCCTCGATATGCATTTTGGCTTCGGAACGGCGGTCGAAGCCGCTTTTCACCAGATAGCCACCGCCAGCTACCGCCACATTGCCGGCCTGTCGCGCTGCGCCACCGCCGGCTCCGGCTGCGGCAATACCGCCGACAATGGCTGCGACACCCATGATGGTGTTATTGCGGGCCTTGCGTTTCAGTTCGCGCATTTCTTTCACTTCTTCGTAGCTCATGGCACGCCACTCCTGATAGGGCATTTCCATGCTTTTTACGAAGGTGTCGTAATATCCTTGCAGCGTATCCACAAACAGATAATCCCGTTCGCGGATCTGGCGTACCCGCATCAACATGGGGTCGTCGTTGGCGGGGAGGGCGGTGAGCTGGTAGAGGCCTTTGTCGTCCTCGACCAGATAGCGGTCAAAGGCGCCGGGCGAAAAACTGCGAGCAAACTTGATCTCGGAAATGGTGCGCAACTCGGCGATGTATTCGTTGGACAGTTGCTGCCGGTAGACCAGCATGTCGTTGGAAATCCGGTTGTACACGCCCTGGAAAGCGTCGCCCTCTGTGGGGTGTTTGCGGTCGTAGGCGTAGTGTGATGCCTGCTCGGTGTACTGCTTGGTAAACCACACTTGGCCGCGGGAATCGACCACCGTGACATCTACTGTCAGGGTTTCACCATCGGACTGCACAATGGTGCCTGTTACCGTGACGTCGATATTGGTGCGTTCGCTGGGAATTACCCGCACCGCGCCCCAGCCCTGACTGGATTGCACGGCACCGGCGAGCGTCACTGCGATATAGCGCGATTCTGCGCGGCGCAGTTCCGGAAAGACCAGATCATCCTCTTCCGGTGCTTCCTCCTGTTCCAGCCCCGCGTTGAACTGCACTATGCCCACATCCAGCAGACGGTTTTCCGCAATGGTCGCGTCTTCCACCGTGAGCGGTGTATAGGCGGTAGTGCGGACTTCGGTGGTGGTGCAGCCGGTCAGCACCAGCAGGCCGGCTACCAGACTGCACAATGTTGTGCGTGTGTGTGAGAAAAACATAGAACTACTCTCCCTGATGATTGCTCATCCTTATTTCTGAGATTTTTTATATTTCCGATACTCTTCCCAGAGTCTTTCCTGCAGTTCCGGATCGGACTCGCGCATGGCCGCCTCGCGAATCTGGCGGGCGACCACATCGTCGTCGTCCCCGGAGGGGATATCCGCGGGTACCACTGTGGCGGTATTGGTGTGGTTGAATTCGCCCTTGCGGCCCTTGGTTGGCAGGCCTGGACCTGTTGCCTGGCCGCTGGAATTGTTCTGCTCCGGACCACCGCCTTCACCGCCTTCACCGCCCTCACCACTTCCTGCCGGCGGTTGGCCACCAAACTCCTCTTCAGCGGTGGCAATCAGGTCCTCCAGGGATTCACCCGGGGGTACTTCATCCTCCGCGGCGGCTTCTTCCTCGGCGGAGGCCGGGCGGTTACGCACATAGTCCCGCTCGCGCAGAATCATGCCGTCGTAACTGGCCATGGTGGATTCAAACTGGCCTTCCAACTCCGCGACCCGTTCGGCACTGCTCATAGGCGCTTCATTGGGTGCCGAGCTGCCGCCGCTCGGGGGGCTGCCGGCGCTGGATGCACTGGCCGGGGCGCCACCGCCAGAAGGACCGCCACTGGCGGATGCCTGGGCACTCGCGGGCGAACTATTGGACGGGGAGCTGTTGGATGGCGAGCTACTGGAAGCACTGCTCGGTGCACTACTGGAGGCACTGGCACTACTGGCGGATGCGCTACTGGACGAACTGCTGCTCGAAGAAGAGCTGCTTGAAGCGCTGCTGGAAGAACTGGACGACGAGCTGCTGGCGGTCTGCTGTTCTTCGGAGAAATCGATTTCATCCGGCGGCTCCCCCTCGCTGTTAGAGGAAGGATCCGGTGGCATACGGGATTCGTCGGGACGGCGGTCCGAATCGCTGGATACCGGCGTCGACGGATTGTTGCTGGCGGTAGGATCTTCTGCGCTGCTGCTGGATGAGCGCGAGCGGCGCTGCGACTCTTCGCCATTGCGGGACGATGCGGTGCTGGCCTGCTGACTGGAGCGGTCGCCGGATTCGATACTGGGCATCGAGGTGTTCGGTTGCGCTCTGCTGCTGGCGGTCGACATGCTCGGGCTGCTGCTACTGGGCGAGCTCGGCGAGGGCATACTGCTGGCCGTCGATGGGCTCGACTTGGACTGACTGCTTGAGGAGCTGGACGACTGTGATTGCGACTGCGATTGTGAAGAACTCGAAGAGCTCGATTTGGACTGTGATGGTTGCGCAGGAGGCTGCTGTTGCGTCTGCTGGTTTTTACAGCCGCTGATAACCGCCGCCAGTACGACTACGGACGCCAAGGTGTGCCAGCGAAGTTTTTGCTTGGCCGCGGATGCGGGGGTAAAGCGGTTTGCGATCTTCCGTAATGCCATTAGCTTTCTCCTGATGCGTTCACGGGTCGCCGTGAAACACGACGACCCGCTGTTGCTGTATGTCTGTTCGACAGTTTTCAATCGTTGTGGTTTAGGTGGCAAAACCCTTTTACTGCCAATTTTTCCAAACCTTTTACGATATCCAACCAACCTCGTTACATCAGTCGAACACAGTCCCTTTCCTTAAAATCTACGTTCAATCAGTCAAAGACAAATTTCTGCACAATGCCGGTGGTTTCAACCGGCTCACCGTCTTCAAAGCGGGGGCGGAATTTTGCCCGCTTGAGAACATTGCGCACCCGCGAACGGATGCTGACCTTGTCTTCCGGCTGCGCGCTGATGATCTGAATATTGCGCGCCTTGCCAAACGCCGTTACATCGTAAGACACGGTGACATAGGAGTTGGCCAGTGCCTCCCTGTCCTCATCCAGCAAAGGCAGGGTGGGCAGGGCCGCCGGTCTTCCGAAAATATCGTCTATTTCCCGGTTGGTTGCGCCGTTGTCCCACAGTGCCTGATAGGCCTCGCCGTAGGTCTTGCGCGCGGAATGCCACTTGTTGAACATCATGTACCAGTCACCCAGCTCTACTTTGGCCTTGGCCGAGGCCGCCGGCGGTGATGCCGGATTTTTCTGGTAGACATCCATGATCTTGGTTATCGCCGTTTTACCGGAGCTGAAGCTGTTCATCCGGTAGTGATCCAGCTGTGCACGGCGATCCGGCGGCATGCCACCGCCCGCAAAATTGGTGTTGATCACCACCGCCTCCTGGGGCTCACCGGAGTATGTCGCCAGGTAGTAGTTGGTGGCCTTCAGTCCCCGCAGCGCTTCCACCAAGCGCAAATCATTGGCACCGAAATTCTGCGAAATGATATCGACCGCCAGGGCGTACAAATTGGTGGCATTGATCAGGTGTTCGAACAAGGTCGCGCCCTGCTCATCGATGTATGCCTGTAAGTGCCAGCTGCTCAACTGATTGATGATTGGCAGCATGCGGGGGTCTTTTTCTCCGTAATTTTTTGCGTGCAACCAGAACAGGTATTCGTGGTTGTCGTTGGCATCTTCCCATTGGTTCAGCGCAATCTGGCTTTCGATCATGCGCTCGATCATGGGTACCTGGTTCAGGGAATAGAGCCCTTCGTTGACGCGGTTGATCAACATGGCGCGACGAAATTCCGCAATGGCTTCTTCGTGGGCGCCACTGCGCTGGAGTGCACTGCCAAGCCCCATCAGTTGTTCATCGATACCGGCGCCGTAGGCACCGTATTCGGCCTCCATGTCTTCAATACGCTGACGGTAGTCATCGGCTGCCTTTGACGGGCGCAGCTGTCGCTTGGGTTTCTCCAGTGGTTTTGAGGCGGCCTCTATATAGGCTGCCGGCGGAGCCTTGGCATTGTTTAGGGCAGAGTCGAGGGCAGATACTTCATCTGCCATAACAGAGCCACACAGCAGAGCTGAGGCTGTAAACATCAAGCCGATAGCAAATAAGTTGCTGGATTCTGTCTGTGTCACGATTGAACCACTTCCATTCCATGTTGTGCCTGACCTGTCCGCAACCTGGTGACAGATGTGCGAGCAAGCTCGAACTCCGCGACTCTTCCGGTGTTTGCAGGGCTGCCATATGGCGGCCGCGCTAAAACTCCGGTTGCACGGAAACTCTCTCCCTGACGTGTGGTTCGTTCACTTTCCTGCCGGTTGCCCGGTGTGTTGTCGATATCGACGCTGGACTTTGGTTCTGCGAGGGCGTCGCAAGCCAAAAAAATGGCATTGGATTCCCTTGCATTTGGCAGACACCGTCCATGTATTTTGAGTATAGCCAACGAATTTTCGCCCCATTGATTCTGCGAGTGGGGAAGGGCGCCAGAGGTCGATGACGCTATTGTTTCTGGTGTTTGGCTGCTACTGAAAACCGAAGTAATACCGCAGGCAGAGAGTCGATTTCAGGGATGCATTGAGTCTGGCAGCCCGGTGGAAGAGGAGAGGGATTTAATCGCCGATCGCACAAAACCCCGTGCCATTAATTTTCAGGAGGTGGGAATTTCTGTCCGCGTTGTCGCGCATCTAGAGCCGGGTGCGCCACTCTGTTGTTAATGGGGTCTACAAGTGACAAGCCGCGGGTAAACCGAAGCGGCGCTGACTGAGGCAGAATTTTGAGTCAGGCGCTGATGGAAGGGTGCTTGTCGGTAATGCCGTAGGCCTGCGATGATCATCCTATAATCTGATCTTTGATCTATCATTTGTTGCTGATTTTGTTGCTGCTGTGGTATCTGTATTTGGATTGGGCGTCGATTCACGCCATAATCCGCTGGTTTGATCTGATTCTGTGCACTTTCAGTGGGAGAGCTTTGTGAGCATAAAAATACAACCTGAAGCCATTGCCAGCCTGAGAGGCTATGAAATGCCGGAAAGGCTGGGGTTTGGTACCGTCATGGCCCCGGTGATGTTTCGGGCACGTTTTCAGGACGGTCGCTGGAGCGATGGCGAGCTGGTCCCTTACGGCCCTCTGGCCCTGGACCCTGCCGCCAAGGTGCTGCATTACGCCCAATCCTGCTTTGAAGGTTTGAAGGCCTACCGCTACGGTGATGGCGTGGGTCTGTTCCGTCCTGAGCGCAACGCGGCCCGCATGGCCCACTCTGCCGAGCGTCTGTGCATGCCGCCGGTTCCCGAGGCGCTGTTTATGGCAGCGGTAGAGTCAGTGGCCGCCCATTGCGCCAATCTGATTCCCGGCAATAGCGGTGAATCCCTGTATCTTCGCCCATTCCTGATGGGTACCCAGCCGGATCTTTCGGTAACGGCCAGCCGCGCCTACGAGTTTTATGTCATTGCCAGTCCCTCTGAGGCCTACCATGCGGGCAATATGCGCTTGTGGGTGGAGCGGGAAGACAGCCGTGCTGCCGTGGGTGGTACCGGCGACAGTAAGGTCGGCGGCAACTATGCGGCCTCCCTATTGAGCATCGCGCGCCTCAAGGAGCGGGGGTATGACCAGTCCCTGTGGCTGAATCCTGGCAACCGCCACACCATTGACGAGCTGTCGGGTATGAACTTCTTTGCGGTGATGGATGGTGCCCTGCACACGCCGGCATTGAATGGATCGATTCTCGAAGGGGTTACCCGGGATTCCCTGCTGGACCTGGCCCGGGATCTGGGGATCGAGGTGTACGAGCGGGAAATGGACATCGACGACCTGTTGGCGCTGGTGTCTTCGGGCACCTGCAGTGAAGCATTTGCCTGTGGTACTGCTGCCATTGTCAGCCCGATCAGCGAACTCGGCGATGGTGAACAGCGCTATCGCCTCAGCGAGGCCCCGGGTCCGATTGCCGATCAGTTGCGGCGGGCACTTCTTGATATTCAGGAAGGTCGCGCGGAAGACCGCTTCGGGTGGATGCAAAAAGTGCCACGGGTGAACGTCTGACGCATCATTTTTCGGGCGGGCAAAAAGACTGGCGGATTACATCGCGTAGCGGAAAATAAAGCCGCCAGTTGAAGTTTCCACAAGCCCCTTCGAGTGTTTCGGTAGCACTTCTTAGAATGCGGTTGTTTCCTGCGGAAACGACCGCATTTTTATTTGTCCCTTTTCTTACCAGTGCGTTGACTTGCATGACCGAGGTGTTACAAATTTATAGTGCTTCAAAATGATGCCGCGAAAATAATTACCCGCTGGGATAAAAACCGGTATCTGTTGTTTTGACGCTGGCGTTCGCGCAGTTGATGCGTGGGCAATACGCAAATAAAATGCGAATAAAAAACTGGAACTGTTGGGAAAAGCCTTTGGCGGTATCCCTCACTTTGACAAGTAGTATCCAGATCAATTTGAGACACAGGAGTCTGTGGCTCCTGAAAAGGTTCTCCCTTACGGCCAAAAGCCGGGTTCCTCGCGAGTGAGGAGAATGGGAATGCTGAATCATCTCTATGGCCTGATGGTGCAACCTCGTAGGCAGTGGCAGGAAATTGCCGGCATGTCTGAAAAAGGGCTCAACCGTCAGATTCCTTACGTCATCGTACTGGCATTATTGCCGGCGCTTTGCTGGTATTTTGGCACCACGGAAATCGGCTGGAACATTGGTAGCGGCAGGCCAATACGCACGCTTACCAGTGATAGCGCCTTGTCCCTGGTTGCTGTCTTCTACGTCACCATGATTCTTGCGGTGATTGCCGTCGGCTACTTTATTCACTGGATGGCAAAAACCTACGGTGCAAAAAGCCATCCCATGAAGGGCATGGTTATTGCGGGCTTTACCGCAACTCCCATTTTTATCGCCGGTGCTGCGGGCCTCTACCCGGTTCTGTGGCTGGATATCCTGTTAGCTACCCTGGCCGTCGCCTACGCGGTGTACCTGCTGTACGTGGGTATTCCCATTGTCTTGAATGTTTCCGAAGAGCGTGGCTTCTTGTTTGCCAGTGCCGTGGTCACTGTGTGCCTGGTCATGGCGGTGGTCGTGATGGTGGCGACGGTACTCTTCTGGAGCTTTGTGGCGGCACCGGTATTCCAGCACTAGTGGTTTGCCCGTTGGTGATTTAGGCCAGACTGGCCTGGGAGTTACCTTTACCCCTAAATGAAAACCCGCACAGGCTGGGCCTGCGCGGGTTTTGTCGTATGTGTGGGTGGGGAGATCCTCGGGTACCCGGCTATTGTCAATTTTCGACTTGGCAGTCAAAAATAGTCTGGTTAAAACGAGACAGGGTTCCCGTTTGTCTGTTGCTGCCTTTTTGGGCATTGGATACTATCCGGCCAATGGCAGTTGACGTGTTCTGCGCTTTCAAATTGGTACAAACGTACCAAATAATAATGGGGCAACCAGAATAGTCACGAAACCAACGGTAGTGGTAGATACCGCTGTGGCCGCCAGGGGCCCGAATCGGGAGTAGGGCCGCGCACGAAAAGCGCACTTAACGTGTAAGAAAACAAACATAACAGTCAAAAAAAACATAAAGGAAAGCGGGAGATTCCATGAAAGCACCAATGAAACTGGGTGTGGTTCTACTCACAGCACTGGCGGCCGCCTGTTCTCAGGACAATGGCACCAGCAAGGGCGCAGATACGGCCGCGGCGAGCGTTTCCGCGGATTTCCAGAAGCAGCTGCTCAAGCAGCTGATCCAGGCTCAGCCCGGCGATGTGATTGAAATTCCGGAAGGCCGTTACCAGCTGAATCGCAGCCTGTCGTTGAATGTGGACGGCGTGACCATCCGCGGCGCCGGCATGGATAAAACGATCCTGTCTTTTAAAGACCAGATTCAGGGGGCCGAGGGCCTGTTGGTCAATGCCAGTGACTTCACCCTCGAAGGACTGGCCATTGAAGACACCATTGGCGATGCCCTGAAAGTCAATGAAGGCAAAAACATCATCATCCGTAATATCCGCGTAGAGTGGACCAACGGCCCGGCAACGGAGAATGGTGCCTACGGTATTTATCCGGTACAGACTGAAAATACCTTGCTGGAAGGCAACGTGGCCATTGGCGCTTCCGATGCGGGTATTTATGTGGGGCAATCCCGCAACGTGATCGTGCGTAACAACCGCGCCGAGTTTAATGTTGCCGGCATCGAGATTGAAAACACCATCGGTGCCGATGTCTACGACAACATCGCTACCAACAATACCGGTGGTATCCTGGTATTCAATATGCCTAACCTGCCGCAGCCGGGGCACAGTACCCGCGTCTACGACAACAAGGTGTTCAAAAACAATTACGAAAACTTTGGCCACGAAGGCACGCCAGTTGCCGCGGTGCCTGCGGGCTCCGGTATCGTGATCAACTCCAATGACAATGTGGAAATCTTCAACAACGAAATTTCCGATAACGATACCGCTAATGTGATTGTGAGCAGCTATTTTGCGGCGGGTTACTACAGCGACAAGTCTACCCAGGAAAACTTCGACCCCTACCCGGAAGGTATCTACATCTACGACAACACCTTTGTCGGTGGTGGTACCTCTCCGGATCATATGGAGCTGAAGGCGCTGAAGATCGCCAAGTTCGGCCTCACCGGAAGCCTGCCTGACGTACTCTGGGACGGCGCTATCGACAGCAAGAAGATGGTGGATGGCCAGTTGCCGGAAAACCTGAAACTGTGTATCCAGAACGAAGATGTCGGCATCATCAATGTGGACATGCAAAACAACTACAAAAACATCACTACCGACCTCTCTGCCCACCAGTGCAACCTGAAAAAATTGCCACAGGTGGTGCTCGAGTTCGATAGCGAACAGGAAAAACCTCAGGGAGAGCAACACGCAAACAATGAGGTAGCCGATGCATAAGCTGCTGTTGCCCCGCTGGTTAGGGGGCGCAGTGCTGACTTTGATGCTTGCGGGGTGTGGTACACCCCGCGACGCGGTCACACTGCACGAGCGCAATAGCGTTCCTGATAACCTGAGTGACTGGCATTTAGTGGAATCCATCGACGGCGAGCTGTCGCTGAACGATGGTGTCACCCCCTACGACCTGAATACCGCCCTGTTTACCGACTATGCGCACAAGCTGCGGACCGTGTGGATGCCGCAGGGCAGCAGTGCGGAATACGGGGAGGAGGACTTTGAGTATCCGGTGGGTACCATCATCAGCAAGACCTTTTACTACCCGCTGGCGGCGGATGGCACTGTGTTGCGCACCGATGATTATTCCCAGGACTTTTCTCAGGGGTATGCGGAAAGTGGCCTGAACCTGAAAAAGGTGAAGCTGATCGAAACCCGCTTGCTGGTGAAACGCAGTGACGGCTGGCAGGCCCTGCCGTATGTGTGGAATGACGCTCAGACGGAAGCCGTGCTTGAAATTGCCGGTGATGCCAAGCGCCTGCAGCTGACCAATGCAGACGGTGGCAGCGAAGCTTTTACCTATGTGGTGCCTGATTCCAACCAATGTGCCGGTTGCCATGCGGACAATCACACGCAAAAAGCGGTCCGCCCCATAGGTCCGCGCGCGCGGCACCTGAACAAGGATTTCACCTATCAGAGCGGCAGCGAGAATCAGCTGCTCTTTTGGCAGCAGATGGGCTACCTGAGCGGTATGCCAGAGCTCGCACAGGTACCGCATAATGTGAGTTACAGCGATACTACGGCCTCACTGGAAGAGCGCGCCCGCTCCTACCTGGATATCAACTGTGGTCACTGCCACAACCCCAGTGGTGCCGCGGATACCTCCGGGTTGATGTTGTACAGCGCTGAGCAGGATCTGCGTCGCCTGGGGGTGTGTAAGCCACCAGTGGCGGCGGGCACCGGCTCAGGTAACCGCCTGTTTGCCATCGTACCCGGTAGTCCTTCGGATTCCATTTTGAATTTCCGTGTGGAATCGACCAGCCCTGGCGCCATGATGCCGGAGCTGGGGCGCAGCCTGGTACATGAAGAGGGCACCGAGCTGTTGCAGGAATGGATTGCCTCAATGCCCGGCAACTGCAGCTGATCGACACAGGGCGGCAACCGGTGGTTGCCGCCAGCATTCCAGGTTTGCAAGCTGGAGATATTCCGGATACAGCGGATCCAGTAACAGGCCGGTTTCCGCCTCCTGCCTGCGTTCATAGTCTTCCAGCAATGCCACATAGGTGCGGAAGCGAGCCTGGATCTTGCGCACGTAATCGAAGGGTTCCTGCCCCCTGGCGTAACCGTAGCGGGCTTTCTCGTAATATTTTTTCTCTGACAGTAGCAACATGGCGTTTTCCACGTTGTTAAACCAAACCCTGCGATCCCAGCCCTTTTCTTCCGCCAGATCTTGTGCATCGTAAACATGTCCCAGCCCCGCGTTATAAGAAGCGAGGGTGAACCACATCATGTTTTCCGGGCTGATGCCTTTATCTTCGAACTTGCGATGTAACCATTCCAGATACTTGATGCCGGCGCGCACACTGCTTTCGGGGTCAAACAGGTTTTTTTCACCAATCTGCTTGCCGGTATCCGGCATCACCTGCATCAAGCCGCGGGCACCCACCCAGGATTTGGCCTTGGGGTTGAAGGTGCTCTCCTGAAACATCTGGGCGACGATGAGGCGCCAATCAAAATCGTATTTGTCGGCATATTTCTTGACGAATTTGTCGAACGGGGAAATGGTGCCGTTCTCATTGACTTCATTGATTTCCGGTCGGGTTTTCTTCGGGGAATCAAAATACTTTGTATAAAGTATTTTCATTTTTTTCTGGGTGCTTTTCTTGTCAAAGAATTTGTTGACGGCTTCGCGCAGTTTCGGGTTTTCCTCCCGGATCAACCACACATAAACGTTGTCGTCTTCGTGCAGGTCGATCAGCGCATCAATATTGGTGCGCCAGCTGTGCTCGAGTTTGACGGAGACATTGTCGGCGATGGTCAGGTCGTATTCGTTGTCGGCCACCTTGTCGATGATCTGCTGTATGTTCAGTTCCTCTGGCGCCAGTTCGATTTTTACCTCAGGTATCTGCTTTTTGAGCTTCAGCGCGACATCGTAGTGGTTGCTCGACTTGCGTACGTGAATGGTTCTTCCCGCGAGGTCCTTGAGACTGTCGATCTTGTCGTTTTCCTCTCCGACGACAACAACCTTCTCCTTCATGTAGGGTCGGCCGAAATCAACCCCCTGGTTGTCTCTGCGCTCTGTAGCGGACAGCAGACTGGCAGCGATATCCGCTTTACCTTCCACCACCATCGTCAGTAAATCTTCGTGGGTGGGGGCAACCACAATTTCCAGGCGAACATCCAGGTGCTTGGCGAAGTCTTGGGCCAGCTCGTATTCGTAACCCATGACACGCCCTTTCCACATGTAATAGGTGCCGGGGTGGTTACGGGTGACAACGCGCAGGTATCCGCGCTCCTTGATTTCATTCAGGTCGCCGACCGAGCGCGCTGAGGTACGCTGGAGTTTATGGTCCCGTACGAACTTGTTCACAGCCTCGGTCAATTCCGGGGAGTCTTTGCGCATCGCCCAGGCCATCTGCCGCTCACCGGGAAAAACGTAGTTTTTCTGCAGATTGTCCTTGAACTGGTCAACCAGGTCGAAAACCTGACGCTCGACTATGGTGTAGTCCAGGTGGCCTTCTACGACATCAATCACCAGCTCGACGTAGTTTTTTTCGACGACCTTGAGTTCCACTCCCGGGTGTTTCTCGGCAAACGCGCGTGCGTCGGCTTCGTAGGCGGTACCTTTGGTTACCGCCAGTGTTTTTCCCTTGAGGTCTGAAGAGTCAGTGACGGCTTCCGCATCTTTTCTCGACACCAGAATGATCTCGGTATTTGCGGTGGGGATCGAAAAATTCATTTCCTGCTGGCGAGCCTCAGTAATCACCAGGTTATTGGCAATGATGTCGCCTTTGCCGGCTTCCAACAGGGGGATCAACTGGTCAAAGTTTTCGGCGTAGAGCACTACGGGTTCCAGACCCATGTGGCGGGCCATACGCTTGGCGGAATCCAGCTCGATATCCTGCTGGGTGGCGGCGCGGTGCAGGGAGTCGGTATTTGAAATGTCGACGAGAATGCGCAGTTTCCCGTGTTTGCGAATGGCTGCTAGGTCTCCCATTTCCATGTAGTTATCGTAGGCGTTGACCGGGTATTCACCGGTGGTTTCCGGTGCCCAGTTGGCTTCCGGGCGCAGGTCGCCTTTTTGCGCTGCGCGCATGACATTTTCATCTGGAGGTGTTTTCGCGTCAGTATCGTCAGGTTTACTGGCAGAAGGGATAGAGGCATCGGCGTCATCGATGGCCTCGCTGTTTGCCGGCGCCTGAGCGGCGGGCTGCTCAGGTGCACCTTCCGCTTTTTCGCCCCCGGATTCCCGTTGGCAGGCAGACAGGGACAGCATCAGCGGCAGCAGGCAGCAGAGAAACCCGCGAACAGAAAGCAAGTTCATGGTACGTCTTTACATCATCCAATAGCTTTCCTGACAGTCTAGCTGCGGACTCGCCGGTTAGCCGGATTACCTCGGCGTCGGCGCCGAAGCGCTTTGTGTGCCAGTCGGGCGGGCTGCCACAATGCGCCAGGGAGTGTCAGAAAGGCCAGGGTGACATCATCGGACTGCTGCTTGTGCGCATCCAGCAGCGCTACGTAGGTTCTGAATCGCGCCTCAATTTTGCGGACGTAATCATAGGGCTCGCGACCGCGTGCATATCCGTAACGGGCTTTGCGGTAGTATTTTTTCTGGGATAACAGCAACATGGCATTCTCCACGTTGCCAAACCAGACCTTCCGGTCCCAGCCTTTTTCTTCCGCCAGATCCTGCGCATCGTAAACATGCCCGAGCCCGGCGTTGTAGGAGGCTAGGGTAAACCACATCATATTTTCCGGGCTGATCTGTTTGTCTTCAAATTTCCGGTACAGCCACTCCAGGTATTTCATACCCGCGCGGACACTGGTTTCGGGGTCGAACAGGTTTTTTTCGCCGACTTGCTTACCGGTGTCGGGCATGACCTGCATCAGTCCGCGGGCACCGACCCAGGACTTTGCCTTGGGGTTGAAGCTGCTCTCCTGAAACATCTGGGCGATAACCAGCCGCCAGTCGAAATCAAACTCTTTGGCATACTTTTGTACCAGTCCATCAAAAGGCGAGATTTCCCCTTTTGCGTTGAGCTCCATGATTTCATCGCGCGACGGCCTGGGGGAGTCGAAATACTTTTTATAGAGCTGTGCGCGCTTTTCGATGGTTTTCTTTTTCTCCAGGAAATGATTGATGGCCTTTAACAGTTTTGGATTGTTATCTCGGACCATCCAGCTGTGTGGGTGATCGTCGTTCAGGTCGAGGTCAAAGTGCAGGTCGTCGCGCCAACTGCGCTCCATGTTGACGGTAATGTCATCGGAAAAGGTAACGTCATACTCGCCGGTGGCGATGTGATCAAAAATTTGCTGGATATCCAGGTTTTCAGGAACCAGTTCGAGATTGACCCCGGGAACCTGCTCCTTGATCTTCTGAAACAAGTCAAAGTGACTGCTGCCTTCTCGCAGGTACACTGTGCGCCCGGACAGGTCGGACAGTGTTTCCAGTCCTCCCTCATCGCCCTTTTTCTTGAGGGAGACCACTCCGACTTTTGCCATATGGGTGGGGCTGCTGAAGGTCATGCCCTGGGATTTACGCCGCTCTGTCGGTGCCAGCAGGTTTGCGGCTACATCGGCCTTTCCATCCTCCAGCATTTGTATAAACGACGCGTGATCCGGTACGACGATAACCTCGAGGCGAAGGTCCTGGTCTTTGGCAAAGGCCTCCAGTAACTCGAATTCATAGCCCAGTACGCGGCCTTTCCACATGTAGTAGCTGCCGGGGTTGTTGCGTGTAATGGCTCTTAATACGCCGCGCTTCTTGATTTTATCCAGGTCATCGACCACCCGCTTTGTCGATCTTGTCAGCTTGATATGGCGGATTTTGTCGTTGATTGCCTTCATCAACTCCGGTGAGTCTTTGCGGATGGCCCAGGCGATTTGTAGCGGCTCGGGGAAAACGTGATTTTTCTTTAACTCATCGCGAAACTGCATTGTCTGGCTGAGGGCGGCATCGTCGAGAATCGTGAAGTCGATATCTTTTTGCGCCACCTCAACCGCCAAGTCCACATAATTGGTGTCAACCACCTTGAGCACCAGCTCTGGATGCTCATTGGCAAAGCGCTTGGCCTTTTCTTCGAATACGGTTCCCCGGGTAACCGCCAATACCTTACCTTTCAGGTCTGGCTGTTTGTCGATATCCGGTGTGTCATTGTGTGAAACCAGTACCAGCCTGGTATTGGCGACCGGGGTTGAAAAGTCGATCAGAGCTTTGCGTTCATCGGTAATGACCAGGTCATTGGCGATAATGTCACCTTTGCCCTGGACCAGGTATTCGATTAGCTGTGAGAAATTATTGACATGCAACACCACCGGATCCAGTCCGAGTCGGGCTGCCAATCGTCGCGCCTGGTCGATTTCCAGATCCTGGCGGGTGGCAGCACGGTGGAGCGATGCGATGTTGCCGATATCCACAAGAATGCGTAGCTTGCCGTGCTTCGCGATGGCGCTCAGGTCGCCTTTTTCGTCGTAATTTTTGATCTTGTCGATGGGGTATTCACCGGCGAGTTCCGGGGACATGACCGGGCTGTCGGGGTCGGTGAGTAGTGAGATTTTTTCGTCGTCGGGGTTCGCTGGATTTTCTTCTGCGCGGTCGCCGGTGTCCTGGTCGTTGTTCGCCGTTGCGGTGGCTTCGCTCTCCCCCTTGTCGGGCACTGCTGGCGCCTGCTTATCGCACCCCGTCGCCATCCATGCCAGGGCGAAAGTCAAAAATATGACGGCGCAGCGATACGTCAGCGTGGTTTGTGACCTGTCCGAGTACATCTGTATTCCAGGCGGTTCCTGTGATGTTGGGGCGGCCCTGGTTGGCTACCTGGCAACGCCGGTACTTTTACCATCGGCGTCTTTTCAGTTTAGACCGGGTGGCGGCCGGTGGTGCCTGGGTTGGCTGCTGAGAGTTGCTGTTGGAGGCGGGCAGGAGACAGTGCACAAGGCGGCGAGAAGTATGACCGGTGGGAAAAAAATGCGGGGATGCCGGATGTGAAACGCGGTGGCCAGTGCAACCGGCAGCGCAGGCAATGACTGCTCCTGCGGTGCCGGTTTGGGGGTAGGGCTGGGGGGGCGTAAGGGGATCGTAACGGTGTGTCGGCGGACCGGTAGTTTAAGTACTTGCCAGTGGTTGCTGGGCGTCTTCTTCAACTTGTGCCGGGATCAGTCCTTTGATCATCATCGTCACGGTGCGCTCCAACAACGGCGAGTCCAGTGACACGGCGTTGCTTAACACCTGAAATTCCAGATTGAGGATTGTGCCGTGCACAATCTGGGCTGCCGCGCGGGAGTCCGCGACCTGCAGCAGGTCAAAGAACTCCACAATCAGGTTTTCTGTGGCCTGGTTGGCCATGCGCACCGCACGGGTCAGTTGCTCGTTGCGCAACGCCTCATTTTTGAATGCCAGCTCAATGACTCGATGATCGCGGTTGCTAGCCTGGGCGCGAATATGGGATAGCACAAAGCGAGTCAGTTGTTGGATCAGGTGGCGACGTCCGGCGGGGGAGACCAACTGCTCTGGCGTGAGCTGGCGCGCGGCGCTAAAACTCTCTTCCTGTAGATGCCGGGTTTGATCGATATTTTGTTCGACAAAGTAGGTGAACGAATCACTGATCAGATCGTCCAGGTCTTTGAAGTAATAGGTGGTTGCTGCGAGGGGAACGGCTGCTTCTTTTGCAACGGCACGGTGGCGAATACCGCGGATTCCTTCTTTGACAATGAGCCGCAGGGTCGCTTCGAGGATGGCTTTCCGGCGTTGGCGGCTATCGGCACGCTGGGCTTTGCGCCCTTGATAGACCAGTTCAGACTTTCCATTGTCTAAAGTCATGGTGCGGGTAATTCCTTTGGAGTAGTAAGCAGTGAGCTATCGAATATCAGGTAATACGAAATCCAGATGAAAATAGCGTTGTATGAACGTGGGCGACGTTGCCTGTACCGACGTGGCCTAAACATAGTTTCCCGCTCTCAAAGTGCAGCAGTCTTATCGTTATGCGATCAGTCTAACGAATATCGCGGGCTTATCGCCATGAATAGATTCGACTGGTAAGACACGCTGGAACGGACGGCTATTTTAACGATGTGCGGGGGCTTAGCTACTCATGAATGGCGGATTGTGAAGTAAATCCCATTACATTTTATTACAGCAGAACGTTATTTGAAGGATGCTTCGGAAAGTAGACCAATTTGATCGTGAGTCGCATAAATTGGCCTGAAAGCAACGGCCAATTGGTCATGGCGCAGATGTAAAAAGCCGACACAGGGTCGGCTTTAAAAGTTGAATAAATTATTCCTGGTGACACGCTAATAATTCAACACGCTGAGAATGCATTGTGCCAATTATTGCGGGTTGGCACCGTCACTGAATTTTCCCAGTCGTCCTTACCCTTTTACTGCCACTGACAATGTTCACACTGGCCATACGGCGGCGTTCAATACTGGCATCGATGGCGTTTTTCGCGGCGATGAGAAGGCCGGCGACGAGAAAGGCCCCGGGTGGTAGAACTGCAACCAGGAAGCCGCTGTAATCCTGCCCCAGCACCGGCAGTGTCCAGTTGGCTGCCACCGGGCCGAGCAGCAGGTCCATATCACTGAACAGGGTGCCGCGGCCGATAATTTCCCGCACTGCGCCAATCACAATCAGTACTGCACTGAACCCCGCGCCCATCATCAGTCCATCCAGCAGTGAAGGCAGTACCGGATTTTTACTGGCAAAGGCATCGGCGCGGCCCAGAATCGCGCAGTTGGTGACGATCAGCGGAATAAAAATCCCCAGCACCAGATAGAGCTCGTAAGTGAAGGCTTTCATCAGCAGCTCGGCACAGGTCACAAAGGTGGCGATGATCATCACCGAGGCGGGCAGGCGCACGGTTTCCGGCATCTGGTGGCGCACCAGGGACACGGCGAGGTTGGAGCAAGCAAGTACTGCGGTGGTGGCGAGGCCGAGGCCAATGGCGTTGACCACCGAACCGGTAACGGCCAGCAGGGGGCAGAGCCCCAGCAGCTGCACCAGCGCCGGGTTGTTTTTCCACAGGCCATTGTGGGTGATTTCCCGGTAGTCGGGTGTGGGGCGCGGAGTGGCCATCAGTTATTCTCCGTTTCTGCTGGCTGCGGCGGTGGGGATTGCTCAACTTCCACCGCGCGCTTGGATACTGGTGCGCTGAAGATCTGCTGGTGGTGCTCGGCCACAAAGTCGAGCACCTTGCGCACCTGGTTCACCACCGCGCGCGGAGTGATGGTGGCACCGGTGAACTGGTCGAAGGCGCCACCGTCTTTCTGTACCTTCCACTGATCCCGCGCGGGGTCCTGTAGCGACTTGCCGTTAAACGACAGTACCCAGTCGCTCTTTTTGACTTCCACCTTGTCGCCGAGCCCGGGGGTTTCCGCATGGTTGGTGACCCGCACGCCGGCCACAGTGCCATCGCGGTTCACGCCCACCAGAATGCGGATGGGACCGGAGTAGCCATCCGGCGCTACGGCGGGAATGATCACCGCATTGATGGTGCCGTCCGTTTCCCGCGCCAGATTGATATTGGCTTCCTGTTTCAGCCCCAGCAGCGCCCAATACTGTCTGGGAATGGGGTAGGTATCTACCAGCAGATCGTTGCTGTGGCGGTCGATGGGGATGATCTCCAGCAGCGCCCTGGCGGAGGCCTCGCGAATGGCGTGCTCAATGGGCTCCCTGGTGGTGATCTGGGTGACCGCGAGGGTGCCCGCGGTGACCAGGGCAAACAGGGCGAGAATGGCGGCGTTACTACCGATGGAGCGCTTCAGCATCACTGTTCCTCCAGATCGGTGGCCTTGCGCGCGGCCTTGTGGCCGTAGGTGCGGGGCAGGGTGTAATTGTCGATAAAGGGGGCGGCGAAGTTCATCAGTAGTACCGCAAAGGCCACCGCATCCGGGTAGGCGCCCCAGGCGCGAATCACGAATACCAGTAGGCCGACGCCGGCGCCGAATATCAGCCGGCCCTTGTTGCTAGTACAGCCGCTCACCGGGTCGGTGACGATAAAGAAAGCACCCAGCATGGTGGCACCGGAGAAGAGGTGCAGCAGGGGTGAGCCTTCACTCAGGGAGCTGCCGCCGTCGTAGAAGACCACCGAAAGTGCGGCCAGGGTGACGAGCATGGCCGCAGGTGCGTGCCAGGTAATCAGGCGGCGGAACAGCAGGAAGAGGCCGCCCAGCAGGAAGCCGACATTGGCCATCTCCCAGCCCACGCCGGCAATAGCGCCTTTGCTGAACATCGGCTCCATCTCGTAGAGCTGGGACAGGATGGTGGACTGGTTGTGGCGCACAATTTCCAGCGGGGTGGCGCGGGTAAAGCCGTCCACATTCATACCGCCGAACATCAGCGACAGGGTTTCATCCAGCCCCGGTGTACCCTGGATCAGCTCCGCCGGCGCCACCCAACGGGTCATCTCTACCGGGAAGCTGATCAGCAGTACCACGTAACCCACCATGGCGGGGTTGAAGGGGTTGTAGCCCATGCCGCCGTAGAGCTGTTTGGCCAGGACGATCGCGGTAAAGGCGCCCACTACCGGCAGCCACCAGGCGCAGTAGGGGGGCAGGGCGATGCCCAGTAGCAACGCGGTGACCAGGGCGCTGTAATCCTTCAGGTAAAAGCCCACCGGGCGCTTGCGCAGTTTCATCACCGCCGCCTCGGAGGCCAGCGCGGTGATCACACAGAGTGCAATATTGAACAGCACACCCACCCCGAAGTAGACCACCAGCGCCAGTACGCCCGGGATGGTCGCCGCGGCCACCTGCAGCATCACTCTGGATGTGCTCTGGCCGGAGTGGGCGTGGGGGGAAGTGATTCGCATCAGGGACATGGTGATTCTCTAGTTTTCCCGGTCAGGCCTGGCGCTGTTTGTCCGCCAGTTTTTCCTGCAGTTTCGTCAGCGCGGTTTCGAAGGCCGCGCTATTGGGGTCGTCTTCACTACGTGCTTTTTCCAGTCGCGCCTGGGCTTTTTCCACCCGTTTTTTCAGCGCTTCAATCTCGGAGGCCAACTTTTCTTCCGGACTCTGGCTGGCGCGGGCGGCCGCCGCGGCCTTGGCCCGGGCAATGGCATCGCCCGCGGCAGACGAAGAAGCGCCGGCCACGGTGAGTTTGTCGTCGGTGACGCTGGGTGACTCGGTTTCTGCCTCTGCCTGTGATTGCTCTGCAGGTTGGGGGGCACTGGCGGCCAGCTTTTCGGCTTCTGCCAGTTTGTCGCGGGCTTCCTGCAGTTTCAGCTCGGCAGTTTTGAGCTGGGCTTCGAGCTGGGCCTTCTGTGCTTCGTCCGCCTCGGCGACCTTGCCCTGCATACGCTGAACCCGGTGTTCGGCACTGGTGAGGGTGCGTTGGGCGCGGGCCAGTTGCTGCTCCGGGGAGGCCTGCTTCGCCTTTACCCGGGCGAGGGCCGCGGCCACCACATCCGATTCCTGCTTGGCGGCTTTCGCTTCCGGGCTATCGGCATTCTGTTCCCGTTGCTTACGGGCTTCCTCTGCGGCCTTCTTGCGTGCCAGCCGTTTGGCTTCTTTTTCCTGCTCTGCTTTTTCCAGGCGCAGCTTGCGGTATTCGAAGCGCTCGCGGGCGCGGTCTGCCTTTTCTTTTTCCAGGCGCGCCTCACGGATATCGCCCTTGGCAGCGCGGTAATACTGCACCAGGGGAATACTCGATGGGCACACGTAGGAGCAGGCGCCGCACTCGATACAGTCGAACAGGTTGTAGGCCTGGAGTTTTTCCCGGTCTTCTGCCCGCGCATACCAGTACAGCTGCTGCGGCAGCAGGCTGGCGGGACAGGCTTCCGCACAGAGGCCGCAGCGGATACAGGCCTGGGCCGGCGGCGGTGGCGGCAGCTCTTTATTGGTGGGCGCGAGAATACAGTTGGTAGTTTTCACCACCGGCGCGTTTTCGTCCTCGATGGTGTAGCCCATCATAGGGCCACCGATGACGATACGCTGCAGTTGTTTTCGGTCCAGTCCGTGGTTTTCCAGAATGTGGCGGATAGGGGTCCCCAGTGGCACCTCGATATTGCGCTGCCGCTCGAGGGACTCGCCCACCACCGTGGTGACGCGGCTGATCAGCGGCTCACCGAGTGCTACCGCCCGATACACAGCGCGCGCAGTACCCACGTTCTGGCACACGATGCCAACATGGGCTGGCAGCCCCTCGTTGGGTACCTCGCGCCCGGTGAGGATTTCGATCAGCTGTTTTTCGCCACCGGAGGGGTATTTGGTAGGGAAAACGACCACGTGGAAGCGGGTGCCTTCGGCCGCCTTTTTCATCGCCTGGATGGCTTTCGGTTTGTTGTCTTCAATACCGATCAGTACCCGTTCTGGCTGATCCAGCAGGTGTGCGAGTATTTCCACACCCTTGACGATTTCTTCTGCGCGCTCGCGCATCAGCATATCGTCCGCGGTGATATAGGGTTCGCACTCGGTGCCGTTGATGATCAGGGTATCGATCTCTGCACCGCCGCGGGGGTTCAGTTTGACCGCGGTGGGAAAGCCTGCGCCGCCCATGCCGGCGATACCGCAGTCGCGGATTTGCTCCAGCACGTCATCGATATCGCGCTCGGCGTAGTTTTCCAGCGGATTGAGCGCACACCATTCATCGCGGCCGTCGGTGCGGATCTGGATACAATCTGCCACCATCCCCGAGGGGTGCGGCACCGCCATAGGCTCGATGGCGACGATTTTGCCGGAGGAAGGCGCGTGCACCGGGCAGCTCACCGGGCCGTCGGCCTCGGCAATTTTCTGGCCCTTCAATACCAGGTCGCCGAGCTTCACCAGTGGAATGGCGGTGGCGCCGATGTGCTGGTTCAGCGGTACGATCAAATCTTCCGCCAGGGGAATAGTGCCGATGGCTTCACCGGTACTCTGGTGTTTGTTCTCGGGCGGGTGAATACCGCCGTGGAAGTCGCTGATCTTCAGCTCCCGGGACAGGTCCCGTGCTTTTTCACTGGCGATCAGGTGGGCTTCGCGGGCAGCGCGGCGCTCGCTGGCGCTCTGGCGTTCATCTACCTGGCTCATGCTGCACTCCGGTCACTGGGGTGCAGATCGGGGCGGTCGCTGGCGATCAATTGAATTCCGTCTTTGGGTTTATGCGGGTGCCACTGTTGCAGTTGTGTTTCCAGCGGCACCATATCGATACAGTCCACCGGGCAGGGCTCCACACACAGGTCACAGCCGGTGCACTCGTCGACGATGACCGTGTGCATCTGTTTGGCGGCGCCGACAATGGCGTCTACGGGGCACGCCTGAATGCACTTGGTGCAGCCGATACATTCCGCTTCACGGATAAACGCGACTTTCTTGACGTCTTCCACGCCGTGCTCGGCATCCAGTGGCGTGGCTTCCACGTCCAGCAGGTTGGCCAGCTCGTTGATGGTGGCCTGGCCCCCCGGAGGGCACTTGTTGATGGCCTCGCCATTGGCTATGGCTTCAGCATAGGGGCGACACCCGGGGTGGCCACACTGGCCGCACTGGGTCTGTGGCAGCAGGGCGTCGATCTGGTCGACAATCGGGTCACCCTCCACCTTGAAGCGCACCGCGGCAAAACCCAGCAGGGCGCCAAATGCCAGTGCCATACCGCCGAGAATCAGCAGGGGCGTGGATACTTCAGACAGCCATTCCATCGTCGCCGACTCCTTATACCAGCCCGCTGAAGCCCATAAAGGCCAGGGACATCAAGCCCGCGGTCATCATGCCGATGGCCGCCCCCTTGAATGGCTTGGGTACATCCGCCACCGCCAGTCGTTCGCGCATCGCGGAGAACAGAATCAGTACCAGAGAAAAACCTACCGCAGCGCCAAAACCGTAAAGCGTGGACTGCACGAAATTGTTTGCCTTCAGGGTGTTCTGCAGCGCCACACCGAGCACCGCACAGTTGGTAGTAATAAGAGGCAGGAAGACACCGAGTACCCGGTAGAGCAGCGGGCTGGTTTTCTCGATAAACATCCGCGCAAACTGCACCACCACCGCAATCACCAGAATGAAGGAAATGGTGCGCAGGTACTCCATGCCAAAGGGCTCGAGTAAGTAGGTGTTCACCAGGTAGGAGCAGATGGCTGCCAGCGTCAGCACAAAGGTGGTAGCGCCGGCCATACCGATGGCGGTTTCCAGCTTGTTGGAAACCCCCATAAACGGGCAGAGGCCGAGAAACTGTACCAGCACATAGTTGTTCACCAGAATGGTGGAGAGCAGGATGACGGTGAATTCGGTCATAGTGATTCCGTTCGGGCCACCGCATTGGCCCCGGGTACTGAGTTGGCGTAGTACAAAATTTGGGCACCTGTTAAACAAGACTAGCAAGTTGCCCGTTTGCGGGCACTTGCCTGCAGTTGGCGACAGGCGGCGCATTGATTGAAATTGGGGCGGTATTATGGGGGAGGGGCAGGGGGGCTTCAACAACGGTCGGTAGCAGTACACCCTTCAGGTCCAGGCGCGGCAGGTGCGCTGATGGCGTAAGTGTCTACTTACGAGGGCTATTTCACGAAAAGGTACTTCGGCTGAGCGAGCATTACTCCTGAGGCGCTGCTCCCGGCGGCCCGGAAAATGGGGTCGCGCAAAGATGATCCAGTGGACCCACCCGCGGCGTACTATCAGCGACTAATCTGCATGTGAAATTCTGCATGATAAATATTGTCAGGCGATGGCAAATACCGGGGGTAGTATGGCACTCAACAACGGGCTAAATAGCCATAAGCGTTATCGCTTTCGGTTGACTTGGGGCCTGCTGGGGTGTTTTGCGCTGTTACTGCTGTCGATTGTTTTTGGTCCCTACAGCGCGCACATCCAGTTCCTGCCCGACGAATCCAAAAGCTGGTACTACTGGCAGTTGCCCGAGTCCTCTACCTGGGCTCTGGTTACTGCCTGGGGTGGCTATGCGGCGCATCAGCTGTTTCACTGGTGGATCATTTTCCGGGCGCGGCAACTGCGCGACCACCAGGGGATGGGCTACACCGATGGCCTGCATCCCATCAACGTACTGGCACTAGTCGGCAATATCTTTTTCATCGGATTGCACATAGTGCAGAGCAAGCTTTTCTATGACGGTCTGGCGCAGACTGTGCCGGTATGGTCATCACAGTTTGCGGTCATTTTCCTGCTGGTCATCGTCCTGATTATGGAAAACCCTCGCCGGGGCCTGTTCTTTGGCAAGCGGGTTCCGATCAAGCACACGGTGGTGACCTGTCTAAAACGCTATCACGGTTATTACTTTTCCTGGGCGATTCTCTACACCTTCTGGTACCACCCGATCGAGTTGACCCTGGGGCACCTGCTCGGCTTTTTTTACCTGTTTGCATTGCTGTTGCAGGGCAGCCTGATGTTCACCCGCAGTCACCGCAATCGCTACTGGACCTTTTTCCTGGAAAGCTTTGTCCTGATTCACGGTGTGGTGGTCGCTTACCTGTCACCGTCACAGGGCTGGTCTGCTGTTGCCATGTTCTTTACCGGCTTTCTGGGGATGCTGGTTATAACCCAGATCCATGGCCTGGGGTTGTCGCGGAGAGTAGTTGCAAGCATCATCGCCGGGTATCTGTTGACTCTACTGGGGTTGATCGGCAGTGGTGTGATGAGCTGGCAACTGCCACTGCGGATTCCCCTCGGGGAATACGGTCTGGTCCTGATCGTCAGCCTGCTGTTATGGTGCGTCCTGGCCCTAATCGCACGGTGGCGGGGTGCTCAATTCGATGCGACGAATACACGAATAAATAGAATTTGATCCAGGCGATTGGTGAGTTGTTGACACTGGGTAAATGCTCATTAGGAAGTACTATGTTGAACATTCATGTTGACGATTTGAGCGGTAATGAAATCGCCGCATTCCTGCAGGCGCATATTGATGATATGCGCGCCACATCTCCGCCGGAAAGTGTGCATGCGCTGGATCTGGATGGCCTGCGCCAGCCGGACGTCACCTTCTGGTCTGCCTATCTCGATGGCGCCCTGGTGGGCTGCGGTGCTCTAAAGGAACTGGGCCCGGACCACGGCGAAATCAAATCCATGCGCACCGGTGCCGAGGCGCGAGGAAAGGGAATTGCCACTGCGGTGCTGCAGCATATCCTCGGAGAAGCGCGCAAGCGCGGCTACACCCGCCTGAGCCTGGAAACCGGTTCCATGGATTTTTTCAAACCGGCCCACCGGCTGTACTCTCGCCACGGATTTGAACTGTGTGCGCCTTTCGCAGACTACAGGGAGGACCCAAACAGTCTGTTTATGCGCATTGCGCTTTAACCTGAAACGATCGCCGAAAGAACTGGCCACAATTCATTAAATGACCCGGAGTAGATCAATGTCCGACAGCAGCTACACACCACCGAAAGTCTGGAAATGGGACAGTGAAAGCGGGGGCCAGTTTGCCAATATCAACAGACCCATCGCCGGCCCGACCCACGACAAGGAACTGCCCGTGGGCAAGCACCCGATGCAGCTCTACTCTCTGGCGACCCCCAACGGCGTCAAAGCCTCGATTATGCTGGAAGAGCTTCTGGCGCTCGGGCATGCGGGTGCCGAGTACGATGCCCACCTGGTCCGCATTACCGAAGGTGACCAGTTCAGCAGTGGCTTTGTGGATATCAATCCCAACTCCAAAATTCCCGCGTTGGTGGATCACAGCACCACGCCGCCCATTCGCGTGTTCGAATCCGGTTCCATCCTGTTGTACCTGGCGGAAAAATTCGGCGCCTTCCTGCCCCATACCCCGGAGCAGCGCACCGAGACGTTGAACTGGCTTTTCTGGCAAATGGGCTCGGCACCTTTCCTGGGGGGTGGCTTCGGGCATTTTTATGCCTATGCCCCGGAAAAATACGAGTACCCCATTAACCGTTACGCGATGGAAGTAAAGCGCCAGCTGGACGTGCTGGATCGACAACTGGCAGTCCACCCGTTTATTGCGGGCAGGGAATACACCATCGCCGATATGGCCATCTGGCCCTGGTATGGCGCGGTGGTGAATAACGACGCTTATGACGCGGCGGAGTTTCTGGATGCGGCCAGCTACAAGAACGTGAATCGTTGGGTTAAGGAAATTGGCGATCGCCCTGCAGTACAACTTGGCAAGATGGTGAACCGGACCTGGGGCGAGCCGTCACAGCAATTGCACGAGCGGCATGACGCCAGTGATTTTGAGTTGCGTACGCAGGACAAGATTGGCGATGCAGCGGGCGAATAAACGTTTTCTCCGCTAATTAATTTGGGGCCCTAGAGCGATTTCAGTAATTGCTCCAGGGTCTCCCCAATCCCCGCACTCAATTTCAAATCCAGCAAATCATCGGCCCGGGTACGCCCGAGATTCAGCGCTGCAATCGGTTTGCCCCACTCCTTCGCATAGCGACAGAAGCGAAACCCCGAATACACCATCAGTGACGAGCCCACCACCAACAGTCCATCACTCTGCTGCAGCGCATCCAATGCCGACTGCACCCGGGTCTTCGGCACATTGTCCCCAAAAAACACCACGTCCGGTTTCAGAATGCCGCGACAGTCCGGGCAATCCGCCACCTGAAAACCGCTGAAATCCACCTCCAGGTCGGCATCCCCGTCCGGCGCTGTGTCTGCGGTGTAATGTCGAAACGCCGGATTGAGATCGTAGCTGCGGTCGTGCACCGTCTGCCGGTTGGCGCGGTAATCACATTCCATACAGCGAATTTCATCCGCGCGCCCGTGCAGGTCGACCACTTGCTGGCTGCCTGCCCGCTGGTGCAAGCGGTCCACATTCTGTGTCACCAGCAATTGCACATGCCCACGGCGCTCCAGTTCCGCCAGGTGAAAGTGCGCCGGGTTCGGTGCCGAATTGCGGATCACCGGCCAGCCGATCAGTGCCCGCCCCCAGTAGCGCTGGCGCGTGGCTGCGCTCGCCATAAAATCCCGGTGATCCACTGGCGGTTTGCGTTTCCACTCACCTTTGTGGTCGCGGTAGTCGGGAATACCGGAATCGGTGCTCACCCCGGCGCCGGTCAATACCATCAGGCGCGGGTAGCGGTGAATAAAATCCACCAGCTGCGCGGCGGCCAGCTCGGCAGAAGTGCCGGGTGGCGCAACGGTGTTGTCCGTGCTGGATTCAGAAGAGGAAATGGTGCTCAGGCTCATGGTACGGGTCTCGGGTCTGGACCGGTATTGTAGCGAGTCTGGCAGGGAAAGGTTGCATCGGCATGACGCTGGCGACAGGGCCGCCGCCAGCGTGAATCAGGAGAAAACGGGGGCAGTTAATACATTTTGTAAGGCAGGAACTTGCCCGACATCACCATATTCACCCGGTCACCCTTGGGATCTTCTTCCCGCTGAATATCCATGGAAAAGTCGATGGCGCTCATGATGCCATCGCCGAATTCCTCGTGGATCAGTTCCTTGATGGTGGTGCCGTACACATTCACCAGTTCGTAGAGGCGGTAGATCAGCGGGTCGCTGGGCACAGCGGTGGGCAGTGAGCCTTTGTAGGGCGCGATCTGCAACCAGGCCACCGCCTCGTCGCTGAGATCAAACAGTTCGCCAACCACGGCGGCCTGCTCTTTGCTCAACGTCATCTGCCCCAGGCAGGCGGCAGTGGTCCACTCCTTGGACTGGCCGATGGCATCGGCCACTTGCGCCCACTTCAGGTCCTTACGAACCTTGGCGACGAGAATCATGTCGGTGACTTGCTGACGGTTACTGATCATGGGGTTTCTCCTTGAAAGAGTACTTTTCGGGGTTCACTGGGTGTTGGATATCAGGTTTAACAGATAAAAAATTACCAGCAGCAGAATGCCGCTGACTGTTTGCCAAAAGCGCACCGGGTAACGCTCGATCAGCGGCGGCCGGTTTGCGCTCTGGTATTGCGGGTTTGGGTGGCGCAGTTCATAGACGAACTCTGAAAGCGCCTCATGGCGGTGCAGGGGATTGGGTTGCAGTGCTTTTTTCAGGGGGGCATCAATCCATGCGGGAATTTCCCGGAATTCGCTCAACACGCTGCGATAGCGCAATTTGTGCTGTGCTGACACGGTTGTGCAGCGCGCTACCCCGGTGCCATAGGGAAAGGCACCGGAAAGCAGGTGGTAGGTGAGTACCGCGAGTGAAAACAGGTCCGAGCGCGGTGTGCCCATATCCCCGAGAAAATACTCCGGTGCCGAGTAGATAGCGGTGCCGAGAATCAGCTGTCCATTTTCCGCTGCGGTTTCCGCGATGCCCGCGACCCGGGCAGAGCCGAGATCGATCAGCGTGACGGTGCCGGCGCGGCTGATCATGATATTTTCCGGACGCAGGTCCTGATGCAGAATTTCCGCACGGTGTAACGCCTGCAGTCCCCTGGCGAGCTGCTCGACAATACCGCGTACCTTTTCCAGGCTAGGCTGTGGGTTGTCGATCATCCACTGGCGCAATGTCTGGCCCTCGACCACTTCCATGGCGATATACAGATAGTTGCGTGGGCGGTGGGTGGTGGCAGCGCGAATAACGTGCGCACTGTTGACGCGCCGGGCGACCCACTCCTCCATAAGCAATCGCTCCAGATGGCCCGGATCATCGGCAATATCCACCGAGGGCGCCTTGAGAATAACCCGGGTCTTGCTCGCGGTATCGGTGGCCAGGTACACGTGGCTGCGACTGCTTGCGTGTATCTCGCGCTCGATGGTGTAGCCATCAAAATGTTCGCCGGCTTTCAGCAGCGGTGGAATGGGCAGGCAGCCAGCTTGCTCGATGAGCGCGGGCACCTCTTCCGGAACTGCGGTGACCCTGACCAGTTGCACCGTAAGGTTGTCGCTACTGCCATTGGCCAGTGCGGCTGCGATCAGGGTTTTGGCACTGGTGTCGAGGCAGGCCGACGGGTTGTCCAGGTGTTGGATCAGGGCCCGTTGCGAAAGGGACTCGTGCACGCCGTCGGTGGTAAAAATAAACAGGTCGTCGGGTTCCAGAGTGAGCCTGCGGTAATCCAGTTCCAGGTGTTGTGTTACACCCAGCGCGCGGCTCAGGTAACTGTTGTGTTCACCCAGCCACTGGCGGTGGTCGTGAGTGAGTTGTTCCAGTGAACCGCGGCGCAAGCGATAGATGCGCGAGTCGCCGAGGTGAAATAAATGGGCTTCGGTGCCTTTGAATACCGCGGCACTGAAGGTGCAGACGTAGCCCTTGTCTTTATCAAAACGAAAGGGGCTCTGCTGGGTCTGGCCATAGAGCCAGGCATTGGTGGCCTTGAGCACCTGCTCGGCGGCGTTCTGTACACTCCAGCCGTCGGAGGTGCAGTAGTAATCGTCGAGAAAACTTTTGATCGCCGTTTCACTGGCAATGGCACTGACACTACTCGAACTGATACCGTCGGCAATCGCAACCGCCGCACCTTTCATGCCCAGTAGTGGCTCTGGTGGCAGGTAGGCACCACAGTGGTCTTGGTTTTCCGCTTTAAGGCCGGCACTGCTGTGCTGGCCGACATCCAGTAAAAGAGAATTGTTCATAAAAAATAAGCCCCGCGAGCAGCGGGGCTTTGCGTGACCATCAGGCCAGAGCTTCTTTACCCGTTGCGCTGCTCTTTGCAGTCAACTGGCGCTTGGGTGCGGTTTTGTAGTGGGTGGTGAAGAGTGTCAGGCCGGTAAAGGCGAGACCGCCGACCAGGTTACCCAGAGCTGTGGGGATTTCGTTCCAGATCAGGTAATCCATCACCGAGAAATCACCGCCCATCATGATGGCCGTGGGGAACAGGAACATATTCACCACCGAGTGCTCGAAGGCCATAAAGAAGAACAGCATGATTGGCATCCACATGGCGATGACTTTACCGCTCACATTGGTGGAGATCATTGCACCCACCACGCCCATGGATACCATCCAGTTACACAGCATTCCGCGCAGGAAAATGGTAAACCAGCCGGCGGCACCGTATTCCGCGTATCCCAGGGTGCGAGCCTCGCCTACGGAAGCGAGCTTGGCGCCGACGGCACCGGGTTCCGTGTTAAAACCCATGGTGAACACGAACGCCATCATCACTGCAACAGTCAGCGCACCGCCAAAGTTGCCCACAAACACCAGCCCCCAGTTGCGCAATATACCGCCCCAGGTGACGCCTGGGCGTCTGTCGAGCCACGCCAGCGGCGCGAGTACAAATACCCCGGTCAGCAGGTCGAAGCCCATCAGGTACAACATACAGAACCCCACCGGGAACAAGATGGAACCGACGAGGTGGGAGCCGGTGGCTACCGCCACAGTTACCGCAAAAACGGCGGCCAACGCGAGAATGGCACCGGCCATATAGGCGCGAACGAGGGTGTCGCGGGTGGACATGTAAATCTTCGATTCCCCCGCATCGACCATTTTGGTCACAAATTCTGATGGAGCGAGATAAGCCATGGTGATCACCTTTTTGGAAGTTGTTGGATCGGGAATCCACCTGTGCGGGATTCGCAATAAACCGAAAGTTGCGGGTCACTGAGAATTCCGAGGCACAAAAAAAGCGCCCACACAGACCGGTCGTTGCCGGAACGTGATGGACGCCTTTATCCAGTGTATTTGGTTGTAGCGGGCTTTCGCCCAGAAAGAGCTGCGCAATTCGCTGCGCAATATCTTTACACCAGAGATAAAAGCAATCTCGGTGCCAACTTTTCAATTCGGTGTGAATCGCGTGAAAAACAGGGGACCGGCGCAGGAATATTGAGGAAGCTGGCGCTCTCTCCCGTTAATTGTGCACTATTTTGGTGCTGTGGAGTCCGCGGTGCGCAAGAAAGTTCTCACGCCGAGCTCACCCCGGCTATGCCGAACCAAACGTGTTGCGCTGGGCTGGAATGTTTATTGCTGAATCAAGGTTACCCATTCTGGTTTAGCCGGGAGCCCCGATATGCCCAAGCACAGTGAAGATGCTGAACAGTTTCTGTTGGCCGCAAAGCGCGCAGAGATTCAGGCGCTGCAACGGCTTAGCGGAAGTTGTGAGCTGGTGACTACCGTATCCGACCTGGTGCACCAGCTACAGCGGGAGCGGGGCATCAGTAATATCTACCTGGTTTCCGCAGGTTTCAGATTCAGTGCCCTGCGTGACACCCAGGTTGAATGCTGTGGCCAAAGCGAGGTCGCCTTCCGCCGCTTGCTGCACGATCGCTATTTACAGGCAGACCGATGCCACAATCCCCAGGATATGCGCTTACTGAACAGCATTGCCTACTCACTGCACGGCCTGGATGAATTGGTGGAATTGCGCCGGCATATTGATGCCTTTGAAGTCAGCGCCCTGGAATCCACCGATGCCTTTTGCCGGCTGATCGCCGGCCTGTTGTCGGTGGTGTTCGAGGCCGCCGATGTGGCTGATGACCCGCAGGTAACGCGGTTGCTGGTCGCCCTGTTCAATTTTATGCAGGCCAAAGAATTTGCCGGACAGGAGCGCGCCTGGGGCGCGATTGGCTTTACCGGCAGCCAGTTTGACGAAAGCCTGCACCACCGTCTTTCTCACTTGCAGGCCTGCCAGCTGCGCAGCCTGGAACTGTTTTCCGAGTATGCCGGGGAAACCGAGCTGGCGTGCTGGCAGACCATCGAGGAGAGCCCGGAGACACGGGATTTACAGCGCCTGCGCCTGGTCATCGCCGGCCTGAAAGACGGCGAGCCGATTGCGGCGGATATCAGTGAAGTCTGGTATCAACTGGCCACTGCGCGTATTGATTCCATGCATCGGTTGGAGGACTCCATGGCCGCGCGTTTGCTCAAGGTGAGCCGCAAACGGGTTGCCGATGCGCAGTCGGAACTGGGGCATCACTATACGCAGTTACAGCAGATGAAATCCGCCGACTGGAGCCGTCTACCGGCGCTGGCGGTGTTGTTTGATCCCCAGGTGCCGGGGCTTTATGGCAGTGATTCCACGGCCGGAGTGCCGCCCTTGCACGGCCAGAACCTGGCGCATTCGCTCTACGGGCTGATTCGTTCCCAGGTCGCGCATATTCACCGCGTCAGTGAAGAACTGGAGGAAACCCGCCGCGCACTCACCGAGCGGAAACTGGTAGAGCGCGCCAAGGGCGTACTGATGCGCAGCCTGCGATTGAGCGAGCAGGATGCTTATCGCACCATGCAGCAGCGGGCGATGGAAATGAATCTGAAGCTGGTGGATGTTGCGGCGAAAATTATTCAGGTTGGGGATCGGCTTGGCGAAGACCCCAGAAGCCATAGCAGCGTTGCGGACAAAGCAGCTTGCTGACAATTCAGTAGGACAGTTTAAAAGGCCCTCTCAAAAGGCCCTCAAGGTGAGATACCAGTTGAGCAACGTTCGCGGTGCCGGCGTATTGTAGAAACGCTGTAATACAAACCCCGCGGCAAACGCCAATCCCATGACCAGAGGCAGGGGGACGCGCTGTGCCTGCACCAGCGTTTGGGCCCGCTGTTGTTCCAACAGTTGCAGGGCGCAGCGGCGCTGATGTTCCAGCGCCCGGCGGCGGCTTTCAATCTGCCGGTTTAAAGAGCGCAGTGACATCGTTAAGCGCCTCTCTGGCCTGTTTGCGGGATTCGTCGAAGCCGAGCATTTTTTTGAGGCTGTTCATCGACAGCAGGATGCCTACAACAATCAGACATTGCGACAGCAGAAAAATACCGAAGCCGATATACACCGACTGGAAAAAGTAATAGCCCAGTAATCCCAGCCCCGCACACAGGCTCACGATCAGCGCCACGGCCAGGAAAAACAGGAACAGTAGGAGTACGACTATCCGCTTGCCCGCACTGAGCGTGCGCTGAAACTCCAAGTGTACCAGGCTGGTAAAGTTTTCTGCCCAGGCGGAGGCGAGGGTCATGGTCGCCTCGGCGCGATCCATCAGTGCGTTCAGTTCGGAAGCCAGTGGCGGTGGTGGCGTTTCTGTCGCATAACCGGGACCCGCGCCATCGGCGTGATCCCGGCCGTCCGTGTCGTCGGGTTTTCTCGATCGATCAGAACCGGGCATCAATCATTCCTCTTGGCATAGCCGTTACTGTTCTTCTCCAGCGGGATGTCCTTGTGAATACCCGGGAAACCGAACGGTGTCGATACAGGCTACTTGATACTGGCTACTTGAGGATTTTTGCAATCAACCAACCGGCGGCGAAGGCACAACCGACACTGACCAGCGGGTGCGCCTTGATGGAACTTTCCGCCCGCTCGGCGACGTCGTGGGCCCGTTGCTTGCCCTTTTCCATGGTGTTGCGGGTGCTGGCTTTTACATGGTCTGCGGTCTCGCGGGCGCTGGCTTTAACGTGGTCTGCGGTCTCGCGGGCGCGAGTCTTCATGTGTTCAGCGGTATCGTGTGCTGCTTCACCGGCCAGGTTGTAGGCCTGGTGCAGTTTCTCTCGGCCGGAATTATGGGGGGCTTTTGCGGTTGCCATGAGGCTCTCCTTCAACAACAGTCAAGGTGAACCAGTATCCTAGGGTGCGAGGGGTCTTGTGGGCAGGGAGAGAGGTGGGGATGGTGAAATTGGTCTCACAAGCCCGTGGCCTTATAACCAAAGGGCATCGTTAAGCTCCAATTACCCTTCAGACACTGCGCCAATCAACAATGTTGCTGACTACGCCGTCAAGCAGGCGCTGGCGGCTCTCGCGGCTGATCCAGGCATTGTGTGGTGTGATGATCAGGTTGGGGATATCGTCCGCGAGCAACGGGTGATCCGCCGGTGGTGGTTCCACACTGAGTACATCCAGCGCAGCGCCGCCAATCTCGCCTTGTTTCAGCGCTTCCAGCAGTGCCTGTTCATCCACCAGGCCGCCGCGGGCGGTGTTGATCAGGAAGGCCGTTTTTTTCATGGCCCCGAGAAAGTCCGCATTTACCAGCTGGTCGGTCTGCTCGGTGAGTGGGCAGTGCAGGCTGATGACATCGGACTCTGCGAGTAACTCCGCAAGCGATACCCGCCCGGATTTCTTCTCCCCGGTAAACGATTCCGCGATCAGAACATTCATGCCCAGGGCTTCACCCAGCTGCGCGACTTTCTGTCCCAGATCGCCGTAGCCGATGATGCCGAGATTTTTCCCCGCCAGTTCCACAACCGGGTAATCGAGTCGACAGAAAATCGGCGATTGGTTCCAGCGGCCCTGTTGCACATCGCCGGCATACTGGTGCCAGCGGGTGGCGAGGGCGAGCATCAGGGCGAGGGTATGCTGGGCGAGGGAGCTGCCGGTATAGCCGGCGACATTTTTTACCGGAATGCTTTTTTCAGCGGCGGCTTCGAGGTCGATGTTGTTGGTGCCGGTGGCACAAACGCAGATCAGTTTGAGGTTGGGGGCGTTTTCGATCAGCGCGCGGTTGAGCACCACTTTGTTGCTGATCACCACGTCCGCATTGGCAATACGCTCTGCGGTTTGCTCCGGTAACGTGGTTTCGAAATATTCCCAGTGGTCGAGAGAGCCTTCCAGCACTGAGGTGTCCAGCTCTTCCAGTTTCATGGTGAGGGTGTCCAGGAATACGCCGTGCATACAGTCCCCTTTGGAATCAGTTTCTCAGTGGTGCTATTAACCTAGCTCAGTGGCGGTGCCGCTACCGGGTGCAGCCTTGTAAGACACGCCGTAAACCCATCCCTGGGGGCTCTTCCGCGAGGTCCCTCTCGCGGAAGGTCTTACAAGGCTGCACCCGGTATCGGCACCTTCGCATCGGATTTCAGTGGTAATTTACATCACTCGCATACCAGGCTGCGCACCGGCGTGGGGTTCCAGAATCCACAGGTCTTTGCCACCGGGGCCGGCGGCCAGCACCATGCCTTCGCTGACACCGAAGCGCATTTTGCGCGGGGCCAGGTTGGCGACCATCACGGTGTGTTTGCCGATCAGGTCTTCCGGGCTGTAGGCGCTCTTGATACCGGCAAACACGTTGCGGGTTTCGCCGCCCAGGTCCAGGGTCAGGCGCAGCAGTTTGCCCGCACCTTCCACGTGCTCTGCGTTGGCAATCAGGGCAATACGAAGATCTACCTTGGCGAAGTCGTCGAACTGGATCTGCTCTGCCAGCGGGTCGTCAGCCAGTGGACCGGTGACGGTTTTGGCTTCTGCCTGCAATTGCGCGAGAGATTCCTTGGCCGCTTCCTGCATGGCATCTACCTGTTCTTTTTCCACGCGCTGCATCAACGGTTTGAATTTGTTGATGGTGTGGCCAGCCAGCGGGGTAACGGCGCTGTTCCAGTCCAGTGCCACGCCGAGGAATTCTTCGGCTTTTTTGGCGGTGTCCGGCAGTACCGGGGCCAGCCAGGTCATCAGTGCACGGAACATGTTGACGCCCTGGGAGCAGATCGCCAGCACTTCGTCTTCCTTGCCTTCTTCTTTCGCCAGGGACCAGGGCGCCTTGTCGGCGATCCAGGCGTTGGCGGCGTCGGCCAGGGCCATGATTTCACGGGTGGCGCGGCTGTATTCGCGCGCTTCAAAGTATTCGGTAATACGCGGCGCGGCTTCTACAAACTGGTTCCACAGGCTCTCGTCGGCAAGTTCTGCGGACAGGGCACCACCGGTCTTGCTGACAAACTTGGCTGTGCGCGAAGCGATGTTCACGACCTTGCCCACCAGGTCGGAATTCACCTTGGCGATGAAGTCGTCCAGGTTCAGGTCCAGGTCGTCGACACCGGCGGTCAGTTTGGCCGCAAAGTAGTAGCGCAGATATTCCGGGTTCAGGTGATCCAGATAGTTACGTGCATTGATGAAGGTGCCGCGGGACTTGGACATCTTTTTGCCATTGACGGTCAGGAATCCGTGCACGCACACCTTGTTAGGGGTGCGGAAGTCGGCGGAGTCGAGCATGGCCGGCCAGAACAGCGCATGGAAGTTGACGATGTCCTTGCCGATGAAGTGATACACCTCGGCACTGCTGTCTTTTTTCCAGTACTCCAGCCAGTCCAGGTTGTTCTGGTCGCAGTAGTTTTTCAGGCTGGCCATGTAGCCGATGGGGGCGTCCAGCCAGACGTAGAAATATTTGCCCGGGGCATCGGGGATTTCAAAACCGAAGTAGGGCGCATCGCGGGAGATATCCCACTCCTGCAGACCTTCGTCCAGCCACTCGGACAGCTTGTTCGCCACTTCACTCTGCAGGGTGCCGGAACGGGTCCACTGCTTCAGGAAGTCGGTGAACGCCGGCAGGGTAAAGAAGAAGTGCTCGGACTCTTTCTCGATGGGGGTGGCACCGGAGATGGCGGAAATCGGGTTGATCAGTTCGGTGGGGCTGTAAGTGGCACCACAGGCTTCACAGTTATCGCCGTACTGGTCTTCGGTTTTACATTTCGGGCAGGTGCCCTTGATGTAGCGGTCTGCCAGAAACAGCTCTTTCTCCGGGTCAAACGCCTGGGTAATGGTGCGTGAGGCAATGTGGCCATTCTCGCGCAGGCGCTTGTAGATCATCGACGACAGTTCGCGGTTCTCTTCCGAGTGGGTGGAGTGGTAGTTATCCACACCGATCAGGAAGTCGTTGAAATCCCGCTCGTGCTCCGCCTGCATATTGGCGATGTGCTGTTCCGGGGTCAGTCCCAGCTGCTCGGCCTTCAACATGATGGCGGTGCCATGGGCGTCGTCGGCGCACATGTACAGGCACTGGTTGCCGCGGGCGCGCTGGAAGCGGGCCCAGATATCGGTCTGGATGTACTCGAGAATATGGCCCAGGTGCAGGGAGCCGTTGGCGTAAGGCAGGGCACTGGTGACGAGGATGTTTCTGGGCTGATGGTCGGTGTGAGACATCTTGAATTCCAAAGGCTGCGAGACTGATATTGAGACGGACATTGAGACTGACGTTAGTGGCGGCACCGGGGCGGGAGCGCTACAGGGCTCCGGGACTGGCGGCTGCCGCGGGGCATGGCCCGAAAAGAGCGCGGAATATAGCAGAAATGGGGCCTGCAAGGCACCTGCAGCGGGAAAGGCTAGGCTTGTCTTGGCCGCGGACCTTCCCCACAATGCCGGCCGAATTTGAGTGCCAGCGAGGATCGCAGAGTGACCGACCATCATCATGACCACGAACATGACCACGAAGACATCCCGGAAGAGGTCCAGATCCAGCTGGAGCGGGTCGCGGAGCTCATCGGTGCCCTGGAGGACCCGGCAACCGGCTTGCCGCTGGATCAGCTGGAGGCAGATATTGAGGTGGGCTATGAGGACGGCACCGTCTACACCGGCGTAACCTTGGGTTATCCCTGTGCCAGCCAGCAGGAAGCCTGGGCACAGCGTATCCGCGCCGTCTGTGAACCGGCGCTCGCAGCGGGTGCACTGGCCGGCGCAAGCATTCAGACTGATCTGTTTTTCGAAATTCCGCGTACAGACATGGGTGAGGTGCCCGAGTCACTGAAGGCGGTGAAAAATATCATCGCGGTTGCCTCCGGCAAGGGCGGTGTGGGCAAGTCCACCACTGCGGTGAACCTGGCCCTGGCCCTGGCGGCCGAAGGCGCCTCGGTAGGCCTGTTGGATGCGGATATCTATGGCCCCAGCCTGCCGACCATGCTGGGTACTGAGGGACTGCGTCCAGAAGTAAAAGGCGGCAAATTCTTTGTGCCGGTTCCGGCGCAGGGTATCAGCACCATGTCGTTGGGCTACCTTCTTACGGAAGATACGCCAGCGGTATGGCGCGGCCCCATGGCCAGCGGTGCCCTGAACCAGATGCTCACCCAGACCCTGTGGGGCGAGGGCGCTGAGGGTGAAGAGCTGGATTACCTGGTGGTGGATATGCCCCCGGGCACTGGCGATATACAACTGACACTGTCCCAGAAAGTGGCGCTGTCGGGGGCGGTGATCGTTACTACGCCCCAGGATCTGGCACTGGTGGATGCCATTAAAGGGGTGGAAATGTTCCGCAAGGTATCGGTGCCGGTACTGGGTATTGTCGAGAATATGGCCCTGCATACCTGCTCCAACTGCGGCCACCAGGAGCCGATTTTCGGCACCGGTGGTGGTGACAAAATGGCGGCGGACTACCACACCTGTCTGCTGGGCCGTTTGCCGCTGGCCATGTCCATTCGCCAGCAGGTGGATAGCGGAGCGCCGTCTGTTGTTGCGGAACCGAACGGTGAAGTGGCGGCTCTGTATAAAGAGGTCGCGCGCAAAGTGGCGGCGCAAGTCTGGTTGGGCTCGGGCGACGAGGGATCAATGCCAGAGATTGCGCAGGATTAGATGTAAAGTTGGGCTGGTTGTGAATATGCAGAGTGTCACGCCAGCCCGGTTCAGGAGATATTGCCTTGAGCTTTCAAATTCGCTTTCTACCCGACACCAGAATTGTATCTGTGGTGTTTTTTGGTCCGGTGGATCTCGAACAAAAGCTGGCATCTGCAGGGCAGGTGGGCGAGAAGTACGGGCACCTGCACCCGCTGCGGGTGCTGGTTGATGTACGCCAGGCCGAAATAAAACTGACCCTGGAAGAGCGCAAACAATTCGGCCGCTTTGTCGCGGAGCATACCGGTACCAGCCACGGCCGCGTCGCGGTACTGCACTCTCTTGAACACAACCCCAATCACACCATCGACCAGGCGGCTCTGGCGGCCGGCCTGACGCTTGCGGAATTTCTTACCGAGCGCGCAGCCGAAGAGTGGTTGCTCTCTCACTGAGAGGTCTCCGGTCCGCCGCTCTCTGTGCGCCAACCTCAACCCCCATGGTTTTTTCACGCTAACGCCCTTCGTTCCCCCGCCTGTCAAAGCTTCTCCCGTCATTTTTCTCTTTAGTCCGACAATATTGGTACGCGTGAACCAAAATTGGTTTGAAAAGTGCTTACTGATTGGTTGGGCTAACAGTGTGACCGTGTTTGCGCTTTTGAGTCACAAGCCCTGCTGCCACATGGGGTTTTTGACTGCTTGGTCTAGAATGTGCACGCACAGCGGAAATGGCAAGTTTGCCACTTCTGGCCTGTGTCCCTCAGGGAAGTGTCGGCGGTACGGATTGCATTGGGGTAATTGCGGTAATGAGTTTTCAGATCCGATATGACAATCAGAGTCGGGTAGTCACCATGCTCCTGTACGGAGAGGCTACCTACGAAAACCGGATGGAAGCGGTGCGCCAGCTGGTGGCGAAATACGGCCATTTCAAACCCTTGCGGGTACTTGCGGATGTGCGCCGGGTCACCAAGATGTCCATGACACTCGAAGAGCAGCAGCGCTATGGTGCCTATATCGGTCAGCTGCCGGCCCTGCAGGGGGCCCGCATTGCCATGTTAAACCGGGCACAGCTCAACACCACCGCGGTTATGCGCAACCATGCGAGGGTCGGGGGACTGGAGTTGTTTTCTTTTCTGACGGAAGCGGCTGCCATGAGCTGGTTGACCAGCTCTGCCGAAGTGCCCACCTGAGCAGGCACTTCATACATCCCATGCGTCCATAAAAACCAGGAACTAGAAACCAGGAACCAGTGTCAGGAGCGCTGTGCCTGCTCTGCCTGTTGTCGACGCAGCGCCTGTTTGTGCTGGCGGCGGGCCTGGGTAGTGGCCTTGGCATCCTGCCCCAGGTGGTTCTCACCGCGGGTCTTGGCCAGTTGAATCTGCTTTTCCCGCTCGCGGAAGCGCGCCTTGTCCGCCTCGGAAACCGAATCGTGGCAATGGGGGCAACTGACGCCCTGCTCAAACAGTTCCGATTGCATCTCCTCATCGGTCACCGGCATGCGGCAGGCGTTGCACTGCTGGTAGCTGCCGCGCTCCAGATCGTGGTTGACGGTAACCCGGTCGTCAAACACAAAGCACTCGCCTTTCCAGAGGGTGTCTTCCTTGGGCACTTCTTCCAGATATTTCAGGATACCGCCCTGCAGGTGGTAGACCTCGTCGAATCCCTGTTCTTTCAGGTAGGCGGTGGACTTTTCACAGCGGATACCGCCGGTGCAGAACATGGCCACTTTTTTGTGCTGCTGCGGGTCCAGGTGGTCTTTCACATACTGGGGAAATTCGCGGAAGGTGGTGGTGTTGGGGTTTACCGCGTGCTCGAAGGTGCCCACCTGCACTTCGTAGTCATTGCGGGTGTCGATCAGCAGTACCTCCGGGTCTGAAATCAGGGCGTTCCAGTCCTGAGGTTTGACGTAGGTACCCACGGTGTGGCGCGGGTCGATACCCTCGACGCCCATGGTGACGATTTCCCGCTTCAGTTTCACCTTGCTGCGCAGGAAGGGCATTTCCCCGGTGAAGGATTCCTTGTAATCCAGCGTTGCCAGGCGCGGATCGGATTTCAGGTAGGTGAGCAGGGCGTCGATGCCCGCGCGGCTGCCGGCGACAGTGCCGTTAATACCCTCGCGGGCCAGCAGTAGGGTGCCGCGTACCTCGTTATCGAGGAGCACTTTGAGCAGCGGTTCACGGAGGGATTCAAAGTTTTCGAGCGCGACGAATTTGTACAGCGCACAGACGACGATGTTCATGCTGAGGTCCTTATGCAGGCCGGAACGTAAATCCGGGGCAATGGGAGAAACGGGTTTTTAAGGTGATTCGAAAAAATCGCCGCGCATTCTAACGAAATTTCCCCACGCTGTCGTACACTTTTTCGACAGTGAAGGACAGGCCTTGACCGATGATTCACAAGTTGTCAGATTGGCCGCCAACATTCCCCCCAGCCCCACGGATACCAGCGAGGTTCTCCCATGGCCGATGACGACTTCACTCCCAAAGACTCCCCTCTCAGCCGCAGCTACGGCGATGGCAATCACACCGTCAGTATCGACATCTATGAAGATGGCGAGGGCGGCTGGCTGCTGGAAATTGTGGATGAGAACAACAACACCACGGTGTGGGAAGACGCCTTTGACACCGACGAAGAAGCGTTACAGGAGGCGCTGGATGCCCTGAAGGAAGAGGGCGTGGGGGCATTTATCGGGCCGGTGGAGGCAAGCGGCAGCTGGGAGGCGCCGTGACCACATGACCACAGGGTGCGCGGGCGTCTAGTTTCGCGCGCCACCTGCCGCAAGAGCGATTGCAAATAATAACCGCCGGCCCCTGCAGGTTTTTCATGGCCTGCTAAGGTTATACATAGAAGGGAATCGCGACAGTGTAACAGCACTACCCAATCGTGGCGCCGCCATCGGGCATCAAGGAAGTTTGCCCTGGCGGCGCCGACTGTTACCGCGGTCTGCAGATGTATTAAGTGTGGTTGCTCTGCATGAAAAAATTCCTTCCCCTCCTGGCTGTCCCCTTATTCTGTTTTTCTACAGTAATGCCTGCCTTTTCCGGCATTGAGCTGAAGCTCTCGGATAACCGTACCATCAACGTTGACCTGGCAGAGGCGCGGCTGATATCGGAGCTGAAAGGCTACGCGATTATCGCCGGCAGAACCTGTGTGGACTGCGATGAAAATACCGCAATTTTCCTGGAGAAAATTGACGGCGACCAGCTCGCGTCACAACCCCGCGATACCGAGCGCGAGGAGCCTCCAGAACCCCAGGAGTTTGCTGCGTTGGATGAGCTTGGCCACGACAGCCGGTCCGACGACCGGGCCCGGGATCGCGCCCAGGCGGACACCGATGGCGTGGTGGATGTGGATCTCTCGGGAGAAAGGTTCAGTTATCCCGGGCAATACCGGGATTACCTCACCAAGGAACTGGTGGAAAAAACCCGTATGTTTTACGGCCACTGCCACGAGAATTCTCCGGCACTGCTGTGGTTGACGGAGTACCGCACCGAGAAAGGCTGGGTGAAAGAAGAGTACCTGCTGGTGTTTCGCGACGAGGGCGTGGAACACCGCTACAACCAGTCGCGCCAGCCGAGTATCTATTACATCAAGAATGAACGCTGCCGCGAGTTGCCCGGTATCTCGGTGACGACGGAACCCTGACCACTAACCTCAGAGTCGAGTAGATTCGGAACGGCCAAATAGACAAAACCCCGCAATTGCGGGGTTTTGTATGTGAAAGTCGTGCTTGGCAAAGCCCTGTGAACTTTCGCTGGGTCGGTCGGCGCTCACTGGCGCAGCCGACTTACTTCTTGTGGTCCCAGATGATTTTCAGCTTCTTTTTACCCCAGCTACGTGCTTTCTTGATGTCTTCTTCCATCCACACGTCGATGCGGTTTTTGTAGCGCTTGTTCATCCGGTCGCGCACGGTATAGGTACCCGGCAGACCTTCAATACGGACCTTGGCACCGTTGGTCAGGCCGTGTTTCTCAAGGTCGCGGGAAACCGCGATGATTTTGTCACCCGGGCGCAGACGGTTGTTCCAGGCTGCTGTCCAGGGGTCGTCATCGGTCTGGCCTTCAATGGAGTTGTAGGCGGTCGCGGTGACGGTCATAGACTTCTTTTTGTCGGCAGGGTCCTTCTTGATTGCGGCAAAGGCATCGCCACCGGCCAGCGCCGCAAGGGAAGCTACAAGTACGATTACATACTGTTTAAGACTCTGTCGCATATTTAATTACCTCCGAAAGCTTTTTGGTCACAGACTCTAAATGTCTGCCCGGCCTCCAAGTTGATTTCGTCATATGTGATCAATGTTTGATCAGGAAGGGCCATATTAAAGATCGCGGGGGAGGAATCAATCATTCCGCTGACAGCGGCAGACGTCCGTACAGGGTATTCATTTGCTTTTGTCTGTGAGTCGGATTGTTTAATTTTTTCCTCGTATTTAGAAAAAATAACCTGAGTGTGACCGTTTTATGACGGTGGTGACTGCTCTTGAGTATTTTCAATGGATCTCTGTTTCCTGATCACAATTCACTCATGACAGCGATGTCATCTTTTTTGGGTGGAATTTTGGGCGATCAGGGCGCTGTGACCGCCGCTTTTGTGGAACATAATTTTTTTCGAAAAATCTGCGACCGCCGGTTCAATACTACTTGTGCGTATCGATGACAGCGTTGTAACGGGAGCTGGGGAGGGAATTTTGGCTGAATATCGAAAGGCTCAGACTATTAGCCTGATAGAAAAAGGGCTGGCCATCCCTGTTTCTCTGGTCAGGTAGGAAGGAAAGGCCGGGGAAATCCATTCTCTGCTGTTGCACGGGCAGGGAAAGGCAGCCCCGGGGGAAGGGGGAGTCAGATGGCGGTATTGCCGACCGGGCGCTGGGGATTGACCTGTTCCCGCAGGGCAGTCAGGTAGGCCTGGTCTTCCTCCAGGTCCGCAAAGCCGTGCCGGCGATCCAGCGATACCGCCTGCTCCAGCCACTGGATAGCCTCTTCCAGATTGCCCTGCCACTCGCACACCTGTCCGATGTTGAAGGCGGTGATCGCCAGGTTCTGCCAGTCCTGCTCTTCCCGCAGTTGCTCTATGGCACCGGCGTAGAGCTGGTAAGCGTTGCGCAGCATGGCCAGGCGCTTGTTGGGGTTTTCCTGCAGGGCTGACTGCTGGTGGTAGGTATGGGCGATGGCGGAGCGCACACGGGCGGCGGAATGCTCAAACGGCAGGCCCGGTGCGGACTCTACATACTCCAGCACCCCCTGAAACTGGGTGCGGGCGAGGGGATAGAGGTCCGGGCGCTGGGCGCCCAGGGCATTGAGGATGATCCCGTAGCGGTAGCGCAGCTGGTTTTGCCGGTGAGGCTCACTTTCCAATTGCGCGATGGCGCGCTCGTATAAAGGAAGGGCGTCGTCGTAGTTGCCCGCCAGCGCGAACTCTTCCGCCTCGGCCACCAACGCTGTCGAAGATGTCGCAGGTTCCTGAGTGCTGGCGGCGGGCGCTGCAGCCAGTTGCGTGGCCATAACAATAGCAGCGAAGGCGGTCAGGAGTCGGGGGCTACAGCGGTTGGCATGGCCAGCAATCTCCAAAGCCCGCCGAAAGCACTTCGGCGGGACGGGAAGTTAGTGATTACTGACAGTAAACCCCGAATCTTCGATCTGCGCCAGTAGTGCTTGCAACGGATGGCGCAAATTTGTGTCGGCAAAGCGTCTGCTCTGGCAGCGGCAGGAGTAGCCGGTGGCAACAATGGCGCTGGTGTCGCCATTCAGCTTGGGTGCCCAGGACTGCTGGAAGATGGTACGCGAGGTTTCCCGGTTGGCCACTTCGTGGCCATAGGTACCCGCCATACCGCAACAACCGGCCGACTGGGTTTTCAGTTCCATACCCAGGGCGGCAAATACCTGCTGCCACTGGCGCGAGGAGCCGGCCGCATTGGATTGCTCAGTGCAGTGGGGCAGCAGTGTGAAACTGCCCGACTGCAGGCGGTTCTTGTTGGTCGCCAGGTGCTCGGTGTGTTCCGCCAGCCATTCCTGCAGCAGCTGAACCTTCGGTGCCTTGTCGCCCAGCAGCTTCTGGTACTCGGCGCGGTAGGTCATGGTCATGGAGGGGTCTATGCCCACCAGCGGCACGCCGCTGTCGGCGAGGCTGTTGAGCATGGCGCTGTTGCTGGCTGCGGTCTGGGCAAACTGGCGCAGGAAACCGTGCACGTGCAGCGGTTTGCCGTTGGCCCGGAAGGGCGCCACCAGGGGATTGAAGTCCAGCAGCTTGAGCAGGCGCAGGGTATCCGCCACTACCTCGGCATCGAAATAACTGGTGAAGGCATCTTGGACAATCACCACGGATTTGGCCCGCTGTGCCGGTCCCATGGCGCGCAGGCTTTCACGGCTGGCGTAGGCTACTCCCAACTCGCGCATCACCTTGTCCAGCCGGGTGGCCGACAGAGCCGGGGAGTCGGTGAGACCCAGGCCGCGCTCCATCAACCAGCGCACCGGCTTCAGGCGCAGGGGGACGTTGTACAGCTGTGGCACCCGCGCCAGGTGCGGCATCATGAACTCGAGTCCGCCGACAAAGTAGTCCTTCAGCGGGCGCAGGTAGCGGCCGTAGTAAAGCTCGAGGAATTTGGCGCGGAAGGTGGGCACGTCCACCTTGATCGGGCACTGGCCGGCGCAGGACTTACACGCCAGGCACGCCTGCATCGATTCGTTCACCTCATGGCTGAAATCGTATTCGCCGCGGGCCTTGGCCAGGGAGTTTTTGAAGCGCCCCGGCAGGCTCATGATAAAGGACTGCTCGCGGCTCTTGCGGGCTACGGCTTCCGGGTCGACGGACCTGTCTGCCAGCAGGCGCAGCCATTCGCGGATCAGTGAGGCGCGGCCTTTGGGGGAATGGATGCGGTTGCGGGTGCCCTTGTAGGAGGGGCACATGGCGTCGTCCGGATTCCAGTTGAAGCAGGCGCCGTTACCGTTGCAGTAGACCCCTTCTGAATAGCCTTCCCACACCTGCACCGGGATCTGCCGGTCGTGTTCGCCGCGCGTTGGCACCTGGTCGATCTTGAGCAGGCTGGAGGCGACACTGGGGGTGGCAATCTTGCCCGGGTTTAACTGGTTGCGGGGATCGAAGGCGGCCTTGATCTTCTGCAGCTCCGGGTAGAGTTCGCCGAAGAATGCGGGCGCAAACTCCGAACGCACGCCCTTGCCGTGCTCGCCCCACAACAGGCCGTTGTACTTCTGCGCCAGATCCACCACTTTTTCCGTGATGATCCGGACCTGCTTGGCCTGCTCCGGGTCCTTCATATCGATGGCCGGGCGCACGTGCAGCACGCCCGCGTCTACATGGCCGAACATCCCGTAGGCAAAGCCCGCTTCATCCAGTGCTGCACGGAACTCGGCGATAAAGTCGGCGAGGTTTTCCGGCGGCACCGCGCAGTCTTCTACAAACGGGATAGGGCGCTCTTCGCCCTTGGCGTTGCCCAGCAGGCCCACCGCGCGTTTGCGCATGCCCCAGATCTTGTTTACCTCGGCGTGGCCGCGGGCGATGGTATAGCCGAAACTCTTGCCCGGCTGGCCGATCAGGCTGTCCACGTGGGCGGTGAACTTGCCGAGCGCCGCGTCCAGTTCTTCTTCCGAATCCGCGGTGTATTCCACCAGGTTGATGCCGTTTACGGCCCGATCGTCCTGGGGGAAAAACTCGCTCACGCTCTCCCATACGATATCGCCCATGGCCAGCTGCAGCACCTTGCTGTCCACGGTTTCGATGGAGGTAGGGCCGGCTTTCATAAGGTCACTGGCGTCTTTGAGCGCGTCCTGGAAATGATCGTAATTCAGGTTCACCAGTGCTGCGCACTTGGGAATTTTCAGCAGGTTGAGCTTGGCCTCGGCAATAAAGCCCAGGGTGCCCTCGGAGCCGCACAGGATATTGTTGAGGTTGAAGCGGCCGTCTTTGCCTTTCTCGCGATCGCGAATATGCGCCAGGTCGTAGCCGGTGAGGCAGCGGTTCAGTTTGGGAAACTTGGTCTCGATCAGGGCCTGCTTGTCCCGCGCGATACCGTCTACCAGGCCGTGCACCTTGCCGGCGCGGTTTTCCTGGGCGGAGACCGTTGCCAGTTCGGCGTCCTCAATGGCCTGGGAGTGCCACAGTTCGCCGCCCATCAGCACCGTCTTCAGCTCCAGAACGTGGTCGCGGGTCTTGCCGTAGAGGCAGGAGCCCTGTCCGGATGCGTCGGTATTGATCATGCCGCCGATGGTGGCGCGGTTACTGGTGGACAGTTCCGGGGCAAAAAACAGCCCGTGTGGCTTGAGGGCCGCATTCAATTGATCCTTCACCACCCCGGTCTGTGCCCGCACCCAGCCTTCCTCAACATTGATCTCGAGGATGCGGTTCATATGCCGGGAGATATCCACCACGATGCCATCCGTGAGCGACTGGCCGTTGGTGCCGGTGCCGCCGCCGCGGGGGGAAAGCACCACCGTGTGGAACTCCTCGCGGTCGGCAAGGCGCATCAGCAACTGCAGATCGTGCAGATCCCGCGGATAGACCACCGCCTGGGGCAGCACCTGGTAGATGGAATTATCGGTCGAGAGCACCGTGCGGCTGGCATAGCTGGGGCTGGCATCGCCGTGAAAGCCCTCCTGCTTGAGTGCCTTGAGGAACTGCAGGTAGAGCGCCTGTACATCGTTGATTTCGCGCAGTGCTGGAATCATTCCGGGCCCCGGGGTCTGGTAAGACGGATGTCTTGCAAATTGGTACATATATAAAGAAGGACTGGCATTTTAGCGGCGGTGGCGGGCTGCGCAACAATTACCGGGAAATCAGCAGGAGGCTGAGAGCCACTATCGGCAAATGGGGAGGCACTAGGTGGAAATTGCGCAGCACGCCATATCGCTCACATGTCATCATCCACAAGGTGTTTTTCATCGTACTTACTAAGCTGATGTGAAAACTTGCCCCCGGGATAACTCGAATGCCCAGGCACGCGCGGATGGCAGTGGAATGAATCAAGGTAGCCTGCGACGCTACTTTTTAAGGAATTGGAGGATGTTCGTGCAATTTCTGCAGGATTTCTCTACTGGATCTCGCTGCGGGTCGGCAGCACTTTGCTTGGCCTCCCGGAGGCTGGAGATAACCATATGAACTTTTCCCGGAAAATCCCCGTCGGCATCAGCCAGTGCGCCATGGGTGATGCCGTGCGCTTTAACGGTGGGCACAAGCACAGCAAGGTGTGTACCGAGTTGCTGGGGCAGTGCTTTGAGTATGTGCCACTGTGCCCGGAAGTGGCAATTGGCATGGGGGTGCCGCGCAAGCCGATTCACCTGTTGGTAGAGAAGGCCAGTGCGCCGGTGGATGCGGTGCGTGTGATCGGGGTGGAGAACCCCGAGGTCGATGTAACCGAGCCGCTCAGGGCGTATGCGGATTCGGTGGTACCCGAATTGGAAAGGGTACGCGGCTATATCTTTATGCAGAACTCTCCCAGTTGCGGACTCCATGGCGTGCGTCGCTACCTGGACAATGGTCACGGTATCGACAGTGAAGGGGTTGGCGTTTTTGCCCGGCGTTTGCAGCAGCAGTTTCCCCATTTGCCGATGGAAGAAGTGGGGCGCCTGAACAACAGTGAGCTGCGAGAAAATTTTCTTACCCGAGTGTTCGCCTACGATGCGTGGTTTCGCTATGTGGAAAACATGACAGAAGTCGACGCGGAAGAAAAAGCAGGTGTAAAAGAAGACGTAAAACAAGCGGAGCAAGCAGCGGCAAAGACCTGGGATCAGCAATGGGATAAGCAGTGGCACGACAAGCTCCGGGGCAAAACCGGTAAGCCGCTTTCCCGTATCGCACGTATCATCGAGTTTTACACGGCTTACAAATATCTGTTGCTGGCGCACCATCAAGAGCAGACGCGCGAACTGGGTCGTTTGCTGGCAGACTCCAAGGCGATGTCTGAAGACGCGCTGGCATTTGAGGTGCGCGGGCGGATTATGCAGATCTTGTCGCGCCCGGCCTCGCGCAAAGACAGAACCAATGCACTGATGCACAGTGCGGGTCACTTGCGGGAATTTCTCGACAAGCAGGAAAAGGCGGAACTCAAGGCATTGATCGACGAATATCGCCTGGGGCACAAGCCCTTGTCTGCGGTACTGACGTTGCTCCGTCACTATATTCCGCGCAGTCCCCACAGTTTTATCCACAGCCAGGTACTGCTGGCGGCAGAGCCCGCAGAGCTGGGGTTGTGCGACTTTCATTGAATTGAGTTATGCCTGAAAAAGCCTATCAACGGGGGCTGGTGTGGTTGCGCAACGATTTGCGCCTCGCCGACAACACTGCCCTGTATCGTGCCGCCAAAGGGTGTAAAGCCGTGGCGGCGATTTTTATTGCCTGCCCGCAAACCTGGCGCAGCCACGGCGATGGCGACAATGTGGTGGCCATGCGTTTGCGCAGTCTTCGCCAGCTGCAGCTGGCGCTGGAAAAAAAAGGTGTCCCGCTGTACTTCCTTGAGTTACCGGCGTTCTCCGATGTGTCCGGTGCACTGGCGCAGATTGTGGACAAACTCCAGGTCGACGCGGTTTTCGCCAATGCGGAGTACCCGGTCAATGAGCTGCAGCGGGATCAGTCGGTAAGGCAGAGCCTGAAAACCCAGGGGGTCCCGGTGGAATTCTCTACCGATCGCACCCTGATTCCTCCCGGTAGCCTCACCACCGGCAGTGGGGATGGCTTCAAGGTGTTTACCCCTTTCAAGCGCGCCTTTATTGCCCGCCACGACAATCGCGGCGATGGCTTTGCGCCACTGCCGGCTCCCAGGGCACTGGGGCCGGATCATATGGCCCTGTGGCCGGATTGGATCGCCGTAGACGGCGACCACAATCTGGTGCGGCGGATACCCGATACCGTGGGTGATTACGGTGTCGCGCCCGGTGGCGACGCGCGGGTACTGGACTGGACGGCAGGGGAGGCGGCAGGTTTGCGGCTGCTGAAGGGATTTGCCGACAAAGTTGACGACTATGCGCAGTGGCGGGATTTCCCCGCGCGAGACAATACCTCGCAATTGTCTCCCTACCTGAACTGTGGCGCCGTGTCTGTCCGCCAGTGCGTGCAGATGGCGCTGGGGCAAAATGACGGTCGCTGGCAGGGCGCGAGTGAGGGCGCCACTACCTGGCTAAACGAACTGTTGTGGCGCGAATTTTACCAGCACCTGGTGGTGAACTTCCCCCGGGTTTGCCGCAACAAGCCGTTCAAGCCGGAGACGGAACAGGTCCCCTGGTCTGACCGTACCCAGGACTTTGCCCGCTGGTGTAAAGGCAATACCGGTGTCCCCATTGTGGATGCCGCCATGCGCCAGCTGAACCAGACCGGCTGGATGCACAACCGGCTACGCATGGTGGTGGCGTCTTTCCTGACAAAAAACCTGCTGACGGACTGGCGCCGGGGTGAGCACTATTTTATGCAGCAACTGGTGGATGCAGACTTTGCCGCAAACAATGGCGGTTGGCAGTGGGCGGCTTCCACCGGTACCGATGCCGCGCCATATTTCCGGGTGTTCAATCCCTACAGCCAGTCGCAGAGGTTTGACCCGGACGGGGCGTTTGTTCGCCGCTATGTTCCGGAGTTGGCGCATCTCTCGAATAAGGAGATTCACTGCCCGCCGGAAACCGCCATCACGCAAGACCTGTTTTCCGGGGAGGGTTACCCGCGGCCCATCTGTAATGTGACTGAATCCCGCAAACACGCAATTGAAGTATTTGCTAACTTGAAGTCTTAAGGATCCTCTGATTTATTCTTGATACCCCCGTTTCTGGCTTTCGGGGGTTGGCTACGCGCTCGCGGTACAGAATGCTTCTGATAAATGAGTGGCTGATGAATTATAAAAAACTCGCAAATTTCGCCCTGTTCGTCGCCGGATGGTGGACGGCCCTGTTGTATGGCAATGCCATGGCGTTGATTGCGCTGTTTCTGGTGCTGGCACTGCATTTCGTTATGTGGCGGGACGTGCGGGATATTTTCATTATTCTGGGCTTTATTTTTTGTGGCTTTGCCATCGAGTGGGGCTTTATGGCCAGCGGTGTGCAGGATTACCACTCCAACCTTCCCCCGGCCTGGGCTATCTGCATCTGGGCCATGCTTGCCACCACCATGCGCTACTCCCTGTCCTGGCTGATCAGCAAACCGGGGTACGCGGCGCTGACGGGGTTGCTGGTGGCGCCGGTGTTCTACTTCAATTCGGTACACTTCGGCCCTGCCGGTTGGGGGCGCCCAGTGTGGCAATGCCTGCTGAGTATCGCATTGGTGTGGAGCCTGCTGGCGGCATTTCTCAGTAGTGTCCTGGTGCCTTTGGTGGAACAGATGGAATCCGCAGAAAGCAGTGCCACCTGAACCCTTACCGGTAAAATTCGATCCTCACAGCTGACCTATACTTGCCACGAATTTTCGCGTAGGCAAGGAGAGCCCAGTGCTGCGAGATAGACATGACGTTAACCGCGCGGCCCGGCTGTCGGCGGCGATAGCCCTGGTCATTGCTGCAGGGCTGCACGCGCCCGAGAGCCGGGCAGAAGAAGCATTGTTCGGGTCCCTGGTCGTATTTGGCGATAGCCTGTCCGACAACGGCAATGCCGGTGTGTTCACCTCAGAGGACCCGCAAGGACGTTACCCACAGCAGCCGGCGGCGTCTTTTCTCGCAGACATGTTGGGTGTTCCCAAACAAAACTCCTGCTACGGGCTTGGGCCCGAATTTGGCGGCGCCATTCCGTGTGCGCCGGCCGCGGGTACGCCGGAGCAGCAGTTGCAGCAGATCACCAATTCGGTACTGACCAACGGCCCCAACTGGGCCGTTGGCGGCAACCGCACCGCCGATGTATTGCTGGACCTGGTGGGACCACAGCGCTTCCGCCAGTTGTTTCCCGATACCACCGTGGCCGATCACAACAGCCTCACCACCATACTGCCGGATTCCAGCCGCTGTGGCAGCGACGGCATCTGTGATCCGGCGGCGGGGGAGAGCCCCTACCTGAGTCCGGCAGAAACCCAGGCCGCAGTTGCCGCATTTGGCGACCCGGTGGCCCTGCAAGCACTGGTGGACGACCCGAATAACAATATCACCCTGACCGGGGTGCCATTTGCCACCGGCCAGGGATACCTGCCGCAAAATGTACCGAATTCCAACAGCCTCTATTTCCTCAATGGTGGTGGCAACAATATTCTCGATGGTGTGCGTGCCGGTAACCTCTCGCTGAGGTCCATGGAGCGGGCAGCGACTTTCCTGTCCACGGCGGGCAGCGAATTGAAAGCCGCTGGCGCCAAGTACATTGTCATGACGAATGCCCCGCGCATCGGAAATACCCCGGCGGTCTACGCTCAGGGACGCGCCCTTATCGACTACGCCAACCAGGGAACCGAGTGGTTTAACGACAGGCTGCGACGGCAGGTAAATGAAATAGGCGATATTCTGCTGCTGGATATGGAGGGAGTACTGGAGCTTGCGGTGCAAATGCCATCGGCATTTGGCTTCGCCAATATCAATCAGAGTGCGACCTGCTATATCAATTGCGCAAATCCCCATCCGGTATACGGCGCCAATGGCACCAACCCCAACGCGAATATGCTGATTTTTTACGACAGCATTCACCCGACCCTGGCCGGCCAGCGGCTACTTGCAGACTATTACTTCGAAACCCTCACCGCGGCCGTCGACTTCGGCGTACTCCCGGACCTCGCCTATCAGAACTCACGCCAGCACCGAATCAACATCGACAACCACCTGATTGCACAGCGCTACCGGGACCCTTACACCACCGTTTTCTTCGGCGCCAGCGTCGGCCATGCCGAGCTGGGCACCGATCCCGCGATCAATGATGAATTTGCGGCCTGGGACGGCTTTTTTGGCATGAGCTTCGCGGGCTTTGAGCAGCTGGAGTGGGGCCTGGGAATGTCCTACGGCGGCAGCGAATACGAACCGCCGGGATTCTTCGCCAAATCCCGCAACTTTAACCTCAGCGCCTTTGCCCGCTGGGACAACGACTTCTGGTTCGTCGATGGTGGCATTAGCTACGCCGACATCGATTACGATGACATCCACCGCGACATCACACTGGGCAACCGCTTCCGCCACCGCCTCAACGCCAACACCGATGGCGACGGTTTCAGTGCCTTCGTACGTGGCGGCTACGACGCCACCCCGAATCTCGACAGCCACATGGGCCCCTTTGTCTCCGCCGAGTGGTTGCAGATCGACGTCAATGGATTCCATGAAAAAACCATCGATGACTACACCTACACCGGCGACTGGGGCCAGCGCCTGGACCCTCTCGGCCTCTGGGTTCGCGGCCAGGAGCGCGACTACCGCCGCTGCAAAGCCGGCTTCTTCTACAACAGCCCCGAATCTGCCGAGCACCAGTGGTACGGCGAATTCTGGCTAGAGCACACCGCGGGCGACAATGAGTCCGATCTGCGAATCGGGGTCAACTCCATTGATCGCAACTGGGCCCGTTTGCCTTCTTACCGCAGCAAAAATGCGGGGAACTTCCAGAACGGCGTGGGTGCCATGGTGGGAGTGAGCATCACCGAAAAACTGCGGGTGGCTGCCGATGTACTGGTACGACCGGAGGATACGGTGGGCGGGTTGAGTCTGAATTACCGGTTTTGACCGGGTACTTAAAAGGACTCAACAGCTTACAAGGTGGAATCTCTGAAGCTAAGGGGAAGTGCTGGGGAACCATTTTCGGAAGCGTCGGCGACAGGGACGTCGCCGACGCAGCGTACATGGATGTATTCACAGCGGTTCCGAAAATGGTTCCCCAGTGCTTGCCCGCCACGATTGGTGGGCAGTGCGCAGAGTCTTGGTCTGATCTGTGCCGCATTTTCTGCGGCAAACACTGCAAAAAAATCGGCCTGCTGCGAAAACACCCGCCCCTAAGCGGCATGAATTACCCCGTCGGTTGCTACCTTAGTTGTTACCTGAGAAGTATTCATAACAACCTCGAAAGATGGACCCGAAGATGTACATCCCGCGATTCAGCAAACAGAGCCAGGCCCTCCACTCCGCAGACGCCGACGTCTGGGCCGTCAGCGACCGCGCCCACGCCCTCGCCAACAAAGGCGAAGATGTCATCTTCCTGTGTGTCGGTGACCCCAACTTCGACACCCCGGAACCCATCCTCGACTTCGCCCGCGCCCGCCTCGGCGTCGGCCGTACCCACTATTCACCGGCCGCCGGCGAACTCATGCTGCGCCGCGCCATCGCCGACATCGAAAGCAAAGTCAGCCCGCACCCCTGTAGCCCGGACGACGTCGTCGTCTTCCCCGGTGGCACCAATGCCATCTACGCCGTGCTCTCCTGCCTGCTCAACCCCGGCGAACAGATCGTCATCCCCGAGCCCATGTACATCGGCTACGTACCCATCACCGACGCCCTGCAGCTTGATGTGAAAAAGGTCGCCTGCCCTGCAGTGCAAGGGTTCGCCTTCGATATCGAATCCATCAAGCAGGCCATCAGTGACGATACCCGTGCGGTCATGATCAACACCCCGGTCAACCCCACCGGCGCCATGGCCACTCCAGAACAGCTGCGTGAACTGGCCGCTTATTGCCGTGCCCGAAACATCTGGCTCATCTCCGACGAGATGTACTCCATGATCACCTTCGCCCGCCGCCACACCTCCCTGCGCACTGCCGCGGAACAGCTGGACAATGTGGTCGTGATTGACGGCCTGTCCAAATCCCACGCCATGAGCGGCTGGCGCCTGGGCTGGGCAGTGGCCCAGGGCGAACTGGTGGAACGCCTGATCGAATACGCCGGCGCCACCATCTTTGGGGTGCCGCAATTTATCCAGGAAGCCGCCGCCTTCGCCCTTGAATTCGATACCTACTTCGTCAAACAGATGCGCGACGCCTACGAAAAACGCCGTGACCTGATTGTCGAGCGTATTGGTAACATTCCCGGGCTTAGCTGCTACTCCCCGGAGGCGGGTATGTTCGTGATGGTGGATGTGTCTGCCGTCGCCGAAAATGGCGATGCCTTTGCCGGCGCGCTGCTGGATCAGGAGCTGGTATCGGTACTGCCGGGCAAGCCATTTGGCCCCAGCGCCGTCAACCATGTGCGCCTGACCCTGGCCGCGGATGACGCTGAACTGATGCGCGCGCTGGACCGTATCGAACGATTTGTTACTGGCGGTTGCCTCAAGGCGGGATGACATTCATAGGTGCGGGAAGCAGGGTGTGTTTGCGCACGCCGGCTTTCCCGCTATGCTGTGAAAAATTTGACCCCGATTACCCGTCTGGTCGTCAGAACCTATTGTCCAGAAGCCGCAACTTACTTGATCGCGGAAAACAAGAAGCGTACTAGAAACGTGAAAATTGATCGTCACAACCTCAAAATTCTCGATGTGTTGCAGACCAACGCCCGCATCAGCAACCTCAACCTGGCGGATCAGATCGGGCTCTCCGAAAGCGCCTGTCTGGCGCGGGTGAAAAAACTCACCAGCGAAAAATTCATCCGTGAGTTTCAGGCAGAGGTAAATCTGGAAAAAGTCCGTCACGCAGAGTTTTACGTCAACGTCGCTCTCAAGCGCCAGGACTCCAAAACCAGCGAAAGCTTTCGCCGCGCCATCAACAAAATCGAGCAGATCGTATCCTGCGTGAAAATGTCCGGCGAATTCGACTATATGCTGCGCTTTGTTTGCCCGGATGCCGCCGACTTCAATCGCGTGTCCGAACAACTACTGGCGGATGAAGATGCCGCCATTACCCGGATGACCTCCCACCTAGTGATCGAAAAAACCAAGCCGTTTACCGGGTATCCGCTGGAGCTTTTATTTCAGGATTGAGTATCAGACAACCAGCGCAATTGTCCGATCAATCAACCACCAGGCGGCCAAACCGCCAACGAGATACGCCACGGGAAGCGCCGACGCTACCGTGGCAGTATGCCCGGTGCGTATTTCCCACTGGTGCACCAGTGGCATCTGCCGCAGCAGCAACATCAGTGCACTGACCGCGAGGATAAACGCCAACTGTCCCGCCTCAACCCCCAGATTGAACACCGCCAGCGACAGCGGAATTGCGTGCTCCGGCACACCGATTTCCGACAGCGCGCCCGCAAACCCCAACCCGTGCAGCAAACCAAACCCGAAAGCTACCAGCCACGGCTTGCGAATCGCCAGGGTCTTGCGTCCCTCCAACTTGTGCAGGATCTCCACCGCCACAAACACAATACTGAGCGCGATCACTGCTTCCACCGGTCCCTGGGGTACTGAGACAACACCCAGCACCGCCAGCGCCAGAGTAATGCTGTGGGCCAGGGTAAACGCCGTAATCGTCGCCACCAGTTGCCGCCAGCCACTGACCAGAACCACTAGTGCCAGTACAAACAGCAGATGATCGATGCCCAGTAAAATGTGCTCCACTCCCAGCCCAAAGTAAGTAGCCGCCACCTCACCGGTCCCAGCGAGCGCCTCAATGGTTAGGCTGGGGTTATCCGGTAATAATCGGCTCATCTGCTCGCGGCCATCGAGCCAGCTGATACGCACCAGGGCATCGGTCATGGTTTTCGCCAGCCCCTCAATTTCGATGCGGCTACCAATCAGCTCAGCGGGGTGGCTGACCTGCCAGCGCTCCACGTAATAGGCACCGACGAATTGCGCCACCGGCAAGCCACTGGTGTGGATGTCATCGGATAGGCCGACATTGAGGGAGAGTCGCAAGTCGCCGCGGGCGGGGACCCGCCAGGTCACATCGAAGGTTTCTGCAGCGGTCTGGATAATACTGAGCGAGGCCGGTCGCAGCTCGTGGGCCTGGGATAGCGCGGGTAGTAGCAGCGCAACAACAAGGATCAGAATTTTCTTCATTACCTGCTGGCCTCACTGGATATTGCCGTGGTGGAAGCTGCGGAAATCTGAATTCGGTAGTTGTCCCTCAGGGTTTCATACTGGGTTTGCAGAATCTTGTTCTGCTCCTGTTGTTGCCAGTCCCGCAGCACTTCTGCGCGCACTTCGCTGAATTCGGTCTCCCGTCTGGGCTGGCGGGCTGAAATTTTTACCAGGTGCTCGCCGTATGCCGAGGTGAGGGGCCCGCTCCATTCGTTGTCTGGCAATTCGAGCAGTTGTTGCGAGAAATCGGCGCCAAACTGACGATCGATGCGCTCGACACTGGCGGATTCCATTTCGAACTGGAGCAGGCTGTTGTCGCCCAGTTTGCGCGGGTTGCCACCGGCGGTGAGCTTGGTCAGCACCATGCGGGCATCTTCGGCAACCTGCGGGCGCTGGTCGCTATTGAGAAAGATTTGTTCGAAGCTGTACTGGGCGGGTTGGGTGTATTTCTGGATATGGCGCTGGTGGTAGTCCCGCAGCACCTGTTCGGCCGGCTCAATGGCGTTGACCAGGTCCCGCGCCAACAGCTCCATCTTCATGCGCAGGCGGCGCCGGATTACCGTATCGTCCCGGTCCAGTCCCATTTTTACCGCCTCGCGGTAGAGGACTTCCTCGCGCACAAAGTCGTCGATCAACCCCTGGAGTTCTGCCGGTTCCGGCGGGCGCTGCCAGCCGCGCTCAAATATGCCGGCCAGGTGCTGGATGCGGGCTTCGCTGACGATGATGTCTTCCGTATCGGCGGCCTGGTCGCCCTGGAAAGCACTGTTGATAGCAAATAGCAGGGCCCCGATCAGGGCAAACTGGGCACTGGGATCCTTGATCCAATGCAGCATCATTGGGTTACTCCGGCTTAGAACTGTTATTGCTGGGGTAATGGGAGAAATTTCTTATTCCATTGAGCATAGTTCATGGAACGCAAATTGGCGGGTCGGTTTCGGGTGGTTATCGGAAGGCAGGAATAAAAGTGTGGTTATTGACGCTAAAAGGAATCTACACTCTGTGCTGGATTTGTACGGCTTACGGGTAATGGCGTTTTCAATACGCGCACCCGAGGGAGAAGAATGATGAAAAAGATGACACTTTCAACGTTGTGTTTTGTTGTTGGCAGCCTGGCGGTAAGCGGCCAGGTCATGGCAGATACCGTGGAAGACAAGTACAAGCAGTCCTGTCATATCTGTCACGACACCGGCGTGGCCAATGCGCCAAAGGTACACGATGTAGAAGCCTGGAAACCGCGGCTGGACAAAGGAATGGATGCCCTGCTGGGCTCTGTTAAAAACGGGTTGAATGCCATGCCGCCCGGTGGCATGTGCAGCGGTTGCAGTGACGACGAATACAAGGCGCTGATCCAATATATGTCATCGCCCAAGCCGTAAAAGGTTTGCAGGAGCCTGTTCTACAGACGAAGTGGTGACTGGGCTAATTGCCTGCAAAGCAGGTCCTGCAAGATTCAGTGTGGCCCAGAGGGCGCGTTTTGGCTTGCGGAAACTGAAAAAAATCTGACGGATTTGTCATCCTAAAATATTGTCGATGGAGTCCTCGCGCTCGTTGAACCATCACGCCGGCAACTGGTCGCGACGGTACTCCGTTGGTGTCTGGTTGTGACGGCGTTTGAAGGCGGCGTTGAACGGGCTGAGTGAGCGGTAGCCGATATCCAGCGCGATGCTGAGTACCGGCAAGTGGGCCTCATCGGGGTCGGCCAGACGGCGGCTGGCCTCGTCGATGCGAAACTGGTTCAGGTATTCGTTGAAATTGCGAAAGCCCAGGTGCTTGTTAATCAGCGCGCGCAGGATATGTTCGCGCACATCCAACTGTTCTCCCAATTCGCGAATCGTCAGCCCGGTGTGGCGGTAGCCACCGCCATCCATGTGCTGTTGCAGCTTGTGCAGAAGTTGCTGACCCTGTGCGTCCAGTGGCGTCGCTTCTTTATTCTGCTTCTCCGGCACAGCCGATTCTGTTTCCTCCGCAATAATTTGCGGCAGGGTTTCCTCCAGTGCCCTGGGTGACAGGGCCAGCAGCCACAGGCACACGGCAAAGGTGAGCAGCCAGGTCATCACCGAGTGGGCGGCGGGAACGCCCGCGGGCACCGGGTAGTAAGAAAACAGGAACTCGGCGCAGACAACAACCGACATGTAACCGCCGACGGCAATCAGCAGCGCAATGCGCAACTGCCGCCGCTCAGCTACCAGGTCGGCCTGCAACTGTTGCCACAACGTCAGGAGCCCGAGCCCGATCAGGGCCAGCTTGAAGGGTTGTTCCATGGGGTAGAGCAGCGGGTGTAATTCAAACTGTGCGGCAAACCCGAGTACCAGATCCACTGCAATCAGCCCCCAGCCCCAGCGGGGAAAGTGCTGGCTCTCGCTGCACAGGTGATGGGCAAACAGCCAGAAAGCGGCCGGGCACAGCATGGTGGGAATATCGATCAGCAGATCGACCGCGGGGTGGGTCACATTCAGCAGCGGGCGCAGCAGATAGAAAAATGCCCCGGCAATCAGCACCTGTATCCAGGGGCTGCCACCGCGACGGGTGAAGCCGATACGCATCGACGCGAGCAACAGCAGGCTGCAGGTGGCGCCGGTAAAGAATGCGTAACTCACGGTGTACCTCTACTGATTTTTTTTGCATTGCGCCAGCGTTAGCGCCAGCGCTCAACCCAGGCGTCCAGCACCTTGCGACTGTAAGTGTGCCGGCCGTAGCTGCCGTTGTAGTAGGCCAGGGCGTTGGGCATATTGCCTTTGGCTTTCTTGATGTAGTGCTTGAGGATGGTACAGCCGTAGCGCAGGTTGGTGTCCATGTTGATCAGGTTGTCTTCCGGGCGCCCCAGTTCCTTCTTCCAGAAGGGCATTACCTGCATCATACCCTGGGCGCCCACCCGGGATACGGCATAGGGATTGAAGGCGCTTTCAATCTGAATCACCGCCAGCACGATTTCCGGCTGCAGTTCCGCGCGGGTGGCTTCTCGGTGGATGGCTTTTAATACGTGCATCCGCTCTTCCGGGTCCTTGATGTAGCGGGCCAGGGGCTGGGATTTGGCCATCAGCCAGACTTCCGCGTCGTAGCGGTCGACAAAGGAGTCCGCATCGGTCACGGCGGTTTTCAGGGCCTGTAACAGCAGCGGGTCCACCTCTTTGGCCTGGGCGGACGCATTGGCGCTGGCCAGAAGCAGCAGACTGGTGAGCCACGGCAGAAGCAGGCGGCTGGCTTTTTTTATCTTGGTGTCGCTCATGCGGCGGATTTTACGGGAAGGGCGCCGCTTGTGGTATCTCTGGCCTGTTACTTAAACAGAGTGACCCCAAATAGAGAGCCCGCAAACAAAAAGCCCCCGTCGGGTGACGGGGGCTCTCTGTTTCGCTTTGCGTTTTCAGGAAGCAGTGAAGCGGGCTATTCCCCAAACTTCCGCTGTGGTGCCACATCGTGGTCGGCAGTGATGCCGATCTCTTCCTTGGTGGTGTCTTTCACCACAGTGTGTTCCTCCTCGGCACCGTGCATCCAGTCCACCAGCTTTTCGCGAATCAGGAACAGGATCACCCCGGCAATAATTGCAGCGGCGGCCACGCCACCGAAGGTGGCCAGGGGGCCGGATTCACCCACCAGCTTGCCGATTTCCGCCGCGCCTTTGTTGGCAATGCCGATAAATGCAAACCAGAGCCCCATCATCAGTGACAGGAAGCGCAGCGGTGCCAGCTTGGTCACCATCGAGAGCCCGATGGGGGAGAGGCACAGCTCGCCCAAGGTGTGGAAGATATAGGCCACCACCAGCCACCAGGGGCTGGCCTTGATGGTCTCGGAGTCGCCAATCTGCAGTGCGGCGCCCACCATGGACACAAAGCCCAGGCCGAGGAAGATGAGACCGAGGCTGAACTTGGCCGGCGAGGTCGGCTCGGAAGAACCCAGGCCAACCCAGATGCTCGCCACTACAGGGGCGAGGATGATGATGAATAGGGGGTTCACCATCTGCAGCCAGCTGGCGGGGATCTCAAACCCGAAGATGTGCAGGTCGGTGTTGTACTTGGCAAACAGGTTCATGGAGCCCGCAGCCTGCTCGAACCCGGCCCAGAAGATCACTGTAAATAGACCGAGGATCAGGATTACCTTGATGCGGTCCCGCTCTTCCGGGGTCAGCGCGCGTTTTTTGTCGGCCCCCAGATTCGCCTTCAGACCGACTTTGGCCGAGGGCTGCTTGCCGATTTGACCGAGGAGTTTGTCCGACTGGGTCATCTGCAGAATCAGGCCCAGCAGCATACCGAGGCCGGCCACCACAAACGCCAGCTGGTAGTCCACCTTCTCGCCGATCCAGCCAATGACCAGATAACCGAGAATCGAGCCGATATTGATCCCCATATAGAAAATGGTGAAGGCGGTATCCCGGCGCCGGTCACCTTCATCGTAGAGGTCGCCCACCATGGTGGAAATGTTCGGCTTGAAGAAACCGTTGCCGATGATCATCAGACCCAGGCCCAGCCACAGCATGGAGAGCTGGGAGCCATCCGGCAGCCACTTGTGGGGGAAGCCGAGGGCGAACTGCCCCAGCATCATCAGCACACCGCCGAACATGATGCAGCGCCGCTGGCCCCACTTGTTGTCCGCCATCCAGCCGCCAATGATCGGCGTCAGGTACACCAGCATGGCGTAGGTGCCGAGATAGCTGAGGGCCTTGGATTGCAGCTCCTTGTCCGACAGCGCCTCCCAGCCGAAGGCCGCCGCCGCTGCCGCGGAGGTGAGGTAGAACACGAAGATGCCGCGCATACCGTAAAAGCTGAGGCGCTCCCACATCTCGGTTCCGAACAGCAGGAACAACCCTTTCGGGTGGCCCATCATCTCCCCGGCGCTGGCCGGGGGTTTTGGCTTCAGGTCTTGCATGAAGGCTCCTCACGCTGACGGTACGAGGCCTGCAGTTACAGACCCGGTCTGAACACGATGGAAATTTGTCGCGCGCAATCCGCCAATTGAAGGTTGTATTGCGCGCCATCTCCCTGAGTATAGGGCAGACGTAACGCACGCAAGTGTAGGAACAGACCCCGGCCGTCCCCAGCGGGTATAATCGCCCGTTTGCAGTATTTTCCTGAATTGCCAGTCAACTTATGCCCCAGAAACCCAGTCGAGACCCGAGCCCAGAAGTCGCCCGTCCCCGCGAGCAATATGACCTGGCGCAATACCAGCAGCTGATCGCCCAGAGCATGGGGGCAGACCGCTTTGGCCTGCGCAAAACCCTGGCCAATGCGCGCCGGCGTCTGCAGGAAGGCAAGCCCGCGGACCGCATGATTGCCCAGCTGGAGAAGCAGCTGGCGGAGTCGGTGGCGCTGGCCGAGGCACGCCGGGCAAAGCTGCCCAAGGTGGAGTGGCCGGAAGGGCTGCCGGTCGTGGCGCGGCGTGAGGAAATTGCCGAGCTGATTGCGGCCAATCAGGTGGTGGTGGTCGCGGGTGAGACCGGCTCCGGTAAAACCACCCAGTTGCCAAAAATCTGCCTGGAACTGGGGCGCGGCATTTTCGGCCAGATAGGCCACACCCAGCCGCGGCGGATTGCCGCGCGCACCGTGGCCAACCGCATTGCCGAGGAGCTGGGGCAGCCACTGGGGAAATCGGTGGGTTATCAGGTGCGCTTTACCGACCAGAGCACCGAGCACACCCATATCAAGCTGATGACCGACGGTATCCTGTTGGCGGAAATCCAGCGGGACCCGCTGCTCACCAAATACGACACATTGATCATCGACGAGGCCCACGAGCGCAGCCTCAATATCGACTTTCTGCTGGGTTACCTGAAAACCATTCTGGCGAAACGCCCGGACCTGAAGCTGATCATTACCTCTGCCACCATCGACCTGGAAAAGTTTTCCCAGCATTTCGACGATGCGCCGATTATTGAAGTCTCCGGGCGCACCTACCCGGTGGACATCCACTACCGTCCGCCCGCGGACAGCGATGCCGATCTGAACGAGCAGGTAATCACTGCCGTTGAGGAATTGCTGCAGGAAGAGAAAGCCTCACCCCGCCGCGGCGGTGACATCCTGATCTTCATGAGCGGTGAGCGGGAAATCCGTGAGTGTGCGAAAGCACTGCGCGACGCACAGTTACCGCATATCGACGTGCTGCCGCTGTACGCGCGCCTGAGCCTGGCGGAGCAGAGCAAGGTGTTCGCGCCCCACAAGGGACGCCGGATAGTGCTGGCCACCAACGTTGCCGAGACCTCTATCACCGTGCCCGGTATACGCTATGTAATCGACCCCGGAACCGCGCGCATCAGCCGCTACAGCTACCGCAGCAAAATCCAGCGGCTGCCGGTGGAAGCCGTTTCCCAGGCCAGCGCCAATCAGCGCGCCGGTCGCTGTGGCCGGGTGAGTGCCGGTGTCTGTATCCGCCTCTATGAAGAAAGTGATTTTCTGCAGCGCCCGGAATTTACCGATGCGGAAATCCTGCGCACGAATCTGGCGGCGGTGATTCTGCAGATGCTGCAGCTGCGTATCGGCGATATCCGCGAATTTCCATTTGTGGATCCGCCGGACCAGCGCCTGATCAATGACGGCTACAACCTGCTACAGGAATTGAAGGCGGTGGACCGCAATGGCGGCGTCACCAAGCTGGGCCGCGCGCTATCGCGCCTGCCGCTGGATCCACGCCTCGGACGTATGCTGATGGAGTCCGGTAACTGCAATAGCCTGCGGGAACTGCTGATCATCGTCAGCGCCCTGGCGGTGCAGGACCCCCGCGAGCGCCCGGCAGAAAAACGCCAGGCCTCCGATGAAAAGCACAAACAGTGGCAGCACGAGCAGTCGGACTTCCTGACCCTGGTCAATCTGTGGGACGGCTATGAAGCCCAGCGCCAGGAACTGAGCCAGAACCAGTTGCGCAAGTGGTGCCAGAAAAACTTCCTGTCCTGGTTGCGCCTGCGGGAGTGGCGGGACATACACCACCAGCTGCGCCTGGCCATCCGCGATCTGGATCTGAAAATGAACCCGGAGCCCGCCGATTACGCCAGCGTGCACAAGGCCATTTTGCCGGGCCTGCTGGACAACATCGGCGTGCGCGACGAAAACAAAGAGTTTCTTGGCTGCCGCAACCGCCGCTTCCATATCTTTCCGGGCTCCGGCCAGTTCAAGAAGCCGCCGCGCTGGCTGGTGGCAGCACAGTTGCTGGAGACCAGCCGCCTGTTTGCCCACACCGTGGGTAAAATCGAGCCCGACTGGGTGCTCGGGTGCGCTGAGCACCTGGTCAAGCGCAATTATTTTGAGCCCCACTACAACCCGCGCTCCGGCGCGGTAATGGCGTTTGAAAAAATTACCCTCTACGGCCTGGTGTTGGTGGACAAACAGCGCATCCATTACGGTAAGCTGGATCCGGAAACCGCGCGGGAAGTGTTTATCCGCGAGGCACTGGTGGAGCGCCGCTACCGCGGCAAGGGGAAGTTCTTCAAACACTACGGCGATTTGCTGGAAGAGCTGGAAGACCTTGAGGCCAAATCCCGTCGCCGGGATATCGTGGTGGACGACGAGGTGGTGTACCGCTTCTTCGATGAGCGTATCCCCGCGGATGTAGTCAATCTGGCCGGGTTTGAAAAGTGGCGCAAACAGGCGGAACAGAAAGATCCGCAGCTGCTATTTCTGCCTCGGGATTTGATGATGCAACAGGATGCGGGCCACGTGGGCGAAGCCCAGTTCCCGGATAGCCTGACCAGTGGCGGTATCGAATTCCCGCTCAGCTATCACTTTGAGCCGGGCAAGCCGGAAGATGGCGTGAGCATTCAGGTGCCTGTGGGCGCCCTGCACCAGGTCCCGGCGGCGCGCTTGCAATGGGTGGTACCCGGCATTTTGCGGGATAAATGTATCGCCTTGGTGAAGAACCTGCCCAAGCAGTACCGCAAACACTTTGTGCCGGTGCCGGCCGCGGTGGACAAGGCATTGCTGCGAATGCAGGCAGACAACACCCCTCTGTGGCAGGCCCTGGCCCACGAGCTCAAGCGCCAGACCGCGCAGGCATTGCCGGATGACGCCTGGATCACTGCCGAACAGGGCGTGGAAGATTTCTACCGTTTCAATATTCAGGTGCTAGACGAGAAAGGCCAGCTGCTGGACCAGGGGCGCGACCTGGAAATCCTGCAGGCCCGTTACCGCGACCGGGTACAGCAGGAGCTGGCCAGCGCCGGCGACGGCTTCGAGCGCGAGGGTATTACCAGCTGGGACTTTGGCGACCTGCCGGAGACCTACCAGCTGGATCAGGGCGGCCTCAAGGTGCGCGCCTATCCGGCATTGGTCGCCAACAAGGACAGCGTTGATCTCAAATTGCTGGACAACCCCAGAGAGGCCCGACTGCTGACCCGCGCGGGTATCTGTCGCCTGGCGATCCTGCATCTGGCGGAGCCGGTCAAGTATCTGCGCAAGGAGCTATTGAAAGGTAAAGAGCTGGGGCTGAGCGCTGCCGATCTCGGCCGCCGCGAAGAGGTGGCCGACGACATACTGATGGCGGCCGTGCGCGAGTGTTTCTGGAGTGACGAAAACTGGCCCCGCAACGAGGCAGATTTCCTCGCTGCACTGGAAGGGCGGGAAAAACTGGTGGCCGTGGCCCAGGAAATGGCCGATGTGCTGGTCAAGGCACTGGCGCAGCTGGTACCGCTGCGTAAACAGATCAAGCAACAGAAAAACCTGGCGGTGGCACTGGCGGTCGCGGATATCAACCGCCAGCTGCAGGGGCTCTTCTATCGCGGCTTCCTGTTCCAGACGCCCCTGGAGTGGCTGCGGCAGTACGGTCGCTACCTCAAGGGGATCGAAGTGCGGCTGGAAAAGGCCGCGCTGGATCCGAATCGGGACCGGCGACTGACCGCGGAGTTTCAGGAGGCGGACGAGCCCTACCAGGCACTGGCCAGTAAAACAGACGCCCTGTTGCTGGCGGGGGATACCGACCTGCTGCAATTCCGCTGGATGCTGGAAGAATTCCGTATCTCGCTGTTCGCCCAGACCCTGAAAACCTTGATGCCGGTCTCCATCAAGCGCCTGCGCAAACTCTGGACGGAGCTGCAGGCAGGTTGATCCATGGCCGCACTGTTCTCGTATGGATGGGTTTGGGTGTAAGAAACGGCTCTCCGGCACGACATAAGAATGTCCGGCTGAGGCTTGGCGGGCTCCGTGATTGGTGGCCTGGTTCACATTTCGGGAAATTGCCCCGAACCAGTGAAGTGGACCTCCGGTCTAAGGGCTAAGCCAATCCACTCCCGGCAAACTATAATCCGGAAACGGCGGTTTTCGCGCCGTTCGCGTGAACACATACTCGATACGACCATTTCCCAAGGAGAAATGTCATGAACAAGAAGAACCTGCCACTCGCAGCCGCCGTTGGTGCTGCTTTTATCGCCTCTGCCACCCTGAGCGTGTCCAGCGCTGCCAATCCTTTTACCGCCACCGAGCTGTCTGCCGGTTACAACCTGAAAATGGCTCAGGATGATGAGTCTAAAAAGAAAGAGGGTAAATGCGGCGAAGGCAAGTGCGGCGAAGGTAAAAAGAAAGAAGGTAAATGCGGCGAAGGCAAATGCGGCGAGGGTAAAAAGAAAGAAGGTAAGTGCGGCGAAGGCAAGTGTGGTGAAGGTAAAAAGAAAGAAGGTAAGTGCGGCGAAGGCAAGTGTGGTGAAGGTAAAAAGAAAGAAGGTAAATGCGGCGAAGGCAAGTGCGGCGGTTGATCGCTACCTGAATCTGACCTTCAGTAGCAACCTGGCGCAGTGCCGGGTTGCTGCCATCGAAAATTCTTATTTTTGTTTCTCTCGTTTCCAGTCCCATTAAACACCTGATCACATGAAAACGAATCCTCACCAATTCCCCGTTCAGGGCGCCGGGCTCGGGCTGCGGCGTTCAATGATGGGTGAGACGTTGTCTGTGGAGCAGGTAGATTTTCTCGAAGTTGCACCGGAAAACTGGATTGGCGTGGGCGGGCGCTACGGCCGCTGGTTTCGGGAACATACCGAGCGCTTTCCGTTTGTTAGCCACGGTCTTTCACTGTCTATCGGTTCTCCCGCACCACTGGATGAAACCCTGGTGCGCTCCATCAAGCAGTTTATCCGCAACCACAATATCCGTTGTTATAGCGAACACCTGAGTTACTGCTCTGACCACGGACATCTCTACGACCTGTTGCCGATCCCCTTCACCGAAGAGGCGGTGCGCTATGTGGCCGGCCGCATTCGCCGGGTACAGGATATTCTGGAACAGCGCATTGCGATGGAAAATGTTTCCTACTACGCGGCGCCCGGGCAGGAAATGTCCGAGCTGGAATTCCTCCAGGCGGTGCTTGCTGAAGCCGACTGTGATCTGCTGCTGGACGTCAACAATATTTACGTCAATGCCATCAATCATCGCTACGATGCAGAAGCCTTTTTACTGGCGCTGCCCCCGGAGCGCATTCGCTATGCCCATGTGGCGGGGCATTTTGACGAAGCGCAAGACCTGAAGGTGGACACCCACGGTGCGCCGGTGATCGACCCGGTGTGGCAATTGCTGCAGCGCGCCTATGAGGCATTCGGTCCCATTCCGACCTTGCTGGAGCGCGATTTTAATATCCCACCACTGCCAGAACTGTGTCGCGAAGTAGAGCATATTCGCGGTTATCAACAGCCGTGGCGCACTTCAGCGTGGGCGAGTAGATCGCCGCAACTGGAGATGTCACAAGGTGCACCGGCGGCGACCCTGGAGGTGCATCGTGGCCGTTAAAGACGAGAGTAAGAAAGAGGCAAGCGAGAAAGACGGAGAAGCCGGCTTCCAGCTGATGCAGACCTATTTTGCCGCTCACCTGCGCGCGCCGGCAGACGTGGAAGCGCCGGCGGGTATTGAAGACCGCCGCATGGGTATTTACCGCGACCTGATTTACAACAATATCGAATCCTTTATTGCCGGTGGCTTTCCGGTATTGCGCAGTATTAGCGAGGATGCGCACTGGCATGCCATGGTGCGGGACTTTGTACAGCGGCACCAATCAGAAAGTCCGTATTTTTTGCAGATCAGTGAAGAGTTTCTGCAATATCTACAGCATGAGCGCAGCGGCGCGTCGGGCAGCGAGCAGGATCCGCCGTTTATGCTGGAGCTGGCCCACTACGAATGGGTAGAGCTGGCACTGGACGTTAGCGAGTCGATTTTCCCGGATAATTTACCTGGAGAATACACACCGCAGCAAATGCTGGAATGGGCGCCACTGGTGTCGCCGCTGGCCTGGAATCTCAGTTATCACTACCCGGTACACCAGATAGGCCCGGCGTATCAGCCGGTCGACCCACCGCAAACGCCGACGTTTCTGGTTGTTTATCGCAATCGGGCTGATACAGTGGCGTTCCTGGAAGCCAACGGTGTTACCGCACATTTATTACAGTTGGCCGAATCTCACTCCGATACCCCCGTGAGTGGCCGTCAGTTATTACAGAAGCTGGCGGCGGACATTCAGCACCCGGACCCCGAGCAATTGCTGGCGTTCGGGGTCGATTTGTTCAGAAAATTACACAACCTGGATATCCTGTCCGGGTTCAAACCGCCACAGAGCGGTACTCGCTAATTACCACGCCTAACAACCGCATTGACCAATATTGTCAGCTGCTATGCTGGCTTAGCGGCCAGTGTTAAAATCGCGCAAACGGAAACTAAGATCCTGGTTTGAACATTCGACTTTATTTTGCGAGGAGCAGGGAATTGCTTGAGCGCACCCAAATTTCTGCCTTGGCCCTGACGGCACTGCTGTCGGCACCCATCGCGCTGGCGCAGGATGCGTCAGATCCTTTCGCTGAGATTCCCAATGAGTCTCCTTCTGCAACTTCTCCGGCCAAACCGCCGACACCACCCGCATCGGGCGCCGATGAGGTAGATCCCTTTGGTGATGGTGGTGAGGGGACTGGTGATAGCGCCAACGACAGCGGTGCAACCAGTGGTACTACCGGGGATACCGGTGACGACTTCGGCTCAGAGCTTGAAGACGAATACGGCTTCGACCCGGCGGGTGAATTTGCCAGCGCCGAGGAACCGGAAGATCGCGACCCCTGGGAGGGGTTCAATCGCGCCATGTTCCGCTTCAACGATACTGCGGACCGCTGGTTCCTGAAGCCGGTTGCCATCAGCTACCGCCAAGTAACCCCGATTTTTGTACAATCCGGGGTCACCAACTTCTTTTCCAACCTGCACGAGGTCAACAATGTGTTGAACGACGTGCTGCAGTGGAAATGGGGCCAGGCGGGCAACGATACCGGCCGCTTCCTGATCAACAGCACCATCGGTATTGCCGGTCTGTTTGATGTGGCCCAGCACATGGGACTGGAGCCCAGTGATGGCGAAGATTTCGGCCAGACACTGGCAGTGTGGGGTGTGCCCTCCGGCCCCTACCTGGTCATTCCCATGATGGGGCCGTCCACCGTGCGCGATGTACCCGGCGAAGTGGTAGAGTGGTACACCAACCCGCTGACCTACGTGGACGAAAACTCCGTTGAATACACGCTGAAAATGGTTGATGTGATACAAACGCGCGCCAGCCTGCTGCAGGCAGAAGCACTGGTACAGCAGGGCGATCGCTATGTATTGATGCGTGACGCCTATCTTCAGCGGCGGGAATTTTTGATCAACGACGGCGAGCAGGAAGACGATTTCGGCGGCGACCTGGATGAATACGACTTCTGAAGTCACAAATAATAAAAACAAGCCCACATGCTGCGCGTTAGCGGTGGGCTTTGACCTATACCGGTGCCTGTATCATGACTACTGCGACAGGTGACTCTCCCACTGTGCAGCCCGCCGATTCCGGGCTGACACCTGTCTCTCAGAAACGCGCCCTTTTTCTGGGTTGCAACGACCAGTCTTCCTGCAAACTCGTGCACCAGAGTCTTGTTCGCCTCGGGTTTACAGTGACCCGGGTGACCAATGGCGTAGAGGCCATTGGTCAATTCTCTCCCGGGTTTCACGAGCTGGTGGTGACGGACCTGCATTTGCCGGATATGGGCGGCCTTGAAGTTCTGCGCAAGATCAAGCGGCTGTCGCCGGATACCCCGGTGGTGGTGCTTGCCTCCAACAGTGAAGTGAACGACGTAGTGCAGGCCCTGCGTCTGGGCGCCAGCGACTACATCCTCAAGCCGATCACCGATGCTACCGTCATCGAACACGCGATTACCCGTATCACCGAGGCCCGGGACCTGGCGGAACAGAACCGCGAATACCGCGAGCAACTGGAAGAGCGCAACCGCGAGCTGCACGACCATATCGCGTTGTTGCAGCGCGACCATGAGGCCGGCCGCCAGTTGCAGCAGCATCTGCTGCCGCGCACCCCCTACCAGTACCCCGCCGGTATCGAGGCGGCCTACCGCCTGCTGCCATCCCTCTACCTGAGTGGCGATTTCATCGACTACGGGCTTTTTGGCGAGCGCTTTGTCGCCTTCTATCTGGTCGACGTGTCCGGCCACGGTGTTTCCTCCGCGCTCGTGACTGCCCTGATCAAACACAGCATCATGCACCTGCTGCGCGAGCGCCCCCTGTTCAGTCAGCTCGATACCATCGACAGTGACCTTACGGATATCCTGACGATGATCAATAAGGAGCTACTCGGTACCCGCCTGGACAAGCACGCCAGTATGTTCGTCGGCGTTGTGGACAGCCGCGCGCGCCAGCTGCACTACGCGGTAGCCGGGCAGGTACCGGTGCCAGCGCTGGTGACCCGCGACGGTGCTCGCTGGCTTGAGGGCAAGGGCCGCCCGCTGGGTCTGTTTGAGCGCGGCGACTGGGAAGTGCGCCACTGCAATCTGCCCGCCAACTGGCGACTGGTGGCCTGTTCTGACGGTGTACTCGAATTACTGCCCGGAGACCTGCTGCAGAAGGAGCAGGAGCTGTTGCAAAAGATCGATCACAGCCGGGGCGACCTCGAAAGCCTTTGCGCTGCCCTCAAGGTGGATACCGCCGAATCCTTCCCCGACGACATTACCATTCTCACCCTAAGGCAAGACGAGCGGGCATAGCGGCCTGCTTTTTGCAGCCTTTTCCCGGTTTACGGAACATCTCGAATCTTCATGCAAAAGCGGTGGTTAACAGCCGCCTGAGGTCGTTCATGTTGGGTTCATTGGGGGTGCCCGAGACTGATGTACGTGGGCAGGGTGCCTGTGAGATCGGCGGCTGCGGGCTTGAACAAGCACTGTAGCCTGTGCCGGAGATTGAAGCAGTTGCTCCGGACTGTCTGGTCATAATTGTGCGCCCGTTCACACTGGTCTTGTCAGCGCAAGTGGGCAGGAGTAAGCTCCGCCCACTTTGGAGTCAATTGGCACCGGGTTAGGCCCCGGCCGGTTGGCTACGCTTGCACAAGGAACTGTGCGCGGTCACAAGCCGCAACTTATCCATCTCGCATCTTCGCTCGGGACAAGGGCAGGGTGTGTTTGAGGTTACTATGCAGTCCGGGCAGATAATGGTTGGTGACCACCAGGGCATCTATGTTGTCAAACTGGTGGGCGATGTGCGCCTCAATCTTTGCACGTCTTTCGATAACTTTATCGACAAGATGTTCTCTCACGGCGACTTTCGTGGCGTGGTTTTCGACCTCAATGGCGCGGAGGGCGTGGATAGCACGACCCTGGGCCTGATGGCGAAGATCGCCATTCGCGCGGAAGAGCGCGGCGTGTCCAAACCGCTGGTGCTTTGCGATAACCGCGGCCTGTTGCACTTGCTGGATTCCATGGGTTTTGAAGCACTGATGGATATCAGCAGCGACGCCCACAATGACGCCTATCTGGCAGAGCCTGCACCGCTCAAGTGCAACGCGCCGGATGAGCACACCGCTCGTGAAATGGTACTGGAAGCACATCGGGTGCTAATGAGTATGAACGAGCAGAACCAAGCCACCTTCCGCGATCTGGTGCACGCGCTGGAAACCGAGCAGGCTGCGCATACCGCAGCAGGCCCGAAAAAGGCCGTATCCCACTGATTGAACGTTAAAAAGGACCCGGTCGGGATCAGCTGTCCCCGTCCCGGGCCTCTGCGCGGGCGCGGGTAAACAACCCGTGGGGCAGGTAAATCAGCTCCGCTACCCGCCGTATCAGATGCTCTTCAAACGCATCTATCTCACCGTCCGCAAAAGCCACCTGCCACATCTGCTTTACCAGCAGGTACTTGTCGCGCTCACTGAAGTTGGTGTTCACCGACTGGGTAAATTCATACAGGGAAGTGGCCTCGTGGCGCTCGGTCAGTGCGCGCTCGACCATGGATTGCGCGGTGTCACCATCTAACTGGTAGTGTTCCTGTAGCAACTGTTCCAGTGCCGCCCGCTCGCGGTCATCCACCTTCTGGTCAGCAGTGGCAATTTCTGCCAGCAAAGCCGCACTGATCATGCGCACGTCTTTTTCCGTGCGCACTTCCACACTTTCCCCGCGGCCAATCTGTTCAAACAGTTTTCGAATCTGTTGCAGCATGATCGCGGGCTCCTTTCTCAAGTGGTGTTATTTAGTCTTCTGTTGTCAGCGTGGTGTAGGCCGAAAACCCTGTTGGGAGTTTCAGCGGGCTTTTTTCAGCAGTTCTTCCAGCTTCAATTGGTCGGCGACAAAGTTGCGGATACCCTCGGCCAGCTTTTCCGTGGCCATGGCATCGGCATTCAGCTGGTAGCGGAACTCGGATTCCTGCAACTGGGTGTCCGGCGCCGGCTGGCTGGCAATGTCGCTGTTGAGGCCGGCGGCCAACTCGCCGTTATCGTCCTGCAATTCCTGTAGCAGTTGCGGGCTGATGGTGAGTTTGTCGCAGCCCGCCAGGGCTTCAATTTCTCCGGTATTGCGGAAGCTGGCACCCATCACAATAGTGGGATAGCCGCGGGATTTGTAGTACTCGTAGATACTGGTCACGGAAACCACACCCGGGTCATCCTGTGCAGTGTAGTCGTCGCGCCCGGTGCTGGCCTTGTACCAGTCGAGAATGCGGCCCACAAAGGGCGAGATCAGGGTAACTCCGGCCTCGGCGCAGGCAACGGCCTGGCACTGGCTGAACAGCAGGGTCAGATTACAGTGGATACCTTCCTGCTCCAGTACCGCTGCTGCGGCAATACCTTCCCAGGTGGAGGCGAGCTTGATCAGCACCCGCTCGCGATCAATACCGGCCTGCTGGTACATGGCAATCAATTTGCGCGCGTACTCAATACTGGCGCGGGTGTCGAAGGACAGGCGTGCATCCACCTCGGTAGAAACCACACCGGGCACCAGCTGCAGAATCTCGCAGCCAATGGCCACCGCCAGCTTCATGGAGGCCTGATTGATCACATCGCCGCCGTTCTTCTCCGCCCAGCTCAGGGCATCTTTTACATGCTGTTCGTACTGCGGCAGTTGTGCGGCTTTGTAGAGCAGGGAAGGGTTGGTGGTCGCATCCTGCGGCTGATAGCGGCGAATGGCTTCAATATCGCCGGTATCGGCCACCACCAGGCTGCGCTGCTTGAGTTGTTCCAGTTTGTTCATCTTCCCCACTTCCTTATATCAATCGTTCGAATTTCTTATGCGGCGTCGGTCACCAGTGCCAACGCCTGCTCCAGTACTTCCGGACCAGCCCCCGCGGTGTGTGCCTGCTCACTCAGGTGCCGGCGAAAACGCCGTGCACCGGGTACCCCCTGGAACAAACCCATCATATGCCGGGTTATGTGATTGAGTCGCTGCCCCTTGCTCAATTCGTTTTCGATATAGGGCAACATCCGCTGAACCACCGCCGCCGGTGTCGGCCCGGGCTCACCGCCAAACAGGGTCGCGTCCACCTGTGCCAGAATGCCCGGCGTCTGGTAAGCCGCACGCCCGAGCATAACACCATCTAATCGCTGTAAATGTTGCAGGCACTCGTCAATGGAATTGATGCCGCCATTCAGCACAATTTCAAGGTCTGGATAGTCCTGCTTCAGCTGGTACACCATGTCGTATTTCAGTGGCGGTACCTCGCGGTTTTCTTTCGGGCTGAGGCCATTCAGCCAGGCCTTGCGGGCGTGGACGATAAAGGTGTCGATGCCGGCTTTGGCCTGGGCTTCCACAAAGCGGGTCAGTCCCGGGTAGTCTTCCATATCGTCGATACCGATGCGGTGTTTCACCGTGACCGGAATCGAAACTGCACCTTTCATCGCGCCCAGACACTCGGCCACCAGATCCGGCTCCGCCATCAGACAGGCGCCAAAGCGGCCTTTCTTCACCCGGTCGCTGGGGCAGCCACAGTTCAGGTTCACCTCGCTATAGCCCCACTGCTCGGCAATCTGTGCACAGCGCGCCAGATCCTCGGGATCACTGCCGCCCAGCTGCAGGGCTACTGGCTGTTCCGCCGCATCAAAATCCAGGTGACTCTCCTGATCCCCGAACAGAATGGCGCCGGTGGTGACCATTTCGGTATATAGCAGGGCATGCTTGCTGAACTGGCGCCAGAAGTAACGGCAGTGCCTGTCACTCCAGTCCATCAAAGGGGCAGTGCAGAAGCGGTGGGAAACCGCAGTGGCGGTGCCGGCAGTGTGCGGGCGGGTAGCGAGGGGGGATGTTTCAGGCATAAAACGACTGTCAGGCGGTAAATCTCCGCGCAGTATAACAAGTCATGGCGGTGCGCTGGGCCTTTGATGGATTGGAGTGACAGGCACTGCCGGCAGTGCGGCTGCCCAATTCCCCTGTGCCAGCTAGAGATTGCGCTCCTTGGCGCTCGGCTCTGTATCCGCAGGTTGGCTCGCGGTGATCGGACTCCAGTCGGCGCGACCGGCCAGGACCGGGCGCAGTTTTTTCAGTACCGCACGCGCGGTGGCGCGGTAACTGGTCAGCTTGCCACCGGCGACGGCCACAATATGGGGGTGCTTGTCGTTGTCGCAGCAGATCATGGTCTCGCGGCTGCGGGAGAAGGGATTGCTGCTGGCGTGGGGCAGCACCCGCAGGCCGGCGAAACTGTCGCTCAGCTCGTTCAACTGCAGTGGGCGGGTTTCCGGGAAGTACTGTTTCAGGGTTCGCAGCAAATACGCTTTTTCTTCCAGCGTCGGCGCCACTTCGGAGGGATCACCGTGGTAAGGGCGTTCGGTGGTGCCAACCAGGGTTTCCCCTTGCCAAGGCATCACAAACACGGCGCGGCCGTCTTCCGCTTCTACATAAAAGATCTTGTTTGCCAGTTTCAGCGGCACCTGTATATGGGTGCCCGCCACCAGCTCCAAAGGGGGCAGCTTGGCGCTGGGGGCGCACTTGCTGTTGGTATCCTCGATCCAGGGCCCGGAACAGTTCACCAGTGCGCGGCAGTGCAGGGTATTCAGCTGGCCCTCGTGGAAGTAATCCACCAGTACGAACTTGTCAGTGACCTCGGCACCTACGAGGCTGCCGGGGCAGATCAGCTCGGCACCACCGCGCTGGGCGTTGGTGATCACCTCACGGGTCAGGGCAGCGTCATCGGTCTGGGCATCGTAATAGCGATAGACCGCCAGCAGGTCGTCGCCGTTGAGGCCGCAGAGCGCATCGTAATCATTCACGGAGATGCTGCGGAAACGGGAATGGGGTGAGAAAAGCCCCGCCAGCAGGGCGTAAAGAGTCAGTCCCAGCCGAATCTTCCACGCCGGACGGCGGCTGTGGCGATACACCGGGATCAGGAAGGGGACCATATGCACCAGGTCCGGTTTGTGGGCGAGCAGCCAGCGGCGCTCCTTCAGACATTCGTACACCAGTGAGAACTGGCCGCTCTCCAGGTAGCGCAACCCGCCGTGAATCAGCTTGGAAGAGCGGGAAGATGTCCCATGCGCCACGGCCTCCTGTTCCAGAATGGCGACCCGGTAACCGGCGGCAGTCAGTGCTTCGGCAACACCGGCACCCTGGATGCCGGCGCCTACTACCAGAACATCATATTCCGTAGACATTACTGGCCTCCCGGGAGCGCATCAGTAGTGGCAGGTTACCCGTGAGAATGTGGTGTGCCCCACGGTGGCGCCAGTGTACCGCGCCCTGGGCCGTATTGATCTCGTGTACCACCCATTGCCATGGGCCTGGCGGTAACTCCTGGCAATCCACATGGCTTTGGTCAATCAGCAAAAAGTCCGGCGCCAGCGTAACCACCTCTGCAGACAGGCAGCGGGCCACGCTGGGAATACGCAGTGCAACCAGATCGAACCCCAGGCTGCGGGCCAGGCGCAAGCTGCGCAGGTCTGACGTCAGCAGTACAAAGGCGTCGGTACTGCCGGGAATCTCCTCCCGCAGCCGCCGGATGGCCGCCTCTGCGCCCACCCGGGCGAGGGTGTCGGTGTTCAGCTCTACAAACCATTCCAGGTGCCGGTGGCGATTGGCCCAGTCCACCAGTTGCTGAAAACTGCTAATCGGCAGTGTTTTCAGGTCCCGGTCTTTCAGGCGGTGCAGCGGCGCAGAAATCCCGACCTTGGTGAAATCCATTCCCTCCCCGGCACAGCACCAGGGGGTGCGCTCCTTGCTGAACTGAATTTCAGTCGCAATCGCGCAGGCACCCAGCCCATGGGCCGCTTCAAACGCCGCCAAAGTGTTCTCCGGGTGGTGGATTTTGTCGCCCAAATGCGCAATCAACATCGATGTGAGTTCCCGCCGGGTATGGCTTTATTGTGTGGATAGGAGAGGTGGGAGATACCGCGAAATCTCTATTTGAAAAATAGTTGGTGTGGGGTGGGTTGCAAGGAGGAATTGGCGCAAGGGTGCACGGCTTTTGCTGAGGCTGAATTATGAAGGCATACGGGTGCCTACAATGAAAATGGGAGGGAAAATCTTGTTAGAGGTTAGGTCGTGGCGCTATGGACCGAGGACGTCGATTCACACCACTACTGCTAGGACTCGCGTGGCCGGCATTGGTGCCTTCCGCACTATCCGAGGCGGTATCTTCCACCGCCTCTGCACAAATTGTCCTGGCGATGCCGTTACGCGCAGAAATCCGCCCTTCAGAAACCCGTGGCTTGAACCTGATATGTGTGGGGCACTTGCCAGCACCGGACTACCAGATAGTACTGGCGACCGATAGCCTGCAGGTGCAGCGTATCTTGGGAAAGGCGTCAGGTGCATCCTGTTTGCACATACCAGGCAAAAATGCAGTAAATAGCCTGGTTGTTGAGGCGCTGTAGTTGTTTCCCCTTTCAGTGCGTTTAGAATAGGTCGCGTACTTCCACTGCTGCAACTGATCATGAATAAAATCCTAGCGCTGGCCTTCCTATTACTGACCAATCCAGCTTGGGCAGCGATGTCCCTCGATAAAATAATTGTGTACCTGGATGATTCACCGCATTCCCGGGATGACATTGTGGTTACCAATCCGGACCAGGAAACTCTGTACTTGCAAACGGAAATATTTCGGGTTGATAACCCGGGTATGCCTGATGAAAAGAGGGTTAGAGTGGTCGACCCAAAGGAATTTAAGTTGCTAGTAAGTCCTGCGAAAGCGGTGCTTTCTCAGGGGGAGAAAAAGCGATTTCGACTGATGTCTTTGGAACGGGACCTGACCGAAGAAAAAGTGTACCGCGTTACTTTCAAGCCCGTCGTCGGCGCGCTCAAAAGCGACAGGCCAGCCCTGAAAGTGCTTGTGGCATTCCAGGCTTTGGTCTTTGTTCAGCCCGAAAGCGGTGCATACGACCTGCGTCTTGTTCGCGAAGGTGAAGGCTGGAAACTGAAGAATCTTGGCAATGTAAATGCTGATGTCGCTCAGGTTGAACACTGCCAGGCCGGCTCGGGATGTAAAAATCTTGACGTGCACGGTCGAGTTTATGCGAAAAATTCGCTCGATCTTGGCGAAATCTCTGGGGGAGGAGAGATAAAGATACAGACGAGGGGGCCAGAGGGCGGCGTTCTAAAGCTGCCACTTGAATGATCCCTGCTTTCAGGGTCAGTGGGAAAATTCAAATATCTTTGAGAAGCTCAGTAGCTGGTAACCGTTACGGTCAGAATATCGGTATATATTGCGTCTGCCGCCTTACTCCATTCCGTAGACATCACTGTCACTATTATCCGGGCTGTATCGGCGGTGCAATCGGCATTGCCTTTCAATGGGTATCGAGTTGTTATATCGCCACTGCTGGTAGGCTCCGTGCCAACCTGATCGGAAAGATCGTCAGTGAATGCAACCGAATAGGACAGTTGTTCCCCGCTGCTTTGACCTACCAGAGTATATGGATAGGTACCTCCGCCTGCACCAGTGCTGCCATTCAAGCTGGATAGATTTACCGTAAATTCGCTGAACCCCGCGCCGCCTACGCAAAAATCTTCGGACTTACTTAAAGGCTGCCCAGAAGCGATACCCGAGTTGCTCAAATCTACTGGGCCCAAGCCTGCAAGCTGAAGAGTTGGTGTTACCGACATGGACACGACAAACGTCGCCTGTGCGGTCGCACCTGGGGAAAATGGATCATCCCGCATGAGGTTGAATTCGAAGTTCCCCTCATAAAGAGAATCCGTAATCGTTTGTCCCGGAGTCACGTTGATTCTCAGTGCTGCTTGCGTCTCATTCAGTGTGCCCCCAAAGGGTCCTTTTGGGGTGTCCGACGGAGAAAGGTTATATACGCCCCCACCTTCGGGCTGGAACGAAATTTCAACTTCAAGCGCTGAACCCTCGCCACTCGCCGGATATAGTAGATAGCTACCACTAACGGCAGTGGTCTGGGAAAGCTGAACGTAATAATTTCTTGGGGAGTTTCTACCCTGGCGGCTTCGCACAGAGAAGTTAATAATGGATTGGCTCCCGTCAGAGTCCAGATTTACGACAGAGGGAAAGCCACACGCATCTAAATTGCCATTGCAACTTTGTGAATAGGCAGGTGCAGGGCATAGAAGTGCAAGCATCAGAAGCAGTGGAGCGGCCAGATTGCTGAGGTTGAAATTACGCATCTTCAATTCCGGCAATCTGTGGCAGGGGTTTGTCACATTGGCCCGAACCGAGTTCGATGTCCCCGAGGTTCAACCAGTCTTCTCCTGAAGTTTGTTCGTTCAGGTCTACTTTGCAATTTCCCCAAAGTAGATAGGGCGCTCGCATATTGCGTGGTGTGGTATACATCTCCAACTGGAAAATACCCAAATCATCGGTTTTAGTGGAGAAATCACCGATAGATATACTGGTATTTGTTACGGGATTCCCTTCTCGCAGGAGTCTTCCCATAACGACAACGAGAGATTTGATGTCATAGTTGGCGTGAGTGACACTGCCGGGATAAAGCGTCAATGCATCTCGCTCGTCGCTGTATTCGAAAAAGCCATCGCCCAATGGGCGCAAGCTCAGGTCGTATGTGCGATACGGCGCTAGATCGATAACCGTACGGTCGCCGCCTTGTGCGTAGCCATGGGGTGTTCCATCGACAAGCACTTCGAATTTATCGCCAGGACTCCCATTGATATCAAGAATAACGGCACTATCAAACGACCGGCCTCCACCCCACGCATGAGTATCGCCCGTACTCATTATGCTGGTGCTGAAGCTACCAACGTAGTTGAGTGCGCGATTAATTTCATCATCGATGTATCGCAAACTCGACGTTATGCTGCCGCGACGATCAATCATCGTAGACCTGCTCTCGAGATATTGCTCATTTGAAGAGGCTTCAACATTGAACTGTTGTTCCACCTCGGCAGCCCAGAGATCCCCATCGTTCCACTGGGCGCTATAGCCGCCCCGAGTATCCGTTTGACCAGACAATTCGCGGCCGGCATTCAGGTTTGCTGTGTGCTGCCAACGTTGGTCACGCATTCGGAATTGAACGCCAATACTGCTGTAGGTTTCCCCATCTGCTTTTCCGTACGATAGGTTCAGGCGGCCGAACCAGTGTCGGGTGCGGAGAATCAGTTTGTTGAACTCGAGTGTTGCCAGCCGTTTGGCGGGATTGAATGTATTTTCGGTATCAATCTCTGAGGTGGCGAATGATTGTGGGCGGTCGCGCTTACTATATCGCATGGACAACTGGCCACCGAGAGCCCTTGTAGTAAGGCTTGCATTCTGTTGGCGTTGGCCCGTGGGGAGCAGTGCATATTGGTTTACTAAAGGCTCGGACCGAGTGCCGTCCAATTTTAAATCGGACATGTTCAGCGTGAAAAAGTCGCCGTGAAATAAACCCTGAATACGATGCCCGTTGCGCCCGTCTGTGGCTTTTACCAGGCTGGGTGATATTTCGAGGTGCGGCGTTACCCAGCGAGCTCCGGCTTCCATAAGCTGGACGCCTTCGGTTGCGGCAAGTGTCGAGAAAACCCCAATGTCGTCCCCGACCCTGCGGGCAATACTTGCCTGAACAAAATGATCTTCAATACGCTGGGGTAATACCTGTTTCAGATCAGAATAGGCCGGCTGACCTGCCTGTATAGCCCAGCGCCACTCTCCCGGTGGGGGAAGCAAGGCGTCTTTGGCAAAAAAAGTGGTAAATGTATTTAAGGGGCGGCCTGTGTCATCGAAAGTCCGAACTTCAACTTCATAAGAGCCCGCGGGAAGTAAAGTTGTATCTAGCAGGTGATTACCTGCTTCCAGGAGTACGCTGTGTAATAGCCGGTTATCCCTGAGCAACTCTACGCGGCCTCGAACGGGCAGGTTCACTTCCAGCGGTGAGCCCTGCAGATGACTGGTGTCGGTGCGTGTTCTGATGGAGCTGCGATACTCCAAGCCATACAAATAAGGCGTGGTGACAAAGCTGCTAAAACTGCCGATCGGTTGCATTAAGCCAATTGCATAGGCCTGCCCACGGTAGTCGCGGCTCCACTGCAACTGGTGAATTTGTTCATTGCCCGCATCGGTCGTCGACCATTGACTCAAAAGGGCACTTTCACCGACCCCAAAGATTGTTTTGCCGGCCAGATTGTAGCTGCGAGAGTCAGGAAAATTTTCACTGCTTACGCCGGACCAGCTTCCTGACAGTTGCTGTACAAACGATAAATCGCTGCTCGCTTCTGGCAGGAAGGGGTCATGTATTTCGTTCTGGCGAGGGAGCCAAGCCGGTGACAAAAACAGGTCGAGGCGGTATCTGGTGTCGTCGTAGATGACCGCGAGACTGTCGGTAGTGATTACTCCGCAATCCTGCTGCTTTCGAGTTCGGCAAATTTTATGCGCATTTGGTGGCTGAGGGTGTGTCAGCTCGGCGAGTACTGTTTCGGGTTCGAGCGTCTCAGGTAATAACTGAAGTACTGACGCAGGATTACTGAATTGCACGGAGTCCGGTGTAACAACGACCTCGGCCGCACCAATTGGCTTCCCACCAAAATACAGGTCAGCGACAAGTTGCCGAGGTTCTGTCAGCTCCGCGAAACCCTCCGGCACACCACTTTCCAGCACCAATGCAGCAGTCGCAGCAAAGGGCTGCCCAGGGTAGCTAAACCCGGATAGCGCTAGCCAGGCAAGGGCCAGTATGCGTTTGGGGTGTGTCAGCGCCATTGTCGGAAACCGGAGGTGAGAAATCCCACCTCCCAGCTGTGCGCGGAGTTATTCTGTAGTAACAGTAATCGTGAGGGTGTCGGTAAACTGATTGCCGTTGTCCAGCGCAGTTGATTGAGCTTGCCAATCAGCTTGAGCTACCGAGATCTGGAAGCTGGCGTTTTCGGTGGTGCCCGAGCAGCTGGTATCGGCTTTGCTCTGGGTATTGTAATCCGTGTTGTAATCCGCAGGGGCGTACACCGGGGAGCCGCCAGAGCTTGCTACATCATCAAAGCCGACGGTGTAATCGATCTTGTTACCGCTTCCGTCAGACAGAGCAAATTCGCCGTTGTCACTGGTGAAATTGATGACATAGCTGCTAAAGCCGATACCGGCTACACAGTAATCATCAGCTTGCGATACGGCTGCAGGAGCAGCGGGATCCGGAGTCAGATCGATCGCACCGACATTGGCGATATAAATCACCGGCTCGATGGCGAGAGTGATGTCGCTTGTAGCAGACTCGGTATCAGCGGCAGCTTTCCCGCCTGCAATTGCCAGAGCCGCGAAAGAAAAGGACAGAAGAGCTTTTTTCATGGTCTTTCCCTAAATCCCAAAGTGTTGTCGTTATAACTAACCGTTTCCGTTATACAGGGTGCGTATTTTATGAGTACTCCCTGGCGTCTACTACAGCAAATTGGCGGTTTTTCCTCCAATTTTGTTGACTTGGAGGCAATATTACCAATTATGTGAATTGAGTCACGGAATATTTTCTGACTTGTCGTTCTCGGACGAACGTTAGTCTGTCGGGGCAGGTTGGACAGGTTTTGAGGCTTGCACCTGATCCCCTGTGCGCCTCCAGATCACGGCGATATAATGCGGCGCCTCTAAACCAGCCAAATTGATTTTCTTCAACCGATCAGGCGTCCAATGACCGTAAGAACCCGTATTGCTCCTTCTCCCACCGGCGATCCCCACGTAGGCACCGCTTACATCGCTCTGTTTAACCAGTGCTTTGCCCAGGCCCAGGGTGGCCAGTTTGTACTGCGTATTGAAGATACCGACCAGGTTCGCAGCACCCCGGAATCTGAACAGGCGATTCTCGACAGCTTGCGCTGGCTGGGTCTCGACTGGCAGGAAGGCCCGGACGTGGGCGGTCCGCACGGTCCCTACCGTCAGAGTGAGCGCGGTGACATCTACAAAAAGTACTGCGATGAGCTTGTCGCCAAAGGCCACGCCTTCCATTGTTACCGCACCGCGGAAGAATTGGATCACTTGCGCGCGCAATTACAGGAAGCGGGCCGGGTAACCCTCAAGCCCAGCGACCTGGCACTGCCGGAAGAAGAAGTCGCCAAGCGCAAAGCCGCGGGCGAGCCCTTTGTTGTGCGTATGCATGTACCGGAAAGCGGCACCTGTGTGATTGACGACCTGCTGCGCGGTACCATCGAAATTGACTGGGCTCAGGTAGATGCGCAGGTGCTGCTCAAGTCCGACGGCATGCCGACCTACCACCTGGCCAACGTGGTCGACGACCACCTGATGGAAATCACCCACGTACTGCGTGGCGAGGAGTGGATCAACTCTGCGCCCAAGCACAAACTGCTGTACGAATACTTCGGTTGGGAAATGCCGGTGCTGTGCCACCTGCCGCTGTTGCGCAACCCGGACAAAACCAAGCTGTCCAAGCGCAAGAACCCAACCTCTATCCTTTACTACCAGCGCGCCGGCTTTATGCCTGAGGCCCTGCTGAACTACCTCGGCCGCATGGGCTGGTCCATGCCGGACGAGAGCGAGAAGTTCACCCTGGACGAAATGCTCAAGCACTTCGATATCAAACGTGTGTCCCTGGGTGGTCCGGTATTCGACGTGGAGAAGCTGAGCTGGCTCAACGGCCTGTGGATCCGTGAACTGGAAGACGCGGCCCTGGCCGATCGTCTGCAGAAATGGCTGCTGAACCGCGACAACCTGATGAAGGTGCTGCCCCACGCCAAAGGCCGTATGGAAACCTTCGGCGACTTCATGCCGCTGGTCAGCTTCCTCGCCGCCGGCAAACTGCCGCTGACCGAAGAGAGCTTCGCCGGCAACAAGCTGGAGCTGGAAGAGCAGAAGAAATTACTGCAATTTGCCCTCTGGCGCCTGGAAGCCCTGCGCAGCTGGAGCAAAGACAACATTTTCGCCGCGGTGAAAGAGCTGTCTACCCAGATGGACATCAAGCTCAAAGACTTCAACGCGCCCCTGTTTGTCGCCATCAGCGGAACCACCGCGTCCTTCTCGGTCATGGATGCCATGGACCTGCTGGGTGCGGATCTCAGCCGTGCCCGCCTGCGCCAGGCCATCGACGTACTGGGTGGCGCCGGCAAGAAAGTACTGAAGCGCTGGGAAAAGGAATACGCCTCCCTGGGCTGATTCGGCGTACCGTCATGCCGGTTTTGGTCGGCATGACGGTCTGGTCCCTAACTATTTGATTAAAAAGTTATTTTTCTTGTTGACAGCCCGCCAAGCATTGTTAAAATGCGCCCCGCTTTCGACGGAAACGTCATCCGAAAGCAACCCAAATTTGGGGCCTTAGCTCAGCTGGGAGAGCGCAACACTGGCAGTGTTGAGGTCAGCGGTTCGATCCCGCTAGGCTCCACCAAACACAAAACCCTCGTACCGAAAGGTACGGGGGTTTTTTGTTTGGCCGAGCCTAGCGCGATGGGAGCATAGTTCCCGGCTCACAAGGAGCCATAGGCGACGCAGAGCGCCTGCACAGGCGACCCCGCGAATCATCCCGCGGCTCTCTTGTTCAATTCCCGTTGTGCATTCCCTGCAGGGCGTCTTTCCGACCTCCGTCAAATCCCATCTATCACATCAAAGTGCACGATCTCCGTGAAATCATAGGACTTGAAGTTGCTTGCCCGGTCGTAGATCGTCATCTCCGCCACGCCCCAGGTGCCGGGTGCGGAGCCCGCGGGCAGGATGATGGATCGCGTATAGGTCTGCCAGAGCGTTGGATCTTCCTGTGGGAAGAGGGACCAGGTTCCCTCGTTGTACGCCCAGTAGTGATGCTCGCCCCCCTGAGGATCGCGCAGCATCAAGCCGGCAATCCGGTAGCCGGAGATATTGTCCTTTACTCTGAAGGTCAGGGTGACCAGGGTCTCACCGTTCGGTGACTCAGGGTTGATGGGCGTCGCCTCAACAGTAATATCGGTCAGATCCAGCTGTGGTGGTTCCACATCAGGGTTGTTGGTGACGAGTTCAATCTGCGCAGGTGGCTCGTCCAGGACGTCCTCGCCGCTTGCCGGATCTCCCGGGGAGGTGAAGTAGATACTCGACCTGTTCAGGGCAATATCCAGTATCGATATCTGATTCATCCGGTAGGTGGACGTCGGCATATAGTGCGGCATAACAAAATCCACCTGGCAGCGCTCGTTGCTGGTGTCAAAGGTGCCGTACTCCTCGAACCGGTAGGTTTCAGGGATTTCGTCGTTGAGAGAGGCGTAACAGGGGTTGTACGGCTCGAGACTGGTGTCCTCCTCGACTCCCCAATAGGCGTGAATGACCTGGACCTCCTGCCCCTCCATGGTGGTCACCGACTTGGTCAGGCGCGCGGTATTGGGCGCATATGCTGGCGGTGTGACATCTTCCTGCGGGTTGTCGATGTATAGCTGCCAGCCAAAATCGTTGATGCCTTCCATGCGCTGGTTGCCGACCGCATCGGTAATCACGATCTGTGGTGTCCGCCAATAGCCTGATTTGGCATGCTTGCTCAGCTCAAACGAGCCGCGAAGGGTGCTGCCAAGCCCATCAGGAACAGTATTGCCCTGTTCATCTACCGGATACAGGTAGAGGTCGGTAAAGGTTCCAATTTCACTGGAGATACGCATAAACGCGTGTTTTGCCCCTTCGAGCTCCGTATCCAACGCGTGTAGCTCAATCTCGACCGTGACTCGTTTGTCCTCTTCCGGGGCGCCTTCCACGCGAATATCCACGCGCTTGATCTTCCCCGGGAACACATAATCCGGGAACAGGTTGTAGACCTGGAAGGTGAGGTCGTCGCGGATTTGGCTGAGATAAATATTGCCCTGCATGATGCGGTCGCGCACAAATTCGTACTTCATAATCGCGCGGGACTTGAGCAGATCCGGATTGATGACAAAGTAGGAAATAGATTCCGCCATGTCTTCATCCGGATTTTTCAGGTGTGCATAGGCGGATACAAAGCTGGTCTGCTCGGTCGTGGACCAGCCACTCTCGCTGGTGCTGTCCGGGTACCAGCCACCGAGTTGTATCCAGTCACTTCTAAGCTGCTCGTCAAACTGATGTTCCCACAGGAAATGGGACTTCTCATGAATGATCAAACGGTGCGCATAGCTAATGGACGAGGTGTTGAACCCGCTCTCCATAAATTCAATATACCCGGCAGTGGGCCAGGCGACGGCAGGTGCGTCACCATAGAGAGGGTGTGAAGTGCCGTCGAGTCGTCGCAATAGATATTTCAGCTCTGGAAGCTTGTGCATACCTCGCGGCATTTCCTCCAGCATATTGATGATCTGAACAATTTCTTCCGGGTGGAACTGCTGAAACCTGCCTTCATATTCAGCGGTTGTCGAAGCTGTCAGTGCGGAATAATCGGGTACAAGCGTGCTCAGGCCAAAGCGTTCATTGAGGATTTTTTCGTAGGCACCGACATCGGCCCCGTTATCGGTCACAAACCTCACCAGCGCATGGTGCAGGCGCTGGGAATAATAGGAACCTCGTTTGCCATCGATGGCCGCGAGCCTCGGCTCGGCATTCACAAAGGCCTTATCCGAAATAATCACCGACGTGTTACTGCCTGTGGTGGTGATCTCAATGTCATCTTCCTGGTGATCTTTACTCAGTATCCATTTGGAAGCGGGCAGCTGTTGCGGCTTATCGTACTCGCGAATCGTTTGCGGAATGCTTTTCAGGGTTTCCAGCAGCCGATAGGCATGCTCCTGTGTCCAGGCCGTATTCTCGCCATCAACAAGAAGGATGTTGTAGTCGTGTTGGAGTTGCTGTGCAGCCGACTCGTCTATTACGGAAATAGACTCACCGAGGAACTCGACCGTAACCGGCTCATTCAAATGACTCGAATAATCGTAGCCGGCGAGGCTCTGGTCTTCTTCCCAGTGAAAATGAAATCCGGTCGCGGGAATGGGTGAAAGCTCAAACGTATTCAAGCCATCGCCATAATCCGTCAACGTTGTGGGCAAGCCGTTGAGCTGAAGTGTCTTTGCCGGCGCTGACTGATAGCCTGCGGCTCTTGCTTTTACGCTGTAGTCACCATCTGGCACCGAGTAGAACCGAAACGCGCCCGAAGTATCGGGCACCGTTCTCATTAGTTCGGAAGCTGAGGACAGGATAATTTCAATCTGCCCCGTATCACTAAGGTCACCGACTACCTGACCCATGTAGGCCAGACCATTTTCAATGGTGATGAGGGCGGTCGCGGTCTCAATGGAATCCGAGGCTTCAATCGTAAACTGGTCGGGCCCGGTAATTCCGCTATTAGGTTGATAGGTCAGGGTGCCGTCCTCATTGAGGGTCACCTCGCCCTGCTGGGGCGCTTGTACTATCTGGTAGGTCAGTGGATCTTCATCTATATCACTTGCATCCAGCGTCAGCGTAATCGGAGCGTCATTTCTTGTGGCGGCGGTTGCCGGCTGGATACTTGGGGCATCGTTTACCGGTCTGACGGTAATGGAAATCGTGGAGGTTGCGGGTTCGTTGACACCATCGCTGACGTGTACCTGAAATGAATCGGCGCCATAAAAGTCGGCATCCGGTAAGAAATTGAAGTGTCCTGCCTCGGTCAGGTTAATCCGGCCGTGGGAGGGAGGGACATTTACTTCATAAGAGAGACTGTCTTCATCTGGGTCGGATGCGGAGATGTTGCCTTCCAGTGGGGTATCTTCGTCGGTAGTAAATTCCGCGTCGCCAACTACTGGAGCGCTGTTTTCGTTCGACCCGCCGCTGCTGCTTCCGCTGCTACTACTACCATTACTTCCACTACTTCCACTACTTCCGCTGCTACTGCTACTGCTACTGCTTCCGCTGCTACTACTACCGCTACTTCCGCCGCTATTACTACTACTGCTACTACTATCACCGCTGCCACCGCCTCCGCAGGCAGTAAGGCAGAGCAGTGCAAGTACAGTGGCAGTTTTTAATACATTGGGACGAAACTTTGTGACCACTCTTATTATCCTTATGGTGTAAAAATATTATTATTGTTCGCGTAACTGTAATTAGAGCTGTCGTGGCAGCTAGTGGGCGGGTGGATACCGTTTTCGGGCTCTTTGCTTCTCACCTTCCATAAACCGCGCCTTCCACCCGAGCCCCAACATCATCAAAAAATATACCGCGGTAGCCGGTGCCTGCAGGTGGAAATCCGTAGTCAGCATGATCAGCTCCGCCACAATCGCCATCACCGCCGCAAAAGCTACTCCCTGCATCAAGCTGTCCCGGCGGGTGCGCAGGGCGACAAACGCGTGAAACAGGCTCCACAAAACCGCCGCGCCCATCAGTAAGGTTGCGGGCAGGCCAAATTCGATGGCGAATTGCAGGTAGTCGTTGTGCCCCTGGTCGTAGAAAATATTGATCCCCGGGCCTTTCACGCTGGGGAAGGAAGAGTAAAAGCTGCCAGCGCCAGTACCTGAAAGCGGATGCTGTTCAATCAGCGTCATCCCGTACTGGTTTACTTCATCGCGGGTTTCCTGCGTGAAGCTGGTTTCTTCAATTTCCTGGCGCAACTTATCCACGCCGAACCAGCTACCCACAATAAACAGGTCGATCACCATCAGGCTCACCAGCAAAATGGTCAGGCTGCGGCTTTTGTTGCGGATCAGTAACAGGCCAAGTGCCCCGGTAATGCTGAGGCTTACAAAGAAGGCTGTATTGGCCATGCGCGAGTGTGACATCACCAGGCCGATGACCATCATCGCCAGGCAGATACGTACCACTGCTTTGCCGCCCAGCAGCATGTTCATGAGGTTTTTGAGTTTATCTTTCAGCTTGCCGGTTTTGCTGCTGCTCAGGCTGGCAATCAGCAGGCCGATACCCAGACACAGGCACATCACCAGAAAGTTGCCAAAGTGGTTTTTGTAGCGGAAGCCACCGGTGGCGATGCCGCTGTTGCGATACCCCATTACCCAGCTGGTTTCTGAGTTGGAAAGTGCCTGCAGCACGCCGTAAAACGCCTGAAAGGTGCCCGTCAAAACAACCACCAGAGCCAGGGTTTTGAGCCTTTGCGGTGTGTTTACCAGGGCCAGTATCAGAAAAAGCAGGCACCAGTAGCTGAGGCCTTTGATCAGGCTGATGTGGGTTTGTGCCGGGTCGAGTGAGAATGTGCCCGCAGTTGCTGAGGGGTTGCTGAGCAACAGATGCTTTGCCGTGTCGGGGGCTAGAGTCTTGAGCCAGTTGATCGGCACGGGCAGCTGCTGAATAAATACCCAGGCTTGTATCAAGCCGAAAATGGCCAATAGCGGCGCATAGGGGCGCAGTCTGTGCAGTCGTGGGGAGTGGAGATTAACAAGCAGCCAGCCTCCCATCAGCACAAAGGTGTAAATTTCCAGAATGCTCCAGGCCCATGGACGGTGTGACCCTAGAGGGATTGGCAGCCAGAATAGCAGGGCGAGCAGGGCGTAAAAGAGGATGCGCTCAAGGCGCTCGGTGCTCTCGCTAGTTGCGGAGACAAGGCTCGGATTGGGCATGGACTACTACAGTAGATAGGGTCGAATCGTTCGATTATTACAATATGTAAACGGTCACTGCGACCAGTAATTAAAACGCAAAAAAGGCCCTTGCGGGCCTTTTCTGTTAAGCGAGCGCTGATATCAGCTCGGAGAGGCGGTGTCTCCACACTCATTGCCGCCGCCGCAGCCAGCGGGTGGGGGCGGGGGCAGGTTAACCACTGGCGCAGTTGGTGCTGTTGGTGTGGTTGTAGTCGTGGTGGTTGTGGTGCCGGTGGTCGGCGAAGTCAGTGCGCTGCCGCTCTCGGTCGTGCCGCCTGTTTCGGTGCTGCCAGTCTCGGTGGACGCAGTCTCACTAGTGGTGGTAGTGGTTTGTCCGGAGGAAGCGGTAGCGGCAGAAACTGCGCTGGTGTCACCGCCGCTGGCAATAGCAGCGGTAGCAACCTGCGTGCTATCTGCACCGGCAGAAACTGCACCGCTCACAGCGGCAGCCGCAGTTGCTGAGTTGGTAGATACCGCACCGCTAACCGCAGCTTCCGCCACAGCCGGGTTGGTTTTAACCGCAGCGCTCACCGCTGCCTGGGCAGTCTCCGGGTTGGCTGCAACAGCACCGCTCACAGCGGCAGCCGCAGTCGCCGGGTTGGTAGCAACCGCTGCGCTTACCACAGCCTCTGCAACGGCCGGGTTGGCAGTAACGGCGGCACTTACCACGCTGGCAGCGCTGTCCGGGTTGGCGGCAACGGCGGCGGCAACAATGGCACCGGCCTGCTCAGGAGAGGCGGCCACGGCTTGCGCAACAATCTCTTCTACAGACAGGCCTTCCTGCGTGGCAAGCTCAATCACTTGTTCCATGGAGTAGCCGGCCTGGATGTACTGTGCCACATCGGCAAAGGCTACGCTGCTCAGCAAACTCGCACCCAGTGCGAACCCCAATGCTGACTTTTTCATACTTCCCCCTAAAGAAGATTATTTTCGGTAGATTCCTTTCGAAACTGCGGAGGATTGTAGCGCCTATACTGCAAATGGGAAGCCTGCGCCACTTACCTGGCCGCAAAAATTCACGAAGGTCTTAAAACAAGCGCACAAAATGGAAAAAATTTAGCCCTAAAGAGCTAGGAAAATCCGCTACATATAAGGGCGCTTACTCAGAGCTCACTTAGTCGGCCGCTTCTTTTTCGTACAAAGTGCGCTCTTCGTGTGTCTCCAGCTGCGCGGTTAACTGGTAAACACGGTTTTGCAGCAGGTCCTGGGTGCGTTGCCAGTCCTCCATTATTTGCGCATCCGCCTGGAGTCGCCGGCGCCGTAACCAGATTGCGGTAGTCAGCATAATCAGCCCCGGCCCGGCCAGGCCCAATGCCATACGCCATACCAGCTGGTAACCCGCAGCCGGGTGGCGGCTTACTGATAGAGTCCCTGCAATATCCCAGCCAGCCAGTACCTCGGCTTGCACAATTGGTGGATTAATCGGCAACAAACGCTGAAACCACAGCGGCACGCCCGGGTCCGCCAAGACATATCGCTGTTCATATAAAGTGTTGCCGTCCGGGTCTATTAAGATGATCTGTCCATAGGCGCCACTTTGGCCGATAGCGCTGAGTAAGGTATCCCGGATGAGTGCATTACTGGCATGGCGCCATTCAGGGGCGGCTGGGATACCATCGCCACTATTTATATTGCCACTGTGGACATCGTTGCGGTGCATATAAGGCTGCAACGCTGCACCGATGGCTTTGGCACTGTCCAGGGCCTGCAATTTCTGCATTTCCAAAACCTGCGTCCGCACCACCAGCAAGCTGAACAGCACCAGCGCCCCAAGGCCCAGCACACAGCGGAGGGTAAAACGCCCCCACCCGATGATTGACCAGTAATTGTGCAATTTATAAGCAGCCATTGCTCAGAGCACTCCTTCTTTTTCCATACGCGCTACCAGTTCGCGCCACAGGCTGGAGCCCGAGTGGTTGCGGACTTTTACTTCGTGTTCGTTTTGCTCTGTACGGTTGTTCAGCCACAGGCCACTGGCGTTGAAGCTGTACACCGGAACCAGATCTGTGCGATCGCGAGCGGCAATGATTTCACCGGCCATATTGTCCAGCACCAATGGGTGCTCACCGGGGTTGGCCCGGTACACCAGTACCATATGCGCCTGGCCCAGCTCTTTGGCGGTGACATACATAAGGCGCAGTTTGTCTGGATCTATGTTGGCGCCCTGCAGGCTGAAGAGTTTGGCAATGGCAAAGTCTTCACAATCGCCGCCGTTAGAGGCGAGGAACTGCACCGGTGTGGCCCAGTAGTCCTGCTGTTGCCAGTGATCCTGGTCTTCGGCAAAGGGGATGCGATTCAGGAACGCATTAATGTGCTGTAGGCGTTGCCATTCCAGTACCTGCGATTGTTCCTTAACCATCATTTGCCAGCTGAGTAGCCGGACCCTGGCCTCGGGCCCGTAGTGGTTGCTCATCTCCTGTACCAGGCCCTCTGGCAACTTGAGGGGGGCAACTGCAGCCGCGGCCATCAGCAGGCCGCTGGTGAAGAGCAAGGCCAAGGAGGGTATGATCAGCACCAAATGAGCATGGCGCGAAAATCTACGTCGGACTCTAAGGGACTTTTGCTGGTCACAGGTACTACCCATTACAACTCCTGCGCAGTAATACGGCCGAAAGAGCCAAAGTGCAGTTACAAGGAAGTCTTTGCTTTCGCATAAAATGTATCGCTCAAAAAGTGAGCGAGTCGGCTAAAAGTTTGGCACTGCGACGGAGAAGTGAGGGCGGCGCGAAGCGGCTTAGGCAGAAGTGGCCGCCACAAATGGCTTGTGACGTAGAAACCCGGGCCAGGCTGCGCAGAGAATAGGTTGTAAAATACGCAAGCCGTACAGTTGGTACGCAACTTGCTGATGAATAAATAGAGGGCGTTACCGAGGTAAAAGTGACAAATCTATACAAAGGGGTCAGAGCCTGACGCTTGTCTCCCTTTTTGTTGAATTGTCATAATTAGCTGATAAAGTGTGACGCCTGTCACGATTCGGGTGTCTCCAATTTATTTGGACCGGATGCCAAATAAAAAAAGAGTGAAGAAAGGAACTTAGGAATGAATGAAGTAAAAAAAGCCGTAATCCCGGTAGCCGGCCTTGGCACCCGCATGCTCCCTGCCACCAAGGCCATCCCCAAAGAGATGCTGCCCATCGTGGACAAGCCGTTGATCCAGTATGTGGTTAACGAAGCGGTTGCCGCCGGCATCAAAGAAATCGTACTGGTCACCCACGCCAGTAAAAACGCCATCGAAAACCACTTCGATACCTCCTTTGAGCTGGAAGCCCAGCTGGAAAACCGCCTCAAGCGCCAGCTGTTGGAAGAAGTACGCTCCATCGTCCCCAAAGACGTGACCGTAATTTCCGTACGCCAGGCAGAAGCCAAAGGCCTGGGTCACGCCATCAGCTGCGCCCGCCCGGTCGTGGGGGAGAACCCCTTCGCCGTGTTGCTGCCAGATGTACTGATCGACCAATACGCCGCGGACCTCAAGGCCAGCAACCTCGCCGACATGGTGAGAAACTTTGCTACCAGCAAAGCCAGCCAGATCATGGTCGAGCCCGTAGAGTGGAGCCAGGTCAGCAAATACGGTGTGGTGGACTGCCTGGGCGCGGATCTGCAAACCGGCGGCACTGCCAAGATCGACGGTATGGTAGAAAAGCCGGAAGTCGACGCCGCCCCTTCCAACATGGCGGTTGTAGGCCGCTACGTACTGCCTGCAGAGATTTGGGGCCTGCTGGAAGACACCAAGCCAGGAGCCGGTGGTGAAATCCAGCTCACAGACGCCATTGATGAGCTACTTAAAAAACAAACCGTAGAAGCCTATCGCATCGTCGGCCACAGCCACGACTGCGGCAACAAGCTCGGCTATATGAAGGCGCAGCTGGAGTACGGCCTGCAGCACGCGGAAATTGGCCAAGAGCTGAAAGCGCTACTTGGTACGCAGCAGGTAAAAGTCGCTGAAGCGGTATAAATCAGCTTCTTCTTTCTTCCTTTCTTTATCAGATCCGTCCACAAGGACAATAAATGGCTATAAGGGGCTATTTATTGTCCTTGTTTTTTGATGGTAAAAATCATTCTGAACGTGGAATTCTTTTTTCAGCATTTTTGATTGAAAATTGATCGCAATTTAGCTCCCAAAATTGCCTTTCGTGTAATTTTTGCAGTATTGCGACAGTTTTTTGTGATTACAGTCACGTAGAAGTGTTGATGCAGTAAGTACCTCCATACCTGCCCATAAAGGGAGCTGAGGGCGGGTAGCGTGAATAAATCTAATTTAGAGCGCTGGAGTTTCTGTCGACCGCATTTTGGGGTGGCCGACAGAATTGATGCTCGCCCGTTTAGGGCTACCTATTGATTTTTGGAAAGAATCTTTATTTAGGGGGCAGGGTGAAAGTACAACTGAATCTGCAAGTATCGCTTGCAGTCGCACTCGTTTTATCTGTTGCCGGCAATGTTTTCGGCTTCATTCAATATCAGAAAGTTTCAGATAAAGCTGCAGAGACGCAGCTTGTCGTCGCTTCTCTACAGAAAAAATTAAATGCGTTTGAGCGACGCGACCTTGCCGTCGATTCTCAAACACGCAAATCCAGTCGAGAAGAGTACCTCGAGCGCCGCGCAAAGCAGCAGCGCCAGCAAAACTCTCTATCCCGCCTCTCAACCCAGCAGCAAACCGCTGAAGCTCGGATGGCCCAGGCCAGTCGAGAAGTTATTCAGCGCCGCCAGTTGGGTTCTCCACAGGCAATTCAGTAAGCCCAAGTCAGCACCAGTAAATTAATTACAGCGAGTTGGCTGTTATTGACTCGTAGACGGAACATCACGAGGAGCCCTGTCATGGACCTGCAGCACTCCGAAGTAGCGCGCACCGACAAAAAGAATGTCATGGATACTTTTAAGCACCTGCTTCTGCCTTTCGCGATCATCGCTTCGTTATTTAGCCCTGGCGCATATGCGACCGAAATCGATGACCTGACATTTGCGGATGCAAACCTTGAAGCCTGTGTAGATGAAATGGCCGTAAACTACGGCTGGACTGAGATCAGTGAATTTACATATCTCTATTGCAATAACCGGGAAATTTCGGACTTGTCGGGTATCGGTCAACTTACCGAGTTGTTTGAGGCTTGGTTGTCCAACAACCCGCTGACGGAATACTCTGAACTAGCCGGTTTATCCAAGTTGAACCAGCTCCAGATTGCACGAGTTCCAGATTTTGATATCGAAGTACTTTCCGGTTTAAGCCAACTTCGTTTTCTGGAAATCGCTGAATCAAATATAGATGACAATGATTTTTCATCATTATCTAGCTACTCGTTTTTCCCTAACTTGGAATGGTTGAGCATCTGGGCGAACCAGATTACAGATATTAGCGCACTGGAAATGGTCTCAGGTTTGCGTGGCCTAGACCTAGGTGGCAACCCAGTTTCAGATGTCTCCCCCCTCAACGGCTTACCTCTGGACTATGTAGTCTTGTGGGGTAGCAGGGTATCGGATCTGGGCCCGCTGATGGGAATGTCCAATCTTGCTCATATTGACCTAAACAGATCCTGGGTAAAGGATCTGCCAGATGCGGTTGGAGCGGGCTATTCTGACCTGGGCGCCGCATTTCCGGCCCTGACAGATCTAATTTTGGATCAAAACGGCCTTGAAGACGACGACCTGGCGGCATTGCTCCAGATCTCAACGCTGCAATACGTGAGACTGGAAAGCAATCTGTTTACCCCGGGCGGCGCAGAAGAAAATGCGTTGGCCGCTGCAGTCTCTGACTACAGCGGATCTCAGCTGCCAGTGCAGCTGGACCAAGCCAGCTTCTCGCCCACCGGTGCCATTGATACAGACGATGGTGATCACCAGATCTTTTTTACCGTCTCTGGTAGTGCGCTTGACGACTCTCCCGTTTGGGAGTCCTGTGTTCATTTGGTTAGCCCGAGTGGAGTGGCCAGCGCCGGTTACTGCGACAGTTGGAACGGAACCTCAGAAGGAAGCAGCTGGCTCAGCGCCTATGCCGAGCGTGGTGACTGGGCCTTGTCAGGAAATGTGTGTATTGATGGTGGCGATTGTTTCGAAGTGACCAAGCCGCAATTGGAGGTAATGGGATTTACAGAAACCCTCCTGACGGTCAATGGCACGGGCCCTGTCGACATGGCGGCTCCCGTTGTTACCAACCTCGCTTTCTCTGCTACCAGCATCAACCTGGATGAAGCTCCGAATGGCTATGTTGCCATTACCGTAGAGCTGGAACTGGACGATGGCGATGGCAGTGGAGTACGAGATGGGTGGATCGAAATTTACCATGAAAACTGGGAGTCTGATTCCAAGTCGGTGTACTTTACTCCCGATCAAACTCAGGCAACGCTAGTTTTCCATAGCAGTGACGCAGCGGGCAAATGGTTAATTAACTATATTGCTGCAGATGATTATGCCAACAATCACCTGCACATGGATGCGTCACAGATTCAGGCACAGGGGTTTCCTGTTGAGGTCGATGTTACCAACTCGAATCCTGCACCCATCGATATCAACACCCTGTCATTTTCCGACCCAGAGCTGCAAAGCTGCGTGCACGGAGCCGCAACCTACGTAGAAGATCTTCAATGGCTTGGCTGTAATAACAACGATATTGAAGACCTGGGCGGGATTGAACAGCTGTTCATGTTACAGAGCCTGGATCTGAATAGCGGCGGTGCGTTTTCAGACTTATCCCCGGTTACACAACTGCCGCTGTTGACCGATCTTCATTTTGCCGGAGCCGCAGTCTCCGATCTGACTCCGCTCTCAGGGCTGCCGATCCACTCGGTAAATATCAGCTGGAACCCGATTGCAGATCTTTCCGTGCTCGATTCACTGCCGGTGTTGCGCCAGTTATGGGCAGATGGCACCGGTATGACTGCACTTCCTAACTTCGCCGTACCGCATGCGGTGGAAACCCTGGATGTGAATGACAACCCGATCTCAGATGTTGGCGGCATGATCAATGAGCTGAATTCGCTGCCGAGCTTACGTCATCTTGGTATCAGCTCACTGGGCGTGTCCGATATCAGCTTCTTGGCGGATTTCCCGCAGTTGACCGGGCTGAATGCATGGAATAGCGGTATCAGCGATATCAGTGTGCTGGCTGATCTGCCTAACCTGAGCTACCTCAACCTCAGTGATAACCTCATTGAGGATATCTCACCGTTGACTGGCGCACCGCTGAATTCGGATATTTATCTGGGTAACAACCGCATCAGTGATTTGCAGCCACTAGCGAATAAAGACATTTGGGGGTTGGATGTTTCCCGCAACCGGTTGGTAGATATTAGTACGGTCTCCACGCTGTCGAACCTGCACTGGCTCAATGCCAACGAAAACGCGATCACTACAATTCCGGATCTCTCGTCGAAATCGAACTTTCAGCATCTGTACATGAACCACAACGCGCTAACGGATATTACCCCGTTGCAGTCCGTTACAGATCTGAGAAATGTCGACCTCTGGGGTAACGCAATTCCGCAAGATGATCTTGCTCTCATCAGTCCTGTCGATTGGTACAGTGCGGACTTTGGCCGACCAGAAATCACAGCTCTGAGTATCGACCCCACAACCATTGACCTAACCAATGGCAGCGCAGAAGCCAGTGTTGTATTCAGTACCGCTGATCAGGACAACGTCAACTATTCCAATGTGTCCCTGCATTTTTCTCCGGAAGACGTAGAGCAGCATTACCTGTATCTGGACGGCAGCAGTACTGAGGGGCTGCTATACGTGCCCGACTGGGCGAGCCTCGGTGAGTGGGATGTCTGGGTAGACTTTGGGCATGCCAACGGCCACTTCGATTTGCGCGGCCCCGCCCTCGCGGCCATGGGCTTTAACGCCACCGTAACCACCACCGCCATTGACCCAAATATTGATACCGATGGCGACGGCCTTACGGATCTCTTCGAAATTCAGAATGGGTTTGATCCGGACTACGCAGGCGATGCGAACGAAGACGACGATAACGACGGCTTCAGCAACCTGCACGAAACCATGGCAGGTACTGACCGCGCTGACGAATTCTCTTTCCCCCCATCAATGGACAACCCAGGCGAAGGCCGTTACTTGCTGGGTGAGCAGGGCAACTTCGCTGCGAATGCTTACGTGCTGGATCTTGCCGGCGACGGTATCGGCAATGACGACGAGGGCCGGTTTGCCAAGCATAACGGCAGTGCCAATTTCACCTGGATGCATGATGGCAATGCCATTACTGGTATCGGTAACGGTTCCTACGTCAACCGTGACTACTGGTTTGTCGACGAGCTGGGCTACGGCACAGAGATAGAAGAATGGGTCGACAGTATCTCCATTTTTGAAGTGCAGTCTGGCCCCGCGCCAGTTTGGAAAATCGTAACCGTCGGGCGATATGTCTATCCCACCGAAGCGCTCCCCGAAGAGGCATTTGTAGATGTTTATGAGTATCAGCTTCTCGGTACGGGCTCTACGGATGCACCTGCACTTTCCAGCGGTACGTTTACCACCAGAATTGGTGTAGGCACTGACTACTCGGTAGACCCGAGCTGGGTAACTTACCCAACTGAGATCGTACTGAATGGTGACAATTCGGGTCATCTTGTGGTTCCCACGGAAATCGGTGGCAGTGGCAATCACCCAGTTACCTGGAACACAGAGGGAGATGGGACTCTGGTAGCGGACTACGACGGCAGTAGCGCTCGTACCACCACTTACTTTATCGAAACCTTTGGCAAAGGTATCAAGACTGTCGTTCTGCATGAATTTGACAGTGCCGCTCCGGGTCTGTCCGGCTCAGCTGCTGCGGAACAGTCAATGTGGGAAGAGGTTACTATCGGGTCTCTTTCCGCATCTGATGTGGTTGGGCGACTGGAGAATGCGCCGGAAGGCGATCCCTCAGGCAGTACCACTTTTGCGCTGGTATTCAATGACGACGGCCTTGGCTATCAAGAGTCGCTGTATGAAGGTGCGTGGTATCAGGGAGCACCGTTTGGGTGGGAAATCGTGGACAACACGGTTGTTGCCCACTATTACCGCGACGAGAACTGGACATATTATGCCGAGTCCGACTGCCAGGGCGCGGCGGAATGTCACGAGTACCGCCGCCGGCATGTGACCTTCAACGATGCCGAAGACACCAGTGGTGATGGTACAAACGACCGTTTCTATATCACCATTCGCCAGGGCTACGGGTACTTCTGTGAGGGCCAACTGTGTGATTGGAGTGGTTATATAGGCCAGTTTGTACGGGGTATCCTGGACAGCGATGGCGACGGTATGTCCGACGATTGGGAAATTGCCAATGGCCTCGATCCGTACAATGGCGATGATGCCTGGTATGACGCCGACAGCGATGGGCTGCTGAACATCGATGAGTATTCGATTGGCACCAATGCCCAGTCGCAGGATAGCGATGCCGATGGCCTGACTGACAGTGAAGAATGGAATACCGGACTGGACCCACTCTCCTCCAATATGGGCGGAGACCAGGATAATGATGGCTTCCTTGACCTGCACGAAGTCAAAGTGGGTACAGACCCTCACGACAGTAGCAGCACACCGGCACTGCTGGCCGACCCCGGAACTGGTGAGTTTATGTTCACCAACTTTGGCGGCTTCCAGGGCTCAAATTACGGTGGCCTGTTGAACCTGGAAACCGACGGTTCCAGTCGACTGAGTACGCAGCTTCACGACATCTCTGGTAGCTGGACCTATGCGGGCACACACCTTGAAATTGATCTGGGTGGATATCTGGCCGGTGACTGGTGGACCTGGAATAACCTAGCGCAAGCCGATGTGCAGGAGCAGGTCATTTTTGACAAGGTTTACTACTTTGAATTTGACCAGGGCGATGGCAATACCACCTGGAAACAAATCATTGTCGGGCGCCTGCATTACCCCAACGGTGAATTCCCTGACGAAGGCTATACCTCTGAGTGGAATCACAATCTGGTCGATAGTGGCAGCCTCTATAATGCGGGAATCGGTGAAGGCGAATATGCCACCCTGGCATTCGATACCCTGGGTACCGAAGATCCCGGTATAAAGCTTGGCCCGACCAGACTGACCCTGAGTACAACGCCAGCAAATAGTAGCGATGCTTTGAATGAACGTTCCGATCTCAGTTGGAGCGATGATGGCAACGGTACACTGGTGTTGGATTATGGGAACGGCAATACCACGGAATATCGTTTCACCGACGCCATCGGCAATTCCCGTAACGCCTTGGCGGTTTATCAATTCGATGGTGCGCGCTACGCCACCAGCGTACTGTTCCACAACCATGTAGACCTTGGCCTGACCGCGCCAGACATTGTCGGGCTGTATGTGTCAGATGGCCGGGACTCTCTGGATGGTACACCGCAATTCGGCCTGGAATTCGCCGGTGATGGCCAGGCTTATCACCTGTATTGGGATGGAAGTCAGTGGAACCGTGAAGGTTGGTCCTACACATGGTATCTGCAGGGCGGAACCGTCTTCGCGCACGCCTGGGTCGACGCAGAAACCGGAACGAGATACAACGAATCCACCTGTGGCGGTAACGATGCCAATTGTGTCCTCTGGCGAGAGCGCCAGGTCACCATCAACGATATTGTCGGTGACGAAATCTACTTCACCAATCATCAGGTTTTCGATTGGGAATACGACGGTACCTTCGACAACAATTTTTGGAATGGCTATGTCAGTATTTTCCAGAAAATTGTTCCTCCGGGTGACTTCGACAACGACGGTATTAACGACAATGAAGACCTGGATGACGACAATGATGGTATTCCCGATCAACTCGAAATCGACAATGGCCTGAACCCGCTGGATGCATCCGACTCACTGGCAGACCCCGACGCCGATGGCTACAGCAACTACCAAGAGATCCTTGCCGGCACTGACCTGAATGAAATCAGTGATTTCCCGGCAGGTGACCTCTACTACACCATGGGCATCGAGTCCGACATTGTCTGGGGAAGCGACGTAAGCTGGGCTAGCCAGGGCAATGGACAAGACTGGCACTACCGCAGCTTCGCAGCCTACGGTAACACCCCGCTGTTTATCGACGGCAGCGGAACCCAGACCATGCGTGCAGACACCCGTGGTGACTTCAATATTGCCGAGCGGTTCATCGATGTAGCGGGCGCGGACAATGCCTTCGTATCCTCCTACTATGGCTGGAGCGGATGCCCCGAAGGGGAAGACTGTGTTTCCCAGATCAACTTCGATGGCAACTTCTGGAGTCGTAGTGACGGGGCCGAAGGCATGGCCACCAGCGACCGCGGCCTGATGTTCAACTCTGAACTGGTAGAAGGCGGAGCGCAGACGCGCTACACCTGGACCACATTCCGCGTGAAGGCGCCAGATGCGCTATCTCTCGCTGATATCAACGGCGTGTGGCACATCAGCAACTGGGGCCGCGAGTTCGAGCGTGGTAGCAGCTATTCCGAGGGCCATTACATCGGCAATGCGGACTGGCAATTCAATGGTGATGGCACCTGCCAGCAAGTGACACCGTTTGATTACCACGACATCTGGGCCAGCTTCGATGGACAAAACCTGGCACCACAGGGTATTGATGAAGAGTCCGGCCAAGATAACCTCGAGGCCTGTAGCTACACCGTGGATCCGGTCGCAGGCCGCGTGCTGGTCGACTTGAAACTGGGTGGTGACGACGAAAATACTGTGGTTGCACTCAACATTGATGCCGCCAAACAGCGCATGATCGCCGTTTACATGGACGATGAAGACTGGGGCGTGGGTGCGGGAATGGTCATGGCCATCAAGAAAGGCGACGCCGCCAGCTATGCGAGTAACGCAGTGCTGAACGGTACCGTTTTCATGACCGGTAACCTGAGCTTCCTCGACTGGGGCAACAGTGTAGACACGCGCTCTACCGGCGCCCGAATCGCCCGCGCCGTAATCGACTTTGACGGTAACGGCGCTACCGATGGCGAAGGCTACAACGCCTGCACCCTGCAGCGCGTAGAGAAGTTCCAGGGCCACAACCTCGGTGGTTACATTGGTAGCGATGGATGGCAGAGCGCCTGGCAGTACAGCAGTGTGAGCTACCCAAGTCAGTGCCGTTACCGGGTAAATGCCGATGGCACCGTGGATCTGGAACAGGGTGAACCGGATGAACTGGTGAGCACCGTATTCCAGCTGGATGCCAACGGCGAGCTGCTCACTGCCACCTACGTAGGTAACGGCTATTCCGAACAGCTACTGGGTGTCGTACTGAGTGGCGTGGCTGACCCGGTCATGGCATCCGTGCGGTTTATCGACTTCGGTTTCTTCGACACCGATGGCGACGGTATGGACGATAACTTCGAAATCGCTTTCAGCCTCGACCTGAACGGTGACGACAGCACCGGTGACCCGGACCAGGATGGCCTCACCAACCTCGAAGAGTTTGAAATCGGCACTAACCCGCTGGAAGCAGACTCCGACGGAGACGGCATGGACGACGCTTATGAAGCGGCCAACAACCTGGATCCCACCGTTGACGATGCGGCAGCCGATGCCGATGAAGACGGCGCGACCAACCTGGAAGAGTTCGAGGCGGGAACAGATCCACAGGATCCGGGCTCCGTTCCCAATACCGTCGCCGCAGTAAAAGACGACTTTAATGGCGATGGTAAGTCAGACATCTTCTGGCACAACCCAAACAACCTCTGGACCATGATCTGGGAAATGGATGGCACCAGTGTGACCAGCTCTCCCTGGGTCAAGCAGTATGCCAGTGGTTGGGAAGTGGTCGCGATGGCGGACTTCAACGGCGACCTGAAAACCGACATCCTGTGGCAAAATCCGGACAACCTGTGGACCATGATCTGGGAGATGGATGGCACTACTGTAACCAACGCCCAGTGGGTGAAGTCGTACGGTACCGAGTGGGAAGTTGCGGCAGTCGCGGACTTCAATGCCGATGGTAAGTCCGACATTCTCTGGAAGAGTGCGTCCTTGCAGATGACCATGATCTGGGAAATGGATGGCACTACCGTAGTGGCGTCGCCGTGGGTCAAGTCGTTTGCCAATGGCTGGGATATCGCCGCGGTAGAAGACTTCAACGGTGATGGCAAAGCGGACATCCTCTGGCAGAGTCAGGCGCAACAGATGACCATGATCTGGGAAATGGATGGCGCAACCGTGGTCAAGTCACCCTGGGTCAAGCAATTTGCTTCCGGGTGGGAGATTGCGAGCGTTGCTGACTTCAATGGTGATGGCAAAGCAGACATCCTGTGGAAAAGTGACTCGCTGCAAATGACCATGATCTGGGAAATGGACGGTACTACCGTTACCAAGTCTCCTTGGGTCAAGCAGTTCGCCACAGGATGGGAGGTGGCTGCGGTCGCCGATTTCAATGGTGATGGTAAGTCCGACATTCTGTGGCTGCACCCCGGTAGTCGCAACACCATGATCTGGCAGATGGACGGAACCAGCGTGGTTGCATCACCCTGGGTGAAGCAGTTCGCGGCCGACTGGGAAATCGTCAAAGTTGCCGATTTTAATGGTGACGGTAAGTCCGACATTCTGTGGCAGAACCCCCAGAACAAATGGACCATGATCTGGGAGATGGACGGTACTACGGTCGCCAAGTCACCGTGGGTAAAACAGTACGCCAGTGATTGGCTAGCAATGTAAACAGGGAAAGTGGCAATCCGGTATGGGGCGCGGCGCGCCCCATACTTGTTGAGAGCCTTGTCGCAATGCGTATATTCAAAAGACTAACAAGCACTTACAAAAAGCTCGCAAACGAAGAAAGTATTCTCGTTTATCAAATGGGAAAAGTAGGTTCTACCTCACTGGAGCGTTCAATTCCCGGTGCCGTGCAGTTGCATAGTCTGTATGGTCGCCCACCGTGTCACTTGCACGAAAAGAAATTGCGAGAAAGCCTGATTGGAAACCTGTGGCTAAAATTTCGGGATGCATTCACTCGCTTCGCAATAAATCGCCGCAAGAAAATTCGCATAATTACCCTGATACGAAACCCGCTCGACAGAAATGTATCCATGTTCTTTCAGGATCTGCTGTTCTGGGGGCGGGATTATGTCGATCAACATCGACCGGATACCCGGGAAGAGGGCGAGATATTCCTCGTAGAGGCCTTCCACAAAGCGTTCGATCACTTTTACTTTGATACCTGGTTTGATGAGGAAATCAAACGGTTCACGGGTATCGATGTATTCGAATATGCCAATTCAGAAAGCGGACACATTCGAATTCAACAGGGAAGGTTTGACATCCTGCTTCTGAAGACAGAGCAGCTGAATACGCCCCAGGCTCGAGAGGCAATGGCTGACTTCTGTAAGTCCGAAGTCAAACTCTCAGGGGAGAACAAGGGCGAAAATAAATGGTACGCAGAAGCCTACACGCGAGTGAAAGGCATCATAGCCAGTGACCGCGAGTACCGGGCTCAGATTCAGTCGACGCGAACCTACCGTCACTTTTACCTGGAGTAGCCCGTGTCGTCGCCATACTTCAGTATCGTCATTCCTTGCTACAACCGCACCACTGAATTAGAGCGCGCGCTAGAATCCTGTATTTCCCAAAGCTTTCACGATTTTGAACTGATCGTGATCGATGACGGTTCGGATGCGGATGTTGCGGGAGTACTCCAGCGATTTGACGATGGGCGGATCCACTATCACCGTAAAACGAATGGCGGTGCAAACTCTGCCCGCAACTTGGGTAGTCGGCTAGCCCGCGGCAAATACATCGCGTATTTGGACTCGGACGACTGCTTTTATCCCGACAAGCTACGGACGGTTCATGCGGCAATTGCCGCAGGTGGAGCCGATATTGTCTTTTCCCGGATTCAGGTTTGCGGAAATGGCATTACCTATGAACGCCCAATTCGCGAGTATTCACCGAATACCTCCCTCACCGAATACCTGGTTTGTAACGCGGAAAGCGTTCGGACTTCATCTATCGTCGTGTGCAGCGAGCTCGCACGAAGTACCGGCTGGAATGAAAGTGTCTGCTACGGTGATGACACCGATTTTTTGATTCGGGCATCGCAGGGAAAGGCACAAACCCTGATGTTACCCGAGGTGCTGGCGTGCTATGTCGATACAGATGCCGAGAACAGGCTTTCCGTGAATGTCAGCCGCAACGAGTTGGTACGCCTTGAGCAGAGCTTGGCCCCCTATTTGGATGACGACCTTTTGGCCGCACTCCGGGTATACCACTACGCCATGCTCGGCCTTACTCAGGCACCACTGGCAACCTTTGGTGATATTGGCCGAGTTGCCCTTCAGGGAAAAATGCCAGCGCAGAAACTCGCGTACTACACCTTGAGGATGCTGTTACCGCAAAGTTGGTTTCTCGCGATCAAGTCCAGTGTGTTGAGGCGCACGGCATGATTCGTCGGGATAACATACTGCCGTTATTCCTTCTGTTATTCCCATTGATCTGGGGCATGGGTGTCAGTTTCGTTGCTGTGCAGGTACTGGCCGCCCTGATACTACTTGCCGGCAGGGTCAAAGTGCACCTGGCGCCTCCGATGTTGGTGCCGATTTATTTTGGTATTTTCCTGTATACCGGATCACTAGTTGTTAACTTTCCATTGGTTCCCGTGGAGAGGATCGTAGCCTCGGCGTATAACCTTTCTTTCTGGATTTGCGGGCTACTGATCGCGCTGCAGGCCTGTCGTTCAACGTCGAATTTGGCTGTTAACCGCTTATCTTATATTAGCCGCCGCTATCTTTTGGTACTCGTTTTACTGACGGTATTTCTGTACTTCTCAGGTATCGGATTGCTATCCATAAAAACGCCGGCAGCGTATATCTTTGGCGGGGCCGGTGTTCCAGAACTAATCTCCGATTCGATTGTGCTCAACATAATTTCGCAGGATTGGTTTTTCGGTGGAGCCAAGCCCAGGTACGCATTTCTCTCTCCCTATGCCAATGCCTACGGTGCCTGCGTGTTCCTGCTTTTTGCCTTGGCCACCTATCGAGTCAACGTCTTTAGCCGGGCCTACTTCTTCACATCGTTAATGGCGATAGCCCTGGTTCTCTCCTCAAACTCACGGCTACTGCTTGTAATGTTCATTCTCCTTGTATTTGGCTCTGTGTATTTAGTATTGGATCGCCGTGGCAGGATTCTGCTGCTTCTGGTTGCACTAGCCAGCTGCCCTATATTTTTGCTGCTGTGGTTTGATGGGGTACTACTGGAATACTGGCTTGGCTTCGTGAATTCAAGAGAGGGATCAAATTCACTGCGGTTTGAATCTTATGCGAGGGCCATAGCGCAAACCTGGGAGCTTAACCCTTTGTTGGGGATCGGCGTGAAGCCGCGAGACGAATTGGGTATCCCCTTGGGCTCTCATTCAACCCTGCTCGGAACCTTCGTCAAATCGGGCGTTCTCGGCCTGATCGTTTTTGGTGTATTCGTGGCGAAGTTGCAAGCGCGTGCAATGCGCCGGATGTGGCGAGTTGAGCGTGATACCAGTGGTGCGCGACTACAACTGGCTCTGGCCATTTTCTGCCTGTTTTTCCTGTTTGAAGATATCGACGCTCCTCAGCTTGCCTGCTTTCTGTTCTTTTGCTTGCTGGGTCTTTCGATTCGCCAAAGCCTGCTCTGCGAAAACGGAGATAACAATAAAAGTGAAAGCAATGAGTCAAATACGCGATTCGCGGTATCGCCATAGTTCAGAGGCGGCCATTCGCCCTGAATTCAAGATACTTGGAAAAGGTGTTTCTCGCTATTTTCGAGAGGGCATTAACTTCTCTTTCTTGAATTTTGCGTCCATTGGTATTGTTGCGAAGATTCCGCAAGTAGACAGGGATCAGTTCTACTTCGGTTGTGACGGGGGGCTACTGCGTCAGTTCTGCAGTATCCGGAATATCCAGGTACAGAGGGCAAGCTTCGACTTTACGTCGCTCGCCCATGAAGTGTTCAGTTACTGCGAAAACAACCACAAGACGATTTACCTCGTTGGTGCCCAGCCAGAAGAAATGACCTCCTTCACTAACAAACTGAAAAAGCGATATCGCGATTTGCAAATCTGTGGTTTCCACCACGGTTATTTCCCCACGAAGCAAAAAGGATCGCTACTGGCTGATATCGTTAATGCCAGGGCCGATATACTTGTAGTTGGTCTGGGTGCTGGTAGGCAAGAGCAATTCCTGCTGGACGCCAGATCTGCGGGGTTTAAGGGCTTTGGTATCACCTGCGGTGCTTTTATTACCCAGACCGCCAACGCCAGAGGTACCCACTACTATCCCCAGCTCATTAATGCACTAAAACTGCGCTGGCTCTACCGGATGGTAAGGGAGCCTCACACCATCCGCCGCTACCTTGTGAACTATCCGGTCAATATTTGTCGCTTCTTGCTGGGGAAATACCGGTTCACTAGCGACTAAGTCCACTGCCTCCCACCCTTTGTCCTGGCATGCAAATTGCTCAAAGACTTTCGGTGGATGCGGGCCTCACCTTTAAATACATGTCCTGACTACGAGCAGGTGGAGCCCTGTGGATAAGTGCGAAAAGAGGGGGCGTAGAGGTACGGGCACATCTCCTCCTTGAATTGTCCTCGATAGCTGATAAAGTGTGACGCCTATCACATCCATTGCGTGTTTCGATTCTTATCTACTGGGGTGAGAGTCGAAAATGTGATCAAAATGTGATCAAAGTGATTGCGTACTGTACTGAAACCGCCGCAATCCTATAAGAAAGTGGGGATTGACTTGGGGGGAGTCGTGGCAGCTGCCAGGCCGCTACGCTCGCGGGGGCGAGTTCTCTACACCTTCCACACCAAATATTCCGTAAGCGGGCAGAGCTGATCTGATCCCCGCGGGGTTTTTGTTTCCGGTCATCCAGCGAAAGACGCACAAAAAACACGCTTGAACAACAACAGGCGCGGCAGGGATTTGCCGCGAAAAAGGCACAGGGATATTCGAGACCATGGCAGAAACCACAGTCATCAGTAGCAGTGAAGACACCGCACAGGCGGTGGGCTCGGCTGCGAGTGCAAAAAGTGCGGTTCCCGCCGGGTTTGGCCGTATCGTCCATCATGGTGCGGTCGATGGTGTTACCGGCTCCTGCCACCAGCTGTATCTGGATGCGCAAAGCTCCATCCTGATCGATTGCGGACTTTTCCAGGGAGCCGAAACCTCGCCCGGTGGCAGCAAGCACGACCACCTGGAAATTGAATTCCCCATCGACAGTGTAAAAGCCCTGGTCGTCACCCACGTACATATAGACCACTGTGGCCGTATACCTTACCTGATCGCTGCCGGCTTCCGCGGTCCCATCTACTGCAGCGAACCCAGTGCCGAACTCCTTCCCCTGGTACTTGAAGATGCTTTAAAAGTCGGCGTTACCCGCGATAAAGCCCTGATCGAACAATTCCTCGGCTACATCAAGGCGCAGCTGCGTCCACTGGCCTACAACCAGTGGCAGCCAGTGGTCGAAGGAGAGTCCGGCGGGCTGAATATTCGCCTGCAAAGGGCCGGTCACATACTGGGTTCCGCCTATGTGGAATGCGACCTCGTATCCAGCGCACAAGGCAATGAACAGACCCGCCGGATCATCTTCTCTGGCGACCTGGGAGCCCCCAATACCCCATTGCTCTATGGCCCAACCCCAAGTGAGGGCTGTGACGAGCTGGTAATAGAAAGCACCTACGGCGATCGCCTCCACGAAAACCGCGAACAGCGGGCAGAAACCCTGCGCAAAACGGTTGAGCGTGCACTGGAAGACGGCGGTAGCGTCCTCATCCCCGCCTTCAGCATCGGTCGCACCCAGGAACTGCTGTACGAGCTGGAGCAGATTATCCATGAGCAGGCGAAAAAGGACGGAGAGGGCAATAAAAAGAACCCCTGGATCGACCTCCCGGTGATCATCGACTCGCCGCTGGCCAGTCGCTTCACCGAAGCCTACCGCCGCCTGGAAAAATACTGGGACCAGGAGGCGAGGGACGTAATCCATCAAGGCCGCCACCCCCTGAGCTTTGAGCAACTGCTCACTGTAGACGACCACGCGACCCATCAGAAAATGGTCAACCGCCTGGCGCAGACCAAGCAGCCGGCCATCGTGATTGCGGCCAGCGGCATGTGTGCCGGAGGCCGTATCGTCAATTATCTGAAGGCGATGCTTGAGGAAAAGCGCCACAACATCGTCTTTGTGGGTTATCAGGCGAAAGGTACACCGGGGCGGGATATCCAGAAGTACGGTAAGCAGCACGGATATGTAGAGTTGGATGGCGAGCGAGTGACGATCAATGCAGGGATCGAAACGATAGGCGGTTACTCAGCCCATGCGGATCAAAGTGACCTGCTGGAGTTCATTCGGCTAATGCAGCGCAAGCCGCAAACAGTCCGCATCGTTCACGGGGATGATAAGGCCAAACAAGCCCTACAGGACAAGATCATTCGGGAAGGCTTGGCAGAAAAAGCGAAGGTTCCACGGGCTACTGACAAACTGTAAAACTTGCTGAGGCAAGAAAGAATACTGATTGGCGAGAAAAATAAATCTCGTAAAAAGGAATAAGTAAGTAAATGAAAGTAACCATCTTTGGTACAGGCTACGTTGGTCTCGTTACTGGTGCCTGCCTTGCAGAAGTGGGGCATCAAGTCATGTGCATGGACGTGGATGTCAACAAAATCGATCGTCTCAAAGATGGCATCATCCCGATTTACGAGCCCGGCTTGGAGCCTATCGTCAAAGCCAACATCGCCTCCGGAAACCTGCAATTCACCACCAGCGCCGAGGAAGCAACCAATCACGGCCTGGTTCAATTCATTGCTGTGGGCACCCCACCCGATGAAGATGGCTCGGCCGACCTGCAATATGTACTGGCGGTAGCCGACTCCGTTGCGTCGTATATGAATGATGAAAAGATCATCATCAACAAATCCACGGTCCCCGTTGGCACCGCAGATAAAGTCAAAGCAAAAGTAGGCGCAAAGTTACGTGAGCGTGAGTGTGAGTTGGCGTTCACAGTTATCTCTAACCCTGAGTTCCTGAAAGAGGGCGCCGCAGTAGCCGACTGTATGCGCCCCGACAGAATCGTGATCGGAGTGGATAGCGACGGTGAGTCACGCAGTGGGATTGAACGAACCATGCGAGAGCTGTATTCGCCGTTTAACCGCAACCACGACAAAATCATCTTTATGGATGTGCGCAGCGCGGAACTCACCAAGTACGCAGCGAATTGCATGCTGGCCACCAAAATCAGCTTTATGAACGAGATGGCGAATATTGCTGAGCATGTGGGTGCGGATATCGAGCAAGTGCGACAGGGTATCGGCTCAGACCCACGCATTGGCTACCACTTCATCTATCCGGGCTGTGGCTACGGCGGTTCTTGTTTCCCGAAAGATGTAAAAGCGCTGATTAGCACTTCAAACCAGCTGGGCTTCAAGGCAGAAATCCTGGAATCCGTTGAAAACGTCAATAACCGGCAGAAGCACAAGCTGTTTGAAATGATTTGCCAGCACTATGGCTGCGATCCGAAAGCTCCGGGCGATACGCTGAAGGGGAAAACTTTCGCGGTTTGGGGGTTGGCATTCAAGCCGAAAACCGACGATATGCGAGAAGCACCTAGCCGTGTGCTGATGGAACAACTTTGGGAGGCTGGTGCAAAAGTGCAGGCATATGATCCTGAAGCGATGGATGAGTGCCAGCGTATTTACGGTAATCGGGATGATCTGTGGCTGATGGGAACACTGGGCTCCGCTCTGAGTAACGCTGACGCGCTGGTTGTAGTAACTGAATGGCAAGGGTTTCGTAGCTTGAATGTGGAGCAGATAAAGTCAAGTCTGAATGACCGTGTCGTATTTGATGGAAGGCTGATATATAGCTGTTCGGTTTTCTCAGGTACAGGTGTTATTTACCGATCAATTGGCAGACAGCATCAATAAAGAATATTAGAAATGACGACAATGAGAAAAATACCAAGATTGCATTATCTGGACTCGATGCGAGGGATTGCTGCTTTACTTGTAGTTTTGATGCATGGTTTAAGAATTTTTGTGGAAGAGAAATTTACCACAAGCAGTATGGATTATATATTTACCAACATATTTACTGAATTTTTGGATGTTGGAAAGGTTGGCGTCGTAATATTCTTTTTTATATCTGGGTTTGTCGTTCCTTATAGTTTAATTGGAAAAGATGGCCGGGAAGGGATAGTTCAATTCTCTAAAAGCAGATTTTTTCGCCTATTTCCTGTGTATTGGTTAAGTATTTTGGTCGGTGGACTAGTGGTTTGGCCGTATGTACATGGAACTGAACCTGATGTCCTTACCTATATAGTTAACCTTACGATGAATCAGGCTGTATTTGGTGTAGATCACATTGTTGGAGTGTACTGGACACTTCAAATTGAAATAATTTTCTATGTATTAGTCGCTGCGCTATTTTATTTCGGGGTTCTTTTTTCATTTAAACACATATTTTTTATGTCAATGGGATTCTTATTTGTTTCGCTAGTGTTTTCATTGATTAGATGTGTTCTAGAAAAAAAGATTCCGGTGGCTGTTCCATTATCTCTCTCAATAATGTTTTTTGGAATGATTTATAGGGGATCAGTAGTTGAACACGATTTGAGCGCAAAAAAATATACGAAGCTTTACTTGGCTGCTTTCGTGCTATTTCTTCCGCCCATTACTGTTCTAGCGTATAGCTTTGACTCTGGACATTCAGAAACATGGTATCGATACTTTGTATCATATTTCGTAGGTATAATTGGTGCAGTTGTCTTATCGTCAAAAATCAGGATTGCGAATCATGTAAGTAGATTTTTAGGAAAGATTAGCTACTCGCTGTACCTTTTTCATATGCCTGTATTCATACTTTCTATTGGTCTCTTTCCCTTTTTTAAAAGTCTAGAGTTTTCACCTGCCGCCATTTTTGTTTTCACTGTCTTGGTGGCTATTGCTGTCTCTTCGATGTCTGAAAAGTTTGTTGAAAGACCATTTTATAAATTTGGGAAGTCTGTATTTAAAAAGCGGGTCGTTGGAGCGGTATATAAATGAAAGTTATAGTTTTAGCAAAATCCATTCCGCCTAGATCCGGAGGTATAGAAAGATATAGTTACGAGCTCGCGAAATCCTATAAAGCGGAAGGTTGTCAGGTAACGCTTATTACTAGTGGGATAAAAAGAAGTGTCAGTGAAGATCCTAACGTGGGAACGGTTGTTAGTGTTGGCTACGGCAACCAGGTATATATATTCCTGAAACTTATTCTGGTGTGTTTGAAAAATAGACTGCATATTAGTCGCGCTGACATTATACATGCGACTAGTTGGAGACTTATGCTGCCGACGTTTTTCTTGAAAAGACATAAAGAAAAAAGAATTGTCACCATTCATGGCAATGAAATTCTAAAGAAAAATAGGCTAATTCGTATCCTGATGACTCGCTCAATGTCAATGTCAGATGTAGTAGTGGCTGTTAGCCAGTACACGGCTAGCGCATTCGAAAATTTGAGTTTAAGTTGTCAGCCCTATCCCAATGTAATAGTTAGTTATAACGGCGTTTCTTTGTCTGCCGAAAGTTCTTTAGCTAAAAGGCTAAGTGAAAAATCTACTGTAAAATTCTTTACGGTCTGTAGATTGGAAAAAAGAAAAAATCTTGAAATGGCCATTCAGGCATTGGCTGATTTAAAGGCTTCCGGTGTTCTTACGACTTCAGGTTTTTTATATAAAATTGCAGGTTCAGGTCCTGAACTTGATTCTCTAAAGGCTTATGTGAAGAAAGTAGGTCTTGATCGTGAAGTTGAGATTCTGGGGCGTGTCTCTGATGAGGATTTACATAGATTATACGCTACTTCGGATATATTTTTACATCCTCAGTTGGAGTCTACGAAAGATGGCGATGTCGAGGGGTTTGGGCTGGTTGTGGCTGACGCTATGGCGATGGGGCTAGTGACATTTGCTGGAGGAAATGGCGGAACCAAGGAATTGATAATTCATGGAGAAACAGGATTTTTAGTTGATCCTGATAATGTATCAAGTTTGGCTGGTTGTATAGAGAGCCTTTTGGCTAAAAAATACAGCTACGAAAAAATTTCCAAAGCTGCTATTGAATATGCGAAAAGCAATTTCAAGTGGAAAAGACACGTAAGTAAAATAATTGAGGCTATTCACTAAATGGTAAATTTTAGTTGGGTAGCTTTTGGTGTGATAGTTTCCATTTTGTTCGCTGGCTTCATTGATCTATCACTTGGTGCTCAATATTACTCTCAAATCTTAATAATAAAGGCAGTAATTTATAGTGCCCCGGTATTAATTTGCTTTCGTTTTTACTATTTCCATCGTGAGAGTGTAAAACTGCTAACGCCTGTAATTCTTCTATTTATTTTGTATACGGTATCGGCAATATGGGGTAGTTCAGGGTTTGCGCATGCATATCAAATTCTAATTGTATGTTCAATTCTGTACTTGGTGAAAATAGTAAATTTCACAAAAAGTCAAATTGTATACCTGTCCACAATTGCATTTTCACTGGGCATTCTTCTGCTGGTAATTGATTTTCTAGGGATTTCTGAGAGAAGTAAGAATGCTATATCATCATACTTTTTTTATTCAGCATTTTTCTACTTATTGTCACGGAGCATCTTGTCTAAGGTAAGCTCAATAAAAATTATTTTTTTCCTTGCTGGTTTAACTATTCAGTCTTTCCTGTGGGATGTGCGAGCTCAACTTTTGCAAATAGTTATATTTGGAGTGACATACTTTACCGCGGTACTTTGGTTGGAGTGTAAGAATAAAGTCTATAACCTCATATTCATTATCATCTTATTTGGCATTCCATGTGTTGTATGGATGTACTCGAATATAGATCTAGTTATTAGTGAATCCCAGTTATTGGGTGGATTGGATGAGTCCGGTCGCACTTTAAAGTCCGGGCGACAAATAATTTGGCCGATTTTGACTGACCTCATTTCACAAAAACCTCTTTTAGGTTGGGGCGGAGGGGCACTTCTTCGAGAATTCTATTCAGATGAAAGTTGGTCAGCTCATAATTTATATCTACAGATTATGCTTCAAACGGGCATTCTTGGAGTGGCGCTTCTTCTCTGGCTTTTTTGGAAGATCTGGCAACGCTTAATTGGTATTGAAGATGATTCAATACGTGCCGTTGGTTGTGCATTTTTTTTAATGATTATGTTCCACAACGCTTTCGAGGTAATTCTCCTCCAAAATTTATTCTCAATAGGCATCCTCTTCTGGATATTCATAGGGATAGTGTTGAAATTTAATTCGCAACTTGAACGTTACAATTTTGGTGTGGTGAAATGAATCCGGTTTTTATTGTAGGGGTTCCAAGAAGTGGGACCACCCTTCTTCGTGAACTGTTATCGCAAAATCAAGAAATATCTATGCCTAGAGATGAGTTTCAACTTATCCCAAAATTTTGCCATAAGTACCCGGCAGATAGGCCATTGAATATAAAAGAAGTTTCTGAAATTGTAAAAACGGTAAACAAGTCAGCCTTTTATTATCACTTTGCAGGGAGGGTGGAGCCATTACGAGAAAGTGTTGTTTACAGAGAATTGGCTGAAGATCCCACATTATACAATGTCATTAAGTACATTCTGCTGTATTTTTCTGAAAATAAGAGTGGTAAGTATTTTGGAGATAAGACCCCTTTCAACCTATTTCACTTGGATGATTTATCTCAAGTTTTTCCGTCTGCAAAAATAATTTGTGTTTCGCGAGACCCAAGGGACGTTTGCCTATCTATGCGGAAGGCCTGGGGAAAGTCGTACTTAACTGCCGCCGAAAAATGGCGTGATGGAATTGAAGCGTTTTTTAAGTTCGAAAATCAGCACCCAAGTGACAGCTTGCATATATTTTACGAGGAATTGTTGAGTGATACGGATCTCGTAATGCGGCGTATCTGTGATTTTCTCGATATAGAGTATTCTTCGGAGATGCTCACCCTGAAAGAGAATCGAGAAAAAATGGGGGCTGCGAAAGGTGCGCATGGTGTTGTGAGAGATAATCATTCAAAATTTTTAGGGAAGATTTCTGCAAAAAATCTGAGTTTGATTGAATCGATTTGCATTGACGAAATGAAAATATGCGGATATGTGCCCGTTCAACCTACAGCTAATGTTAAGTATGGAACATTATATAGGTTTGGATGCAAATTTAACGATTTCATGTCTGGATTTAGGCGGCATATAAAAGAAAAAGGCATTGTGTTAGGTGTGGGCTATAGGCTTAAACAAGTAATTGACTCAGTGTTATTTAAAGTTTTTTGATTCCCTCTAGGATGTTTATGGATACCTTCGCTCTTATCGTCTTTTTTGGCTCTATATTTTTGCTGTTCTACGTGTTTATTGGCTTCCCTTTGCTGATTTCAATCTTGTCTCGTTTTTTCGGCCGAAGGTTAGCTTATGATGTTTCTTCGGATTTTCAGAGAGTTGCGATTTTAATTCCGGCGCATAATGAGCAGGAAGTTATAGAGAAAAAAATCAATAATCATCTAAATTTGAAATATCCAGAAGAAAGATTTTCAATTTGGGTGATCTCTGATAGTTCTACCGATAGAACTTCAGAAATAGCCAGTGAGTACGCTAAGAGGTACCCCGGAAAAGTTAATTTGATTGAGATCAATGACTTTTTGGGGAAAACAAATGCAATCAATAAATCTGTTTCTAAGATAGATGCCGATATCCTAGTGTTTTCTGATGCAAATGTTTACCTAGAGGAGAATGCACTTAAACACATTAATGGAACGTTTTTCGACCAGAAAGTAGGTTGTGTCGCCGGGCAATTAACATATATTAACCAAGATGAGGAGGGCGCAGCGGAATCCAATGGTCTTTACTGGCGCTATGAAGAAGCGATTAAGAAAGCTGAGTCGTTGACCGGATCCATGATGGGCGCAGATGGTTCCATCTTCGCAATCAGAAAAAAATTATTCAGAATACTTCCTAACTATGTGCTCGATGACTTTTGTACGTCTATGGGCGTCATCGCGCAAGGTTACTCTCTTAAATTTAATGAAAATGTTAAGGCCTTTGAAAAGGGCGCGGAGAGAAAGTCTGAAGAATTTTCGAGAAAAGTAAGAATTAGCAATAGGTCTTATAACAGTTATCGATATATGCGTGCTGAAATGTATAGTCAGTTTTCTTTTGTCGACCTTTGGAAATTGTTTTCTCACAAAGTTCTAAGGTGGTATTCCATATTTTTTATGATTACTGCTTTTGTGAGTAATATATATTTGGTGTTTTCATTTTCGAGTTTAATCTTTGATATTCTACTTTGGGGGCAAGTGGCATTCTATTGTTTTTCAGTTGCTTCTTCTTTTCTTGAGATTCCAGTTTTAGGTCGCGTTTTCAATATTTTTCAATATTTCCTGATGGCCAATTTGGCTTCGGGGATAGGTATAGCGCAGTCTTTGTTTGGAAAGAAAACAGTTCTCTGGAAAAAGGCGGTGTCTGCGAGATGAAATATTTCGCTCTATTATTACAAGTTTTGGTAAAAATTTTAAATCAGGCTTTGAAATTTTGTGTGTTAGCAATTCTCATTAAACGCCCGATTAAAATTTCCCTAATGCATCTATAGTTGTATTGCGTATATCTATTTTTTAGTTTGTCGTTTATTTATGTGGGTAAGTTTGATGGGAAAGGTTGCTGTAATTTTTGGTGGCAGTGGATTTATTGGGAGTCACTTTTCGGCATATTTACTTAAAAATAATTTGGTTGATAGTGTTGTTATTGCCGATTTGGTTGAGCCAAGATTTGATAAATTTGGCAATGTTGCTTCACAAGTATTGACTAAATCTAATGTCCATTATCAGTTTTGTGATGTGCGGGAGAAAATTACCATTTCAACTGGCAGCGTCGTCTTGGTTGCTAACTTTGCTGCTATTCATAGGGAGCCAGGGCATCAGTCCATCGAATATTTTGAAACTAATATTAAGGGCGCTGAAAATGTATGTGAGTGGGTATCTTCTGTTCGTTGTGAAAAATTAATTTTCACGAGTAGTATTGCTCCCTATGGCCCTACAGAAGAAGAGAAGTTCGAGAACTCGGTACCAGTACCTATCTCCGCTTATGGCGCGTCGAAACTTGTTGCTGAAAAGATTCACTTGGCTTGGCAAGCGGAAGATAAAAGTGCAAGGAAACTTGTAATTGTTCGGCCTGGCGTTGTTTATGGCCCCGGTGAAGGCGGAAATGTGACACGTTTAGTTCGAGCAGTGTTAAAGGGCTATTTTTTCTACATGGGTAACCGAAATACGCGGAAGGCTGGAACTTACGTTAAAGAACTTTGTAATGCCATGTGGTGGGTTCTGGAAAATAGAACGGACGAGGGTGTTGCACTATTCAATATGTCAATGAATCCTGGCCCTACTATCGAACAGTATGTGAATGTTGTTTGTGATACCGCAAAAGTTACTAAGTTCACGCCGAGCCTACCGTATTGGTTTCTGTACCCTTGCTCCGTATGCCTGGATATTCTTTCAAAACCATTTGGAATTCAGAACTCTATTAGTCCGGTTAGACTTAGGAAGCTGGTTAAATCTAATAATATAATTCCTAAATTTTTGGATAATAAGAACTACTCGTACATGTATAGCTTTCAAGAGTCGATGGCGGATTGGAAGTATGATTGTGAATCGGATTGGCAGTGAATCGCGTAGTGTTTTGTTCTCAAGTAGAGGTCAAGTATGAGTGAAGTTTCGCACCAGAGCCCGGCTTCGGTAATAATGCCAGTGATTTTGTCAGGTGGGTCTGGTACACGCTTATGGCCGCTTTCTCGGAAGCTATTTCCGAAGCAGTTTTTGGCTTTGGTTGGCGAGTGCAGCATGTTGCAGGATACATGCAAACGGCTAATTGGAATTGAATCTCTCGCGCCTTTGTTGATCTGCGGTGACGACCACCGTTTTACGGTGGCGGAGCAGCTGCGGGAAGCGAAGGTTTCTCATACTGGTATTGTGCTTGAACCTGCAGGTCGAAATACCGCTCCTGCAGTGGCGCTTGCAGCATTGCAATCTATGCAACAGCGAACGGAAGATCCTTTGCTACTGGTGTTAGCTGCCGATCATGTGATTAAAGATGTGGCTGCATTTCAGTCTTCGGTGAGCCGGGCAATTCCCCTGGCTCAGGCTGGGAAATTGGTTACTTTTGGGATTGTGCCGACCGCTCCGGAAACCGGATATGGCTATATTAGGAAAGCAGCAGCGTTAGATGACTCGGAGAGCGCTTTTACTGTCGAAGAGTTTGTAGAGAAACCGGACTTGGAAACGGCGCAGGAATATCTTCGTACCGGTGACTTTTACTGGAATAGTGGCATGTTTATGTTTCGTGCCAGTCGGTTTTTAGACGAGCTGCGCCAATTCCGTCCGGACATCCTATCTGCGTGTGAGCAAGCCATGCGGAACGCATCTTTCGATGTGGATTTTGTACGCCCAGAGAAGTCCGCTTTCTTGGCGTGCGCCGATGAATCTATTGACTACGCGGTAATGGAGCACACCCGGGATGCGGTAGTGGTTCCCATGAGCTGTGGCTGGAGCGATGTGGGTTCCTGGTCTGCCCTATGGGAAATCTCTGAGAAGGATGAAGCCGGTAACACTTCCCGCGGTGATGTGATTCTGCAGGATTCTCAGAACTGCTTTGTGCAGAGTGATCGTAAATTGATTGCCACCATTGGGTTGGATAGCGTGGTGGTTGTTGAAAGCGATGATGCCATTCTTGTGGCCGCCAAGGACCGGGTGCAGGACATCAAGAAAATTGTGGAGCGCCTGAAATCGGATCAGCGTTCTGAGGCGCAGGTGCACCGCAAGGTTTACCGCCCTTGGGGTTATTACGATTCCATCGACAGTGGTGCTCGTTTTCAGGTTAAGCGCATCGTAGTAAACCCGGGGGCGCAGCTGAGCTTGCAAATGCACCACCACCGTGCTGAGCATTGGATTGTGGTTTCGGGGACAGCAATGGTTATCTGTGGGGAAAAGGAATTCATGGTGACGGAGAACCAGAGTACATATATTCCACTGGGCGAAGTACACCGACTGGAGAACCCCGGTAGTATTCCGCTAGAGTTGATAGAAGTTCAGTCGGGCTCTTACCTTGGTGAAGATGATATCGTTCGATTGAAAGATCGCTACGCGCGAGTTTAACAGAAGTATTATTTTTATAGTTAGCACGAGTTACACGGTTACTCATTGATTTCTAGGGGGAAATTTGGATTCTTTGATCGAGCGTCTTTCGCGTAATCATGAATTGCTCTTTAGTACCGGACTTAGTTTTTTTGTACGTGTGATCGCTGCTCTGGCATTGTTTTTCGCAAGTATGATGCTCGGCCGCCAACTCGGCGCAACTGAATCTGGCTATTATTTTCTTGCTTTTAGTGTCGTTACCTTTGCGGCCGGGGTTTGCCGTTTGGGATTAGATAGCACTTTATTACGCTTTGTGGGTTCGGCTTACGCTGAAGGTGATTCTGCGCGAGTACATTCTGCGCTAGCTAAAGCGTTGGTCCTAACTGGCTTGGTTTCCGGGTCGGTTGGTGTGCTGTTTTATTTTGGAAGTGATTTACTGGCTGTAAAGGTATTCAGTAAACCCGATCTCGCCCCTGTTCTCGCAGCAATGGCGCCAGGGATAATAGGACTTGCAGTGTTTACATTGTTATCAATGGCGCTTCAGGGGCTACGTAAAATTGTAGCTTCAGTGCTCACTCTGAACATACTGAGTAATATATTCTTGGTGGCTCTGCTACTAGCTTTAGGCTTGTCCAGTGCTGAGTATGCGGCTTGGGGGTATAGTTTTGCATCGTTACTTACGATTGGATGTGGTAGCGTTTTTATAGTATCAAATTTGAGTCAATTAAAGAAAAATTTCCCTAACAATGATGAATCACAAGAAGTTACTTGGGCAGAGCTTTTTCAAAGTTGTATTCCTCTTTGGATAGTTTTGATAATGACGCAATTGGTACAGTGGTCAGGGCAGTTTATTGCGGGTGCTTATGTGGAGCCTGCCGGGGTGGCTCAGCTTGCTGTTGCGATGCGGACTGCATCGCTTACTAGTTTTATCCTGACAGCGGTCAATTTGGTCGTGGCCCCCCGCTTTGCTGCCATGTATAAACAGGGACGATTGGATGAGTTGGAAAAGTTGGCACTTACTTCTGTGAAGTTGATGGTTCTGTTTGCGCTTCCGATTGTATTCGTGATGTTGGCATTCCCTGAATTTTTCATGAGATTGTTCGGCGAGGGCTTTAGTGACGGTGCGTGTCTATTGCAAATACTAGTGGCAGGGCAATTTGTGAATGTTGTAACTGGATCAGTAGGGTATCTTCTAACTATGTCGGGGCATGAAAAAGATTTCCGTAACGCTGTACTCATTTCAGGTCCGATTGCTGTGCTGCTGGCTATCGTCCTCATACCTATTTGGGGAACAGTCGGTGGAGCGATAGCTACAGCTATTGCTTTGGCTTCTCAAAATCTGATTGCAGTTTGGCACGTTAAGCGGCGCTTAGGCTTTAATACACTTTCTGTTTGGCGGTTTTGATTCTATCTGTGTTGATCTTAAGTCATATCAATTAAAAATCTAAAACGTCTATTTTAGATTAACATTAATTTTCTCTGGGATCCGCTTAATAGGTCTTTTTGATGTTTTTGAATTCCTTTAATTATTTTAGGGCTGTGGCAATAACTTTGATTGTTGCTGGTCACTTTGCTGTTGTTTCAAATTTAAACTTAGACGGAATTGCGGCGCAAGTTTTCTATAATTTAGTTGTTGGGGGGACGGCTCTTTTTGTTTTCATTTCAGGTTTTATGTTTCATCATGTTTTTTATGTTAAGTTTCTCTATTCAAAGTTTTTAATTGGGAAATTGAAGAATGTTGCTGTCCCATATCTTATTTTGGGTGTGACTCCTATTTTGTACTACGTCGTTAATATGAAGTCATCTTTTGGCGATTTCTATTTGCCGGAGGGAGGTGGGCTATTTAATGAATACGTCGTTCCGGCTCTTAAGTATTATGGTACAGGTCGATTCTTAACTGCCTATTGGTATGTCCCGTTTATTTTAGTAATGTTTGTGCTAGCGCCGCTACATGTGCTCTTCGTGCGACTAAAATTCAAATGGCAAGTAATTCTAACAGTTTGTTTGGCTTCGGTGGCGTTGTTTGTCCATAGGCCGGTAGCTAATATTTCAGTACTTCATAGCGTTATTTATTATACGCCTATTTATTTGTTTGGAATTATATGCTCAATTTATCGAGATTCTGTGTATTCATTTTGGCGTGGAAAAGAGTTTTTTCTTTTTTTTGGCGCGATCTGCATCTCGTTTATTCAGGTCCATACTGGCCACTTAGGTAATTATCATAAAGATTTTTTTGAATTTGCTGGTCTTGATCTTATTTTTCTTCAAAAGATATTGTTGTGCTTATTTTTTATGGTTTGGCTTTCTCGGTATGAGGCCTTTAATAGTAAAGTTCTTAATCTTGTGGCGGGAGCCAGTTTTTCAATTTTTTTTCTTCACCCGTTCATGTTAGTCGGATTCGGAAAGCTTGGGATTTCTTCATACTTAAATGATTCGTGGGGCATATATTTTGTCGTCGTATTGGTGGTTATATTGGTTTGCATAGCCGTATCTTATTCGGTAAAAAAAATGTTTCCTCGGTATAGCCGATACTTAATTGGTTATTGATTTTGAGTTTTTAGTCGGTGATTGTTTTTTCGTGTGCTTGTCCCGTGTTAAGAAATGCCATTACTTCTTTTGGTCGTAGTTGTTGTGGTTAGTAGCAACATGGAGTTGACAATTTGAATGTTGTATTGATTTTCTCGGAGAAAGTTTATTGCATACAGTGTATCTCTAGATGCTACTGGCTTACCGCACTTTCGGGTTATAGAAGCCTCCTTAATGAAGTTGCAGTGTCGTTGTTCCTTTCTCCCGTTAAGTATTTGTGGGGCGAACCTTTTGGGCATAAATGAAATGTTAAACGGAGCATTGTCTACAGAAATTTTGAGTGTTATAGCGGTATGAAAGTTCTGTAGACTGCTTGGTTATCGTGTTTTGTGGTTCGGCGACTTTTAGTTGGGTTGGTATTTTCCTGTAGGTAAAACTGTGTACTTCCTAATTGCCAGACACCAGTGAATTCTTTGTTGACTCTTTCGGGCTATTTGATGCGCGCATCTTCCATGATAGAAATTCGTAACCTGAAGTTGGTTGCCCGCCTGCTGTTTCTTTTTGTGCTGGGTACTGCGCTTTTTGCGGGCATGAAGTCCCAGCCTGTGCCCCAGGTAATACCCCATTTTGATCTTTTGTTGCACTGCGGCGTTTTCGCAGTGTTGGCCGTGCTTTGGGTTTTTGCAGTAACCCGGCGCTGGCGGTATTGGGGAGTCTGTGGATTGTTGCTGCTGGGTGCCGCACTGGAGCTGTGGCAGGGCTGGATGATGCCCGAACGTACGGCGTCCATGGTGGATATGGGGGCAAACGCTTCGGGGGTTGTTATCGGCAGTTTTGTGGCCCTTGTTTTGGCCCGCTTTTTGCCTCATGAAGATTGAGGTTTGTTTATTCAGGTTGTTGTTTATTTGAACGAAATGTCAGTTTTTTTGTTCTTTGTCACTTTTAATATTTGAACCGTGTCACACCTATGGCATGATTTGCGCCAATTATTAGAGGCCTAAGATTGGGCTCATTTTTGGGGTAGACAGTGCCATACGTTCTGTCTGGTCGGCTGAGGATTAGTTGGCTAGGGCGTGATGGCGGGGAGAGCTTATGGGGGAAGGAGTCGTGAAACAGGGATGGATCCGCAGCCACCAATCGGGCCTGGCTGCACTGTACCGCTTGCTGGATGCACTGTTGATTCTCGGTACACTCATTGCGTGCTGTAATTTCTTTGGGATTACAGTCAGTAAAGACTGGATGATCGCGGGCCTGGGTGCCGCTATCGGTTTTGCCTTTATGGCTGAGTCTTTAAATCTTTACCGCTCCTGGCGGGCGGACAGCTATCTGCATATGTTCACGCTCACGGCTATCTCGTGGATAGCGGTATGCGTGTGCTTGATGTTGATCGCCTATTTCACCAAAACCGGCCACACCTTCTCCCGTCTCGTGGTGGGTAGCTGGTTTGCCACTGGCCTGGCGGTTCTCGGTATCTGGCGCTACGCCTTCCGGTTGTTTCTGTTTTATCTCCGCACCAATGATCACAATACCCGCACGGCGGTTGTCATCGGTGTAACGGATTCCGGCCTGCGCCTGGCAAAAGACATTGCCCGTGAGCCGCACCTGGGTATCCGTATTAATGGCTTTTACCGGGTGCCTGAATCCGAGGCCTGCGGCCAGGCTTTTGGCATGGTTGGTAGTGCACCGGTACTGGGTGGTGTGGACGAGGCGGTTGCCGCAGCCAAGGCCGGCAAGCTGGACCTGGTGTATATCGCGCTGCCCATGCGCGAAGAGTTGCGCATTGCGGAAATTCTGCAGGCGTTTGCCGATACCACCGCTACGGTGCATGTCGCGACCGACCTTTTTGTGAACAACCTGTTGCATGCGCGCTTTTATCAGGTGGGTAGCACCAGCCTGTTGAGTGTGCACGATACGCCGATTGAGGGGATCAACAGCTGGCTCAAGCGGATGGAAGACCTGGTGTTGTCCTCCCTTATCCTGCTGGCAATTTCACCGATCATGCTGGCGGTGGCCGCAGCGGTGAAGCTGACTTCCAAGGGGCCGGTAATCTTCAAGCAGCACCGCTACGGGCTGGATGGGCGTCCCATCAAGGTATGGAAGTTCCGTTCCATGACCACCCAAGATAATGGTGACAAGGTGGTGCAGGCCACCAAAAACGATGCCCGCATTACCCCGGTCGGCGCTTTTCTGCGTCGTACCTCCCTCGATGAGCTGCCGCAATTCATCAACGTATTGCAGGGGCGAATGAGTATTGTTGGCCCGCGCCCCCATGCGGTTGCGCACAATGAACAGTACCGTGCGCTGGTGAACGGCTACATGCTGCGTCACAAGGTGAAGCCGGGTATCACCGGTTGGGCCCAGGTAAACGGCTGGCGCGGTGAGACGGATACTGTCGAGAAAATGAGCAAGCGGGTGGAGCACGATCTGCAGTACATCCGCAACTGGTCCCTGTGGCTGGACATCCGCATTGTGTGGATGACCCTGTTCAAGGGGTTTGTTGGTAGTAACGCTTACTGAGTTTTATTGGGCTTCGGCCGGTAGTAAAAGAGTAAATGCGGTCTCTTTTGGGCCATAGTCGAACTGGTCACTCTGTGATAATGTTCGCCGCTGGTTGTGATTGGGGTCACAATTTATTGGGGGATACTCGAGGTTCTTCGTTCTGTTAGTGGGCGGGGGCCTTTGGGTACAGGCTTGTCGAGGGGTTAAAGGCAAGCCGTTGGAAATAATTTTAAGACCACTGGATAGGAAAAAATGACCAAGCGTAATTTGTCAGCGTCTATTTGCATGATCGTGAGCCTGGGTGCGGGAAGCTCCGCACTGGCGCAGTCGGATCCAGCATCCGTCGAACTGGGCAATGGGGTGGAATTCAAACCCAGCCTGAGCTTTGACGTCCAAAGCGATGACAACCTGCTTTATACCGACAGCGACGAGCTGGACAGCGTGATCGCGGTTATCAAGCCAACCTTCGAGCTGTTCGCCACCAACGGCACCAGCGAGTACAGCGTAAACTACTCCCTGAGCCGCGGTGAGCACTTTGACAGTGAAGATGATAACTACCTGGACCATTTCTTTAATGGTGCGGCCAAGTGGGAGCTGAGCTCCAAAAACCGTCTGTCTCTGAACGCACTCTACACCAATGGTCACGAGCCGCGCGGTACTCAGTTCTCTGAGGGTAAGGCCGAGCTGCTGGACGAGCCGGATACCTACGCCGATTCTGACTTGGGTGCTCTGTACAGCTTTGGTGCCGAGGGTGCCAAGGGCCGTATCGACGTGACTGTGGGTACCAAGGACCGCGACTACGACGGCGGCCTGCGTACTGCCAGCCGTGACCGTGGTACTAACTACGGTACTGTGGGCTTCTTCTACAACGCCGGTGGCAAAACCGAGCTGTTTACCGAAGTATCCCGTCGCAAGATCGATTACGATGCCACCGCGGCAAATACCGAAACCCTGAACAGCTCTGAAACCGACGTAATGGTGGGTATCAAGTGGGAAGGTACTGCGGCCACTACCGGTACTGCGAAAATCGGTCAGCGCCAGAAGGACTTCAAGAGCTTCGAGCGTAAAGACTTCTCTGCACCGCGCTGGGAAGTAGGCGTTCGCTGGAGCCCGCTGAGCTACAGCTCGTTTGACCTCAACACCGAGCGTCGCAGTGACGAGTCCAACGGCTACGGTAACTTCAGCGATACCAAGAGCACTACCTTGGCCTGGACCCACAGCTGGTCTGAAGCCGTATCCAGCACTTTCTCTTACAACTTCGAGAACAGTGAATACGCGGCTACCAAGCGTGAAGACGACGTGAAGAACACTTCCGCCCGTCTCGACTACCAGACTCGCCGTTGGTTGTCTTTCCACGCTGGTTTGAACATTTCTGATAAAGATTCCAACGTTGACGGGTTCGATTTTGAAAAGAACTTGGTATTCGTTGGTCTGAACGCAACTTTGTGATTGAGGCCCGGCCCCCGGGCCGGGTATGAATTATGGGATTCCTGAAGGCAATGCAACGGAGCGCTCTGCGCTCCGTTGCCCGTTTGTTGTTGGTGTTGGTTACGGTTGGCCTGTCGGTGTCGGTATCCGCGGAGGATAAGGCATCACAAAGTGATTATCGCCTGGGCTCAGGCGATAAGATCCTGATCAATGTGTATGGCGAAGCCGATCTCACTGTGGATACACAGCTGGGGGATAGCGGCCTGATCAACTACCCGTTTCTGGGGGAGTTGAAGGTGGCCGGCCTGACCATTGCCGAACTGGAATCCCTGATTCACAAGGGGCTGCTGGGTGACTACCTGGTAAGCCCCAATGTGCACGTTTCTATTCTGGAATATCGCCCCTTCTTTATTCACGGTGAAGTGGAAAGGCCGGGTGGTTTTCCGTATCAGCCGGGCATGACCGTGAGCAAGGCGGCGGCATTGGCACAGGGCTTTACCGAGCGCGCCTCTAAAACCAAGATTTTTGTCGTGCGTGGGGATGATGCCTCCCAGACCAAAGAAAAAGTGGAATTGTCGACGCTGTTGCGCCCCGGCGATGTAGTGACCGTAGAAGAGAGCTTTTTCTGAGGTAGTCTGATGAACGCTCAAAACATGAACTCTCAGAATTCTGAGATGCATCAGGAACGCATGCTTCAGGAAGAAGTAATCGATCTGCGCCAGTACTGGCGTATTGTGGACCGTTTCAAGTGGCGTATTGCGGCCTTGTCTATTGCGGTCGCCATGCTGACGGCGATGGTGGTCTTCTCCATGACCCCGCGCTACCAGGCCACAGCGACCCTGATGATCGAGGCGGAGCAGCCCAAGGCGCTGTCCATTGAAGAAGTGTACGGCCTGGACTCCAGTCGTAAGGAATACTTCCTCACCCAGTTTGAAATTCTGAAGTCCCGCCGCATTGCGGAAGAAGTGGTCAACCGGCTGAACCTGGTGAACCACCCGGAGTTCGATCCGGACCAGCAGTCTCCTTCCATCAAAGACCGTATCAAAGGTTGGCTGCCGTTCCTGGCGTCCCGCGAGATGCTGACGGAAGAGGAAGCCCGCCAGCTGAAACTGGAGAGCGTGACCGATGAAGTGAGCAGCCGCTTGTCGATCGCACCGGTGCGCAATACCCAGCTGGTAAAAATTACCTTTGAATCCGAGTCCCCGGAGCTGGCTGCGAAAGTGGCGAATATGGTGGCGGAGGTCTTTATTGACAGCCACCTGCAGGCCAAACTGGACATGACCAAGCAGGCTACCTCCTGGCTGAACGACCGCCTGGAAGACCTGCGTCTGAAGCTGGAGCAATCCGAATCCCGTCTGCAGACCTTCCAGGAGCAGGAAGGGCTGGTCGATGTATCCGGTGTACAGGGCCTGGCTGCCCAGGAGCTGAACCAGATTTCCAGCCAGCTGATTCAGGCGCGCCAGGAATTCAAGCAGGCGGAAAGCATCTACTCCCTGGTACAAAGCCGCGGCGCCGATGTGGATGCGCTGGCGAGCCTGCCGGAAGTGCTCAATCACAAACTGATTGAGAACATCAAACAGGCCGAGATCGATACCGCGCGTAAGGTGTCTGAGCTGTCCCGCCGCTACGGTCCCAAGCACCCGAAAATGATCTCAGCCCGCGATGAGCTGGAATCGGTGCAGGACAAGCTGCGCAGTGAAGTACGTCGCCTGATCAGCGGTATCCACAGCGACTATGAAACCGCGCAGTCCAATGTGGTGGCGCTGGAGCGCGAGTTGCAGCAGGCCAAGACGGATTACCAGCTGGTTTCCCGCAAGGAGACCCGTTACAACGAGCTGAAGCGGGAAGTGGATGTAAACCGCCAGCTGTACAGTGCCTTCCTGACCCGTTTCCGTGAAACTTCGGAAACCTCGGGTTTTGAAGCCGCCAATGCCCGTTTGATGGACCCGGCCGTTGCGCCGCGCTTGCCTGCCAAGCCGAAAAAGGCATTGATCGTGGCTCTGGCTCTGGTGGTAAGCGCCATGGCGGGTGTGATGCTGGCATTCCTGCTGGAAGCCTTAAACGATGGCATCCGCAACCCGGAAGATGTGGAAAACAAACTGAGCCAGCGCATGATTGGCGTGCTGCCCTGGGTGGATCACGACAAGCGTGAGCGCCTGAGCCTGGCGACCTTCTTCGACAGCAGCCAGCACAGCTTTGCCGAGGCGGTAAGAACCTTGCGCACCAGTGTTGTGCTGTCTCACCTGGATCGACCGGCCAAAGTCATCTCCGTGACTTCCTCGGTACCGGGCGAAGGTAAGACGACCGTTTCCGAGAACCTGGGCTTTGCCCTGTCACAGATGGAAAAGGTGTTGCTGATCGATGCGGATATGCGCCGGCCTTCCGTGGGCAAAGAGTTCAAGTTGCCGCCGTATCACCCCGGTCTCTCCAACCTGATCGCGGGCAGCAATACACTGGCCGAATGTATTTACCACGATGAAAAGAGTGGTATGGATATCATGCCGGCCGGTACCGTGCCGCCGAATCCGCAGGAGCTGCTGTCGTCCCCGCGTTTTGCCAAGGCGATTGAAGTACTGAAGAGCAAATACGATCGCCTGATCGTGGATACCGCACCGGCTCAGGTGGTGAGTGACGCGCTGATTGTTTCCCGTATTGCGGACTCCATGCTGTACGTGGTGAAGGCGGACAGCACCCGCCAGAAACTGGTGAACAACGGCATCGGCCGTCTGCTGCAGGTAGGCGCCAAGCTGGACGGTGTGGTGCTGAACCAGGTGGACACGACTTCCAAGACGGGTTACTACGGCGAGTACTACACCTATGCCGGTGAGTACGCGTATCGTGCGCCGGGTGTATCCGAAAACGCGCAGAACGTTAAGCCGAAAGCCACGTCGGAAGATCTGGAAGTCGCGTGATCGACCTGCATTGTCATATCTTGCCGGGCATCGACGATGGTGCCCGGGACCTTGATCAGGCTCTGGTGTTAGCCCGGGCCGCGGTCAGCGACGGTATCACTCACACCGTTGCCACCCCGCATATCCATGCGGGCCGCTTCCCCAATAATCTTTCCACCATCACCAAAGCATTCAACCAGCTGCGCGATGCGCTGGCGGCGGAAGGCATTCCGTTACAGCTGGGCATGGCCGCTGAGATCCGCCTCTCCGAAGAAATCCTCAATATGGTACTGCTCAAGCAGGTGCCTTATTTGGGTGAGTGGGAAGGGGATAAGGTGCTGCTGCTGGAATTGCCCCACAGCCATATTCCGCCCGGCACCGAGCAATTGATCCGCTGGCTGCGCAAGCAGAAAGTGCGGCCGATGATTGCGCATCCGGAGCGCAATAAGGATGTGATGCGGGATTTCAACAAAGTGATGCCGCTGGTGCGCGAGGGCTGCCTGTTTCAGGTGACTTCCGGCGCGGTAGCAGGGCATTTTGGCGAAGGCGCACAGGAGCGGGCGGTACAGTTGCTGGAGCAGGATCTGGTTACTATTCTCGCCACCGATGCCCACCACGAGGTGCGCCGTCCGCCGGTATTGAATGTTGGCCGCGAGGCCGCCGCAGAAATTGTCGGCGAAGAAAAATCCTGGCAGCTGGTACGCGACAACCCGGGTAAGATAGCGGCTTGCCATTTCGCGTGAGCCCGGAGCTTTATACTCCTTATTTATGCATACCCAAGCCTCCATCGAATCTCCCCGCACCCCGCGCCGCCGTCGTTCTCGCAAACGCGTGGGCGTTATACCCAAGCTGCGCGCTGCGCTGTGGCCGGCTCAAGTCGGCCCGCTGCAAAAGGGATGCACCTGGCTAGCCATATGCCTGTTGCTGGCGCTGTGCGTTCACGCCGGTTCTATGGGGCTGGCGTATTTGCAGGTGGTTACGGCGGAGAATCAGCTTAAATACTGGTACAAGCTCGGTAAGGTGCCGTCTGATGCATCGATGGAATCCGCGATGGCGGCTATCGAACGCGCCAATGAGCTGCACCCGAATAATCCCTATCAGCTGACCTTGCAGGCACGTTTGCTGGAGTGGCGCGCCTATAACGCGGGCCAGGTGATCCCAGAAGATTACCGCGCTGCGCTGGCGCTCTATCAGCAAGCCGTTGCGCTGCGCCCACTGTGGCCGGATAGCTGGGCGGAGATGGCGCAGGTCAAGGTGCGGCTGAATGAGTTTGATGCGGACATGGATCGCTATCTGGTTCGCGCTTCTGAGTTGGGGCCTTACACGCCAGCGGTGCACTTGGCCGTGGTGCAGTCCGGCCTGCCGAGGTTGCCGGCCCTTGAAGGGAACCTGCGCACATTGCTTCAGACCCATCTGGTACGGGGTTTTCAGGATCACCGCAGCAAGAAGCAGATTCAGGCCCTGATCGAGCAATACGGGCAGCAACCGCTGGCGTGCCAGTGGTTATCTGCGGCGGAAGAGGTGGCGAAAGCACCCAAATTCTGCGATTCCTGAGGCTTTTTGCGTCGGTCAAAAATTAAACTGGCAGTCTTCCGCCAAACTGGTAGACTGCGCACCCTCTTGTCCCCACCCGCCATCAGAAGGCGGCCTTGAGCGGGACATTAGTCATCATGGGTAACAGACCTCCTCGCCACAGGCCCCTGTCTCTGAGTTGAATGAGCTTGATATAGCGGTGCTGCTATTAATGGGCTTTTTCGCCTTGCCCAGCAATCCTCGGTTGTGCGCTATGGTTTTCTTTAAAGCCCGTGCATGGCCCGGCCCCTATGTAATTCAAGTGAACTCAAAATGACCGATAATTCTGCACCGATTGGCTTCGACCAGTTGGGACTGCCCGTTGAAATTCTGGAAGCCGTAACCAAGCTGGGTTACGAATCCCCGTCACCGATTCAGGCGGAGACCATCCCGTCACTGCTGAACGGCCACGATGTACTGGGCCAGGCCCAGACCGGTACCGGTAAAACGGCCGCTTTCGCACTGCCGATGCTGGCCGGCCTGGACCTGAAAAGCCGCCACCCGCAGGCGCTGGTGCTGGCACCGACCCGCGAACTGGCCATTCAGGTGGCTGAAGCATGCCAGTCTTATGCCGCCAACCTGAAAGGTTTCCACGTTGCGCCTATCTACGGTGGCGCCGACTACCGCGGCCAGATCCAGCAGCTGAAGCGCGGTGTACAGCTGGTGGTGGGTACCCCCGGCCGTGTTATGGATCATATGCGCAAGGGCACCCTGGATGTGTCCCGCCTAAAGACCCTGGTACTCGACGAAGCCGACGAAATGCTGCGCATGGGCTTTATCGACGACGTGCAGTGGGTACTGGAACAGATTCCGGAAGAGCGACAGATTGCACTCTTCTCCGCCACCATGCCGCGCGAGATCGCCCGTATCGCCCGCGACCACCTGAATGACCCGGTGGAAGTGAAGATCAAGGTGAAAACCGAAACCGCCGAGACCATCCGCCAGCGTTACTGGCCGGTGGGCGGTTTGCACAAGATGGACGCACTGACCCGTATTCTCGAAGCGGAGCCGGTTGATGCCACCATCATCTTCGTGCGCACCAAAAATGCCACCGTTGAAATTGCAGACAAGCTGGCGGCGCGCGGTTTCGCCAGTGCCGCACTGAATGGTGATATGGCGCAGAACCTGCGTGAGCAGGTGATCGACAAGCTCAAAGCGGGCAAGCTCGACATCGTAATTGCCACCGACGTTGCTGCCCGTGGTCTGGATGTGAAGCGCATCAGCCACGTGATCAACTATGACATTCCTTACGACACCGAAGCGTATATCCACCGCATTGGCCGTACCGGTCGTGCCGGTCGTGAAGGGGATGCCATCCTGTTTGTGGCGCCGCGTGAGCAGCGCATGCTGCGCTCCATTGAGCGCGCCACCAAGAAGCCGATCGAGCGTCTGGACCTGCCGACCGCGGCGGCCGTGAACGCATCGCGTATGGAAAAATTCCGCGACAAGATTACCTACACCATGGCGGGCCGCCGCGATCTGGCGCCTTTCCGCGATCTGGTGGAGAAGTACCTGGAAGCGAACGAAGTGGATCCACTGGACGTCGCTGCCGCACTGGCCGCCATGGCTCAGGGCGACCAGCCGTTGTTGCTGGATGAGCGCGACCCGGCTCCCCGTGAATTCCGCGAGCCGCGCGAACGCCGTGAACGTGGTGATCGTGGCGAAAGAGAATTTACCCGCGGCAAGAAAGGCGCGTTCGTAGAAAAAGACGCGAGAAAAATGCCTGCCCCGGATGAAGGGATGGAGCGTTTCCGCATTGAAGTCGGCCGCGAGTCCGGCATCAAGCCGGGCAATATCGTCGGCGCCATTGCCAACGAAGTGGATATCGATAGCTCCTATATTGGCCGCATAGAAATCTACGGCGATTTCACCACGGTGGACCTGCCGGAAGGTATGCCCAAGGAAATCTTCCAGCATCTCAAGGGCGTGCGCGTGGCTGGCAAGACCATGAACATTTCCAAATTCACCGGTCAGGGTGGGGAAAGGGGCGCTGGCGAAGGTGGCAGACCACCGCGCAAAAAAGGCGGCTCCTTCAAGAAGGGCAAGCCGCAGGGTGAAGGCCGAGGCCACCGCGGCAAGCCGCGTCGCGAGGACTGATTCGCCAGCGCGTATTTACGCGGAAAAACCCTAAAAAAAGGGGCACCTTGATTCAAGGTGCCCCTTTTTTATTACCTGCTTTTTATCGTTTTTTTGCAGCTGAATTTATTCGCTGGTGATTACTTGGTTTTGCCGAACGGCAGCATCTGCCGCAGGGTATTGTCCTTGGTGATCAGGTGATGCCACAGGGCGCCACCGATATGCAGTACCAGCAGTACTAGCAGTGCGTTCCACAGAAACTCCTTGTGCATAAATGCGATCTGCTTGGCGAGATCGGTATTTTTAGTCACGAAGGCGGGGAGGTCGAACAGCCAAAAGAGGGTGGTGTCACGCCCGGCAAATTGCCGCATTAGCAATCCGGTGAGAGGCATACCGAGCATGATGATGTACATCAGGCTCTGTACCAGCAGGGAAACCGGCTTTTGAAAGCCACTGCCATACAGGGTGGGGCGGCCGTGGGTGGCTCGGTAGTAGAGGCGCACCATGGCCAGCAGCAATACGGTAAAGCCGAGGGAGAAGTGCAGCACCATCCACCAACTGCGCATGGGATCATCGCGCTCATAAAACTCGTGCAACTCTACTGACCCCCAGGCGCAGAGAATACAAATTGCGATGATCCAGTGCAGGCCCTTGAGTACCGGGCTCCAGCTGTTGCTCGCACTTCCCATACAAAACTCCTCATTTCTTATTTAGTCGGGTCTTATTCAGCCCGAATTTGGCGCGCAAATTTGACGCCTAAGCTTAGCGATTTTTGCCGAAAAATGTTGCATTGAACGCAGTAAATCCCCGCCTTTTGTGGGGACTTGTGAAGCTTTTGGGGATTTCTGTGCCATTCCCCAAATGACAGGTTGCTGTTTTTGGTTATCTAAATGATAATGCTTCGCATTGCAGGCCTATCAGCCGAATAAATAAAACCTATCAGTAATCTCTTCAATAAGTAACGAAACCCCTGGGGCATATTCATGACTAAGCCGACGAGTACAAAGGATCAACTCGCCACTCACAATCTCGCGGATGCCTTCCGCAAGAAGCCGCTGGCCGGCCAATTCTCCCGCTTCTCGCAACTGTCGGTTGCCGCTGCGGTTGCCGGAAGCCTGATCAGCGGTGCACACGCCGAGGAAGTGCAGAGTGCCGCTGACAAAGCGAAGGCCGCGCAGAGCAAGCAAACCGCTGCGGAAGAGCGCGCGCCGGAGGTGGTTGAAGTCACCGATCGCCTGGAAGAGCGCAGCCCCAGCTCGGTGAAGTTTGCCCGCCCACTGCTGGATACTGCCCAGACCGTCAATATTATTTCCGAAGACCTGATGCAGCAGCGCGCCGCGACCACCCTGCGCGATGTGCTGCGCAATGTATCCGGCATCAGCATGCAGGCCGGTGAGGGCGGTGCCCCTCCCGGCGATCAGTTCTCCATTCGTGGTTACAGCGCGCGCACCGATATTTTTGTGGATAACGTGCGCGACTTCGGCGGCTACACCCGCGACCCCTTCAACCTGGAGCAGGTGGAAGTGGTCAAGGGGCCGTCTTCCGATTATTCCGGTCGCGGCTCTACCGGTGGCTCTGTAAACTTGGTGAGCAAGACCGCGAACCTTACCGACAGCACCCGCGCGAATATTCTTGCCGGGACTGACAGTTACGGCCGCGCCACTCTGGATGTAAACCGTACCCTCGACGGTATCGATAATGCCGCCGCGCGCGTGAATGTGATGACTCACCAACAGGATGTGGCCGGCCGCGACGGCGTCGACAATTCCCGTTGGGGTGTGGGCTCGTCCCTGGCCTTTGGCCTGGAAACCGATACCGAAGTGAATCTGAGCCTGTTCCACCTGTCACAGGACAATACCCCGGATTACGGTATTCCCTGGGTACCGGCCAACAATGTACCTCTCGCAGATTATGCGGATGATGCGCCACCTGTGGACTTCGACAACTGGTACGGCCTGAAATCCCGCGATTACGAAGAAGTGGAAACCACGCTGGGTACGGTACAGGTAAGTCAGCGCCTGAGCGATGACGCCACCCTGAAAAACACCACGCGCTGGGGGGTAACCAGCCGCGACTCTATGGTGACCGCACCGCGTTTTGTGAGCACCGACAGCACCGATATTCGCCGCAGTGACGACAAATACCGGGACCAGGAAGACACCATTTTCAGCAACATGACCGACCTTACCCTGACGGTGAATCCGGGCAGTGCCTGGGAGCACAAGATTCTGGTGGGTACCGAAGTGAGCCTGGAGTCAGAGAAACGTTACACCAAGGAAGTGACGGGCGAAGACTCGCCGGCGACCGACCTGTTTAACCCTGACCCCAGCGATCCCTACCTGGAAAACTACGTGCGTACCGGTACCTTCAGCATCGGTGAGTCCACCACCCTGGCTGCCTATGCATCTGATTCGATACAGATTGACGAGTACTGGCAGATCAACGGTGGCCTGCGTTACGACCGCTTTGATATGGAATACACCCCGGATGGCAGCCCGCTGATGGAGCGCACCGATTCCATGCTGAGCTATCGTGCCGGTGTGGTGTTCAAGCCGGTCTCTGCCGGGAGCTTCTACCTGGGTTACGGTACTTCCTTCAACCCGACCGCAGAGGGCATGGCCATCTCCACCAGCAGCCGCCAGCCGGGTATTGCGGATCTGGAACCGGAAGAAAACCGCAGCATTGAGCTGGGTACCAAGTGGGAACTGGCCGACGGTCGTATGCTGATGAGCGCCGCACTCTTCCGCACCGACAAAACCAATGCGCGCACCCAGGATCCGGATGACCCCAATGATGTATTGGTGCTGGATGGCGAGCAGCGTGTGCAGGGCGTTGAACTGGGTGCTTCCGGTGCGATTACCGAGAACTTCAGTGTGAACGCGGGTTACGTGTACCTGGATAGCGAAGTACTGAAGAGTAAGGATGCGGCGGAATTGGGCAATGAACTGTCCAACTCACCGCACCACACCTTCAACCTGTGGGCCAATTACCTGATGGGCGAGAAGCTGCAGTTGGGTGCCGGTGCCCAGTATGTGGGTGACCGCTACAACAGCACCGCCAATACCCGACAGGCGCCGGACTACTGGACCCTGGAGGCCTCCGGCGTTTACGCTTTCAGCAACAACATCAGCGCGCAGCTGAACCTGCAGAACCTGACGGATGAAGAGTACATCGACTACGTGGGCGGTGGTCACTTCATTCCGGGACTGGGCCGCACGGCGCTGCTGAGTCTGAACTTTACTTACTGAGGAATCGAAACGTGCTGTTGGAAATCCCCGAAATCCTCAGCCCGCAACAGGCCGCCGAGATGAAGGCGGCCTTGTTGCAGGCGGAGTGGGTGGATGGCCGGGTTACCGCCGGGCACCAGTCTGCGCAGGCCAAGCAGAATCGTCAGTTGCCGGAGAGCTCGCCACTGGCGCGGGAGCTCGGTGAGCTGATCCTGAAGGCCCTGCCGGCCAGTGGACTGTTTATGTCGGCGGCACTGCCGCAGCGGGTATTTCCGCCGCTGTTCAACCGCTATGAGGGCGGGGAGCATTTCAACAACCATGTGGATAACGCCATCAGGCGTTTGCCCACCGGTGGGCAGATCCGTACGGATCTGTCCTGCACCTTGTTTCTTTCCGATCCCGATGAGTATGACGGCGGCGAGCTGCTGATCGACGATACCTACGGTGTGCACAGTGTCAAAGCGCCTGCGGGCTCACTGGTATTGTACCCGTCAACCAGCCTGCACCGGGTCACGCCGGTAACACGCGGCAGCCGCGTCTCTTCATTTTTCTGGATTCAAAGCCTGGTGCGCGACGACGGTCAGCGCACCCTGCTGTTTGATCTGGATATGTCGATTAACCGCCTGCGCCAGGAGCTGGGAGATCACGAGGCGATCGTGGCGCAGACCGGGGTCTATCACAATCTGCTGCGGCGCTGGTCTGAGCCCTGATCCGAGCCCTGATCCGAGCCAAAAGAGCCGAACATCACGCGGTGCGGATACCATTCAGATTAGCGAAGCAGGTATCCCGCGCCGTGGTGAAAAAGTCCTGTAAAAAGGCCTGTTCCAGCATCTCTTCGCGCACTGCCGCGTAGAGAGTACTCCACAGGCCTGTCTTTCCCAGTCGCAACTGGCTGACAAAACCCTTCTGTAAATATTCGTGCAGTGCCCAGTTGGGCAGTGCACAGACACCGCGCCCACTGACCACCAGTTGCACCATCATCACCGTCAATTCTGCGGTGCGTACCGAGTCCGGTTCTATACCGGCCGGATCCAGAAAATGCTGGAAAATATCCAGCCGCTCCCGCTCCACCGGATAGGTGATTTGCACTTCGCCTTCCAGGTCTTCCGGTGCTATCCACTTTTTTTCCGCCAGCGCGTGTTTGCGGCTGACCGCCAGGCACATTTCGAAGCTGAACAGTGGCTCATAGTGAATACCTTTCAGTGCATCATCCGGGTTACTGGTGACCACCAGATCCAGATCCCCGCGCACCAGCGCCGGCAGAGGGGCGAAATGAAAACCACTGGAGAGGTCCAGTTCCACTTCCGGCCAGTCATCCCGATAGCTGTCGAGGGTGGGCATCAGCCACTGATAGCAGCTGTGGCATTCAATCGCGATATTCAGCCGCCCCGCCTGACCGGATGCCAAGCGCGCAATATCCCGCTGGGCCACCGCCACCCTCGGCAGTACATCATCCGCCAGTTGTAGCAGCCGCAAGCCGGCGCTGGTGAATCGCAGCGGGCGGGACTTGCGTACAAACAGGGCCTGGTCGTGCCGGTCTTCCATTTCTCTGAACAGGTGGGAGAGCGCCGACTGGGTCAGGTGCAGGCGCTCGGCGGCGCGCACCATACTGCCGGTTTCCCGCAGGATGCTCAGGGCGCGCAAATGTCGCAGTTCAATCATGATTAGTTAAATGCATGTTTAGTTAAATTCATGTTCTAGGCAAAAAATATGAAATTGATTGAACATGAGTGCGCCTGCAGAATCAACCCCGAAATTTACAGATCTCGTGCCTTGTGTTGTCTGGGCATGGGGAAACTCTATTTGGGGAAAGGAAGATGTCTCAAACACATATTCTCGGCTACCCGCGCATTGGCGCGCAGCGCGAGTTGAAAAAGGCTCAGGAAGCTTACTGGAAAGGTGAGATTGATCAGAAAGCACTGCTGGCGGCGGGTTCTCAGGTGCGCAGCCAAAACTGGCAGGCACAGCAGGGCGCGGGACTGGCACTGACTACCGTGGGCGATTTCGCCTGGTACGACCAGGTGCTGAATCACTCCCTGCTGTTTGGCGTAATCCCCGAGCGTTTCACCCAGGGCGCCGCGGAAAACAAGCTGGATCAGTACTTCCGACTGGCCCGTGGCCGCGCGCCCTCCGGAGAACCGGTGGCGGCCAGTGCCATGACGAAATGGTTTGATACCAATTACCACTACATGGTGCCGGAATTCGCCGACGACCAGACGTTTACCCTGGATGCCGAATGGCTGTTGTCGGAAGTACAGGAAGCCCAGCAGCTGGGTCACAACGTCAAACCGGTCGTTATCGGCCCTCTGACGTATCTGTGGCTTGGTCGTGGAGTGGATGACGCCCTCGACCTGTTGCCGAAACTGTTGCCCTGTTACCAAGAGTTGTTGATAAAACTGGCCGATGCCGCCGCCCAGTGGGTGCAGATCGATGAGCCGATTCTCGGCCTGGACCTGCCGGCCCAGTGGCGTGCTGCATTCGCGCCCGTTTACGAAGCCTTGTCCAAAGCTAGCGGTAGTAAGTTACTGCTGGCGAGCTATTTCTCGCCGCTGCGGGAAAACCTGGAAACAGTTTTCAGCCTGCCGGTAGACGGTGTGCATATCGATGCAGTGCGTGGATTGGAAGACCTGCAACCGGCGCTGGCCGCACTGCAAGACAAGCAAGTACTGTCTGTGGGGGTGATCAACGGACGCAATGTATGGCGCACGGATCTGGCCCGTTGGCAGAAAACGCTGCAGCCGGTGGCGGATAAACTTGGCGACCGCCTGTGGCTTTCTGCCAGCTGTTCGCTGTTGCACAGCCCGGTCGACCTGGAAACGGAAACCAAACTGGCCGACGCGGACAAGCAAAAGCTGGCTTACAGTCGCCAGAAACTGGATGAACTGAACACCTTGCAGCAGGCACTGAAACCGGGGGCGGAAGTACTACCGGCCACCGCGAAAACCGAGAGCCGCAGCGAGGCTGAAGTGCGTGCAGAACTGGATAACACCTGGCGCGCGCAAAAGTATCCACAGCGCGCGGAAGTTCAGCGCGAGCGTTGGCAACTGCCGGTACTGCCCACAACAACCATCGGATCCTTCCCGCAGACCGATGTGCTGCGCCAGGTACGCAAGCAGTTCCGCAGCCATGAGATATCCCAGCAGGATTACGATGCGCATTTACGTGCAGAAATTGCCGAAGCCATCCGCCGCCAGGAAATTCTCGGTCTTGACGTACTTGTCCACGGCGAAGCCGAGCGCAACGATATGGTGGAGTATTTTGGCGAGCAGTTGGATGGATTTATCCACACCGGCAACGGCTGGGTGCAGAGCTACGGCTCCCGCTGTGTAAAACCGCCGATTATCGCCGGCGATATTTCTCGCCCGACGCCTATGACCGTGCAGTGGAGCGAATACGCCCAGGGCCTGAGCAAAAAGCCGGTGAAAGGGATGCTTACTGGACCTGTGACTATTCTCAACTGGTCATTTCCTCGCGAGGATATCCCCCGCGCGGTGAGCTGCCTGCAGATTGCCAAGGCGCTGCGGGACGAAGTGCTGGACCTGGAAGCCGCGGGCATCGGCATCATCCAGATCGATGAACCCGCCCTGCGTGAAGGTGTGCCCCTGCGCGTATCCGGCCACGATGATTACTTTGCCTGGGCAGTGGGATGCTTCCGCTACACCTGCAGCGAAGTACAGTCGGAAACCCAGATTCACACCCACATGTGCTACAGCAACTTCAATGCAATCATGGAGGCAATTGTCGCCCTGGATGCGGACGTTATTACCATCGAGTCCGCCCGCTCTGACTTGCGCCTGTTACAGGCCTTTTCTAAAGGGGAAGGGACTGGAGAAGGTGGCGGTTACCCGAATGAAATAGGTCCGGGCATTTATGACATTCACTCGCCGAACGTGCCGGAGCGCCAGGAGCTGGTCAATCGACTGTATCAGCTATTGCAGGTAATTCCGCTGGAAAAACTCTGGGTGAATCCAGACTGCGGCTTGAAGACCCGCAACTGGGCGGAGGTGGGATCGGCGCTGTTGAATATGGTGGAGGCGACCCGTACGGTACGGGGAGAGGTGGCTTGATCTAGTTTAAGTTCGCCTGCAAACAGGCTCCTACAGGGTGCAGTACCATGAAGGAGCCTGCGAGCGGGCGAACGATATTGGAGGGCGCATCGAGCTATCCCGCCAAAGCCCGCTTTTTCTCCTCACTACCCATCTCAATAATCTTCAACCCAGTCTTATCCACCGTAGCCGGCCATTTGAGCGGAGGAAAGTTTTCGCTTACCGACAGGTCTGGGCAGGTCTTTCGAATCTCGGCCAGCTCCTGTTCCAGCTCAGGTGAGGGGGTTAACTGTACGCTGTTGATGATGTTGTCGATCAGTTCCTGCGCTGGTTTGGGGCTGATAGCAGCATCTCGTTTACTAAAATCACCAGGTGCATACTGCTGGTGAGAGAAGCTGAAAGTCAGAATTCTATTTTTAGATACAGGGAAGCAAAGGTAGGTTACACGCTGCATCCAAGGTTCACTTTGCACTAGAAATCGAACAGCGGGAACTGGAAGAGATTTTATTGGCTGCCAGTCCATAGGAGCGACATAATCGGCGGAAAAATCATCTGACAAAGTTTGCCCATATTCGGCAGTAAGCAACCCGGAAATTGCGGTCTCAAATGCTCTAGGGTTTAGAAAGTTTATTGAAGGGTTTTCAATGGCAGGTGCAACTGCAGTCAGGGAAAATATTGCGGAGGCCTGCTCTCCTGTAAACCAAGGGCCATAGAGTGCGTATTTCCTCAAAAATATAGTTCTAGAGATCCAAGTATCATTGTAAGTTTTTAGGTCATGGATAGATAAGTTTTCTAAGTCATTATCTGTCCAGCTTGATGTTAGCTGCTCCGATTCGGGGCGAAAAAAGTGATATTGTGTAGGTGCCCTGAATAGTAGTTTGTTCCCCTGTAGTCGGTAGGAATATTCCCTGGCAGTGAGTACATTAGGGGCTTTGGGAACGCAGAAGCCTTTGCGCTTGCGAAATTCAAACCTAGTATATTTTATAAAGTCCAGCATCAGAATTTGCTCTTTATTTTATTGTGTATTTTGGGCGCAAAATTTTCCGCTGTTGTCATTGCCGCATCCCCTAAACTCTTCGCCTTCTTTACGTAGGGAGCTGCCGACTGTAACGCTTTCAGGAATGCACCTAGAGCGGGTACGGCAGTGGCTCCGGCAACACCTAAGCTTCCTGCTATTGTTCCTATATTGACGCCAGCGGCGCCTGCGACTACCGTAATTACACCAGCGCTTGTCCCGACCAGAGCACTGAATTGGATTCCATCCCCTATTACCTGGCCAACTTTATATCCTTCTTCATGGCGAACACGATTTATTGTTACGGCTGGTTGTCCCAATATCCCAGTGAGGTTGAAAGCCGATACTCGACTTTGGTTTCTACCTATTTTCATTTCCAGCTGTCGTGCGCAATTAAGTATTTCCACTTGCGAGGTTTTTGGTTGAAATAGAAAAATTCGGTGTTTTGGAAGTTTTATTCGTTGGCTGGCTAATATTTTAAGCGCCTGGGCTAATATCGCCGATCCACCATATTCGGAAATCCAGCGGACATTTTTTATGGTTCTTGCATTGTACATAGTACGGGCAAGTAATTGGGCGGAAACGTGGATGTCTTGCTTGCCTAATGGCTTGAGGGCATCTTTCAGGTTTCTCATTCCCCCAATTTTTTTATCACCAGGCGTATAGTGGAGGTCAAAACCGGTTGCTTGAAGTGGGTCCTCTCCTTCCTCTTTGCTGTAATGGCTGGAGGCAATATCGGGAGCGACTGTCTTCACTGCTGAGATGGCGGTCTTATGTCTTGCATCACAAACAGCAATTAATCGACCTTCTTTAGCTTGAATTTGGCCACTTTTCTTCTCTTTCTTCGCTGTCCAGCCTGTCCGCATGCCATATGAGGCAGTGAAAATTCCGGGTGTTTCTATATCTTTTTGCAACTCCGCATACCCAGCATCCGCCTCAAAATACACAATCTTGAATGCATCCTTGCTCTGCTTCTCCACCGTCACCTTGCACCCGGGAAGAATCATCACAAATTCTTCCTCACCACCGCGATGCACCGGACCGGGTTTGATAAAGATATTGTTTTGATGCAAGCGGCCTGAGGCCAGCTGATGGAGGGCGTTTACGGTGATCTGCGCCCAGTAATTTCCGCGCCGGGCCAGGTTACGAATTTCTTTGTAAACCGGTTCTGCTTGCGGCGTGATGGTGACGGACTTTCCGGCGGATCTGCCGGCGATCTGTATTTCGGGCGGGTTGCCGTTACTGGCGATCATGATTCAACTCCCTTTGAATTCTGTGATGGGAGTGATCTTATATTTTTTGAATCGAGTTGGCTATTTATTGTGCGAAACTAGTACTTTCGTGCGAAACGTTCACCTGCCAGCAGTCTCCTACAGGGCTCCTTACCTCGTAGGAGACTGCTGGCAGGCGATTGGTATTCAGTAACAATCCCGCGTCATATTCTCCACGCGATCCGCATGCACGATCAGGTTGTCCTCGATCCGCACGCCGCCAAACGGACGCAGCTTTTCCACCTTGTCCCAGTTCACTTCGTCTGCCAGTTGAGACTCTTTCAGGTCTGCCAGCAGGCTTTCAATGAAGTAGAGGCCCGGCTCGATGGTGAATACCTGGTTTTCCTCAATTGTGCGCGTGGTGCGCAGGAAAGGGTATTCGGATGGCGGAGGCGTTTTGCCACCTTCCGGACCGGTTTGATGGCCGCCCACATCGTGTACCTGCAGACCCAGGAAGTGGCCGAGGCCGTGGGGCATGAAGGTACTGGTGAGGCCGGATTCCACGGCGCTTTCCGGGGATGTTTTGATCACGCCAAACTGTTGCAGTAGCTCGCCGATTTTGTGGTGGCAGGAGCGGTGCAGTTCCACGTAGGAGGCGCCCGGGGTCAGGCCGGCGACCAGCTCCTGTTCTTTCTCGTGCATGGCGGCGACCAGATCCGCGAATTCGCCTTCGCGGTAGGCATAGCTGCGGGTGATATCCGCGGCGTAGCCATTGCAGTCAGCGCCGGCGTCGATCAGGAAACTGCGGCGCTCGCTTTCCGGGAGTTGCACTGTGGATAAATGGGTGTAGTGCAGGATTGCACCGTGCTCGTTCAGGCCAACGATATTGCCGTAGGGCATCTGGTTTTCGCCCTGGCCGGCGGCTTTCATGTAGGCGAGATTGATTTCAAATTCGCTGGCACCCGCGCGGAAGGCGTCTTCCGCCGCTTTGTGCGCGCGCACGGCGATGCGGTTGGCTTCGCGCAGGCAGGCGAATTCGTAGGGGGTTTTGTAGGCGCGATCCCAGTGCAGGCGATCGATCAGGTGCTGCGGATTACGCTCGCCAATTTCCCAGCCTTCCAGTTTAGCGGTTTCACCGATAAAGGCCGCATTTTCCCCGCTGAGGAAAATCTTGGCTTCGTCGGGCTTGGCCAGCAGCTCGATATCGTATTCGTCGCTCCAGAAGGTCTGGGGAGCCGGGGGCACGTAGTGCCAGAAGTCCACTGGGCGGTAGAACAGCAGCTTGGGCTTCTGTCCGCGGCGGTAGATGACCCAGCTGTGGGGGTTGTCGGTGACTGGCACCAGGGCTTTGAACTGGGGGTTCACGCGGAACGGGTAATAGTTGTCGTCCAGAAACTGTACGGATGGCGCGCCACTGAAGACGTTCAGGGTCTCGAAGCCGCACTGGTCGAGGATCGCATCGTAGCGCTTGCGCAGCGTGGCCAGGTGTTCGCTGAAAAGTTGCTTGTCCATAAAGCCCCTAGGTGTAAAAGAGAAAAATTGGTCAATAATTGCCCTGCGTGGCAGGTACACGAATGCACATAGTGTATAGTCAGCGTTCTGAATAATTAGTCTGATTTTGGGCCATGGAAAAGAAGATACTGCTAACGGACTGCCCCGATGCCAAAGGGCTGATCGCGAAGATCACCAACATCTGCTACAAGCATCAGCTGAACATCACCAAGAACGACGAGTTCGTCGATCGCGCCCAGGGCCGCTTTTTTATGCGCACCGCCCTGGAGGGCAACTTCAACGATATCACCCTGCTGGAAGACCTGGATCTGGCACTACCGGAAGGCGCCGAGCGCAAGCTGGTGGCCAGCGGGCGCAAGCGCCTGGTGCTGATGGTGACCAGGGAGGCGCATTGTCTTGGTGACATCCTGATGAAGTGCTACTCGGGGGCGATGGATGTGGAGATTGCCGCGGTGATCGGCAACCACAAAGACCTGCAGCCTTTGGTCGAGAAGTTTGATATTCCCTTCCACTGGCTGCCTGCAGAGGGGCTGGAGCGGGCGCAGCACGAAGAGCAGGTCATGCAGCTGGTGGACAGCTATGCACCGGACTATCTGATCCTTGCAAAGTATATGCGCGTGCTTACGCCGCAGTTTGTGGCCCATTACAAAAAGCGCATCATCAATATTCACCACTCATTCCTGCCGGCGTTTATCGGTGCCAAACCATACCAGCAGGCATTTGAGCGCGGAGTAAAAATCATCGGCGCGACGGCACACTTTGTTACCGACGACCTTGATGAAGGGCCAATCATCGAACAGGATGTGATTCATGTGGACCACGGCTATTCTGCCGAGTCCATGGCCAGCGCTGGGCGTGATGTGGAAAAGCAAGTGTTGAGTCGCGCGTTGCAGCTGGTACTGGAAGAGCGTGTATTTATTCACGGCAATCGCACGGTTGTTTTTAAATAATTTTTGCAGGGGGGAAGAATGTCCAGACGGTTGTCATCGAATGCCTGTTTCGCACCCTTGGTCCTTTTATTGGCCGCTTGCGCCAGTGAACCCCAGGCGCCGAATCCCGGATTAAAAGAGTCTTTCCATACGGAAATCTTCGCGAACGGTTCCAAGCGCTTTACCTACGCACTGGAAATGGCGGCCCCGTTGATGCGCGGTCCTTATACGGAAAGCCCCAATATGCGCAGCGGCATGGTCCGGCAGCAGGCACCGAGTGGCGGTTCCGGTGGCCGCGGGAACCGAATGAACTTCGATCACGCGATGGAGTTGAAGCTGAAAGAGACCGGTTTCTGTCGCGATGGTTTTTTTGTCATTGATCGGGTGGTTTCCCATTTGGGGGGCGAAGTTCGCGGAGAGTGTCGGGACGCTGCCGAACGACCTTGAATGCATAGAAACTGATCTGATCATCACCGAGAAGCGTAAGAAGGTGTGCTGGGGGCATTGAGCCCCCAGCAAATACCGCTCTTAAACTCTTATGCTTCACTGGTGATCACCATGCTTGGCCAATACAGCATTCTATTGCTGATCCTTTCCTACCTTATTTCCGTACTTGGCTCTTTTGCTGCGCTGCAGCTGGTAACCGGAATCTCCGAAGCGATTGTGAAGCGTGATCGGCGCAAGGCGATCCTGTCCGCAGGGATCGCCATGGGGGCCGGCGCAATCTGGTCTATGCATTTTGTGGGCATGATGGCGCTGAAGTCGGACATGGTCATGGATTACGATGTCTTCAAAACGCTACTTTCCATTCTGGTTGCCATATCAGCCTGTAGCACCGGATTGGCGATCGTAGGTAGCGGTCGTTTTACCATCGACAAACTGTTGCCGGCATCGGTGTTCATGGGTGCCGGTGTGGCAGGCATGCACTATATGGGTATGGAAGCCATGCTGATGCCCGCTCGTATCGAGTACAACCTGAATATCCTGCTGATTTCGATCGTGATTGCGGTAGTAGCCGCTTTTGCCGCGTTGTGGATGGCGTTTCACCTGCACGGTCGCTGGCAGAAGTTCGGTAGTGCGTTGATCATGGGGGTGGCGGTATGTGGAATGCATTACACCGGCATGGCAGCAGCAAAGTACGTGCCGATGGCTGAAATGGCACAGGCGGGATTTGCCGGTGCGCTCAGCAGTGAGCACCTGAGTGTGATGACGATCTGTATCAGTGTGGCGGTGGTGGCGATGGCCCTGGGAGCCAATCATTGGTATCGGAACCGCCCCCAGATTCCCGCTTAAAAGTGCAGTACAGTTCGCAAAAAAAGCCGGTATCTCTTGCGAGATACCGGCTTTTTCTATGCCTGAGAAAACTCAGAAGCAGTCCATATAGATCTCTACCGGCTCCACTTGGCGGTTCAAATTGTGTTGCTTTATTCTAGGTTGGTGTTATTTTTGGAATTTATAATTCTTTGGTTGTTAACTGTTGTAGAGGTAGGGCTTCAATATCGTCGGTACTTAATCATTAGATTTGGGGGAACCATGAAAAGGGAAATTATCAAAGCGTGTTGCTTCGTTACTGTTGTAATGCTTTGTGGCTGTGGCGGCGGGGGAGGTGATAACTCAAATGGGCTGCCATCGGATGACGGCATAGGGAGTGGCACTTCTGTATTGACCGGCAAACTTGTTGAACCCCAGATATCAGGACTCAGGTATTCCACTGAGACCCAGTCGGGCTACACGACCTCTGATTCTGAATTTTCCTATCAAAGTGGGGAGAAAATTCAGTTTTACATAGGCGACACAGAGATTGGAGAGTTGGTGGAGGTCAACCAAGAGCTGGCTTTTGGGGCACTCTTTCCTAACGTGGGGTCTTTTCCTGGCTTCAATGAACTCAAGACCCTTTATGCCGCTAGACCCGAGACAGAAGAGCGAAAAAATTTCAATCAATTCCACAACTCCCTGGCACTGCTCGTTGCTTTTGATAGCGACTCTGACTTCTCGACCGGGATTGACCTGGCGAGTGGTCTCAATGACATCTTGAGTGGTGTGGGTTTTGATGTCCGTGCAGATATTTACCAGTTTACCATCGCGGATTCCGCTTTCACTTTCTACAGAAATAAGGCTTTTTCGGAAGGCCTTACGGGCACTGCGGCTTATCTTGCCGTAGGCATGGTCATGGATACCTACTATTCCTCTATCGGAAACTCGCCCGGTTTTTCATTGCCGATCTATGAGGAGGCGGATTTCAATGGAGATGGCATTCCTGAAACGGCTGCCAAGTATGTCTATGATGGAAAAGGCAATTTGGTGGAGGATGCATACAGCAGCACCGGAGCAGCGCCATTTGACACTAAGGTTGTGACTTACAATGAGTATGGGCGGGTACTCACATACTCCCGCGACGAGGATGGTGACGGTGTTGATGATTTGTATCAAGAGAGTGAGTACAACGCTGCAGGTGATTATTCAACTATTTGGACTGATAGTGATGCCGATGGCATGTTTGATGTCATCAGGAATTTCACATATGAGTATAAGAGCGATTCCTATAGTACGGAACGTAAACTAGATTATGACGGTGATGGTATAGATGATGAGGTCTTCCGCTTTGAATTTATTTTTGGTGAGCGCGGGCTTCTTCAAGCGGTTCTTTACAATGATGTAAATTACCAGACCCTTGAATATCGAGCGGATGGCACGCTTTCTGCCCTGCATTACTACGTGCTTAGGACGGGGGAGTTAGATCAGACCAAGACATTTGATCAGGCGGGCCGTGTTGTCGTAGACGAGAGCTTCGGGGCATCCCCCAGTCGAAGGGAGTATATCTATGACGCTCAGGGAATACTTTTGCAATCCAGCTATCAAACTGAAGCGTCCTTTGGGAGCTATCTCGACAGCTATGAATACAGTGCGACCGGGAAATTGATCTTTTGGGGAAGGGATTTTTATTCCGATGGTACATTGGAACTGAAGAGAGAGTATCTCTATGACAGTGACGATCGACTATTTCAGGAGGACTGGTATGAGGTTACACAGGGAGGCCAGGTTACTGATTGGCCCAGTTCCAGAATTTTGTATACGTACAACGAAAGGGGATTAGTGGGCGAAAAGGTTTCAGAGGATCTTACGTATGATGTACCGGATGATCCCAATGGCGGAAAGAATAGGACAATTTTCCAGTATGATTCTGATGAAAACCTGATTTTACTGGGGCAGGATTCTGGTGCGGACGGCCAGCTGGATTCTGAAATCAAGTATGAATTAGAGGTGGCCGGTTGGCGGGCGGCGCTCGATCGGATTAATTCCTCGCACACTTATGCGCAACAGCCGTTTGAGGCAAAGCCTTATACCAACTGAATGATCATTGCATGCTCAGGGAGCTTTCCGAGAGGAATGGATTTCTTTAGGACAGCGCCAGAAGCAATAAAGGCCGGGATTTCCCGGCCTTTATTTTATTGAGATGCTTAGTCCATGTAGCTCTCAACCGGCGGGCAGGAGCAGATCAGGTTGCGGTCGCCGTAGACGTTGTCAATACGGTTGGACGCCGGCCACACCTTGTGGTGCTTCAGCCATGCTGCCGGGCGACCGGCCACTTCGCGGCTGTAGGGGTGAGTCCAGTCGTCGGTCATGACGTCGTCCTGGGTGTGCGGCGCGTTGTGCAGCGGGTTGTCTTCCGCAGTGTATTTGCCGCTGGCAACGTCTTCCGCTTCCTGACGGATGGTCGCCATGGCCTCCACGAAGCGATCCAGTTCTTCCTGGGCTTCGGATTCGGTCGGCTCGATCATCAGGGTGCCGGCTACCGGGAAGGACATGGTGGGCGCGTGGAAACCGAAGTCCATCAGGCGCTTGGCAATGTCTTCTTCAGTGATACCACTGGCTTCCTTCAGCGGGCGCAGGTCGATCAGACACTCGTGGGCGACGAAACCGTTGCTGCCCTTGTACAGCAGCGGGTAGTGCTCGCTCAGCTTCTTGGCCACGTAGTTGGCGTTCAGAATCGCCGTCTCGGTCGCCAGCTTCATGCCGGTTTTACCCATCATGCGAATGTACATCCAGCTGATCGGCAGAATGCTCGCGGAGCCCCAGGGGGCAGCGGAGATGGTGCCGTTAACGGGATCGTTGCCCGGAACCTCGGTAACCGGGTGGCCGGCGAGGTAGGGTTTCAGGTGTTCGCCAACCGCGATCGGGCCCATGCCGGGGCCGCCGCCACCGTGGGGGATACAGAAGGTCTTGTGCAGGTTCAGGTGGGATACGTCACCGCCGAACTTGCCCGGCGCGGCTACGCCGATCAGGGCGTTCATGTTGGCGCCATCGATGTACACCTGGCCACCGGCGTTGTGGATAAGTTCGCAGATCTCGCGAATACCTTCCTCGAACACACCGTGGGTGGACGGGTAGGTGACCATCAACGCGGCAACGCGGTCGCCATGCTCTTCGATCTTGGCTTTCAGGTCGGTGATGTCGACATTGCCCTTGTTGTCGCAGGCAACCACAACCACCTTCATGCTGACCATCATCGCAGAAGCGGGGTTGGTGCCGTGGGCAGAGGCCGGGATCAGGCAGATATCGCGCTGGGTTTCACCCTTGGCTTCCAGGTATTTCTTGATGGCAACCAGGCCGGCGTATTCGCCCTGGGAGCCGGCGTTCGGCTGCAGGCTCACGGCGTCGTAACCAGTACATTCCGCCAGCATGGCTTCCAGCTGGGTGAACATTTCGCGGTAGCCTTCGGCCTGGTCTGCTGGAGCAAACGGGTGCAGCTTGCCGAACTCCGGCCAGGTCACCGGGATCATTTCCGCGGTGGCGTTCAGCTTCATGGTGCAGGAACCCAGCGGAATCATGCTGTGGTTCAGGGCGATGTCCTTGGACTCCAGGGTTTTCAGGTACCGCAGCATCTCGGTTTCCGAGTGGTGCGTGTTGAATACCGGGTGGGTCATGAAGTCAGTGGTGCGTTGCAGGCTGGCCGGTACGCCGGCGGGGCCTTTGGCGACCAGTTCGCTGTCCAGTTTGCCGAGGTCCAGGCCGTGTTCGCCATCGGCGAATACCGCCAGCAACTCGGAAACATCCGCCAGCTTGGTGGTTTCGTTCAGGCTCATGCCCAGCGCATCGCTGCCCACTTTACGCAGGTTGATTTCGGCGGCGATGGCGCGGTCAAAAATGGCCGACTGCTTGTCGCCAACGTTGACCGTCAGGGTGTCGAACCAGCTCTCGTGGGTGAGTTCGAAGCCCAGCTGCTGCAGGCCAGCGGCGAGGATATCGGTCAGGCGCTGGATGCGCGCGGCGATGTTTTTCAGGCCTTCGGGGCCGTGGTAAATCGCGTAGAAGGCGCTCATTACGGCCAGCAGTACCTGGGAGGTACAGATGTTCGAGTTGGCCTTCTCGCGGCGGATGTGCTGCTCGCGGGTCTGCATCGCCATGCGCAGGGCGCGCTTGCCCTTGCTGTCGACGGAAACACCGATGATACGGCCGGGGGCAGAGCGCTTGTAGGCTTCGCGGAAGGCGAAGAAACCGGCGTGCGGGCCGCCGTAGCCCATCGGGATACCGAAGCGCTGGTTGCAGCCAACCACTACGTCTGCGCCCATGTCGCCAGGGGCTTTCAGGGCAACCAGGCTCATCAGGTCCGCGGCTACGGTTACCAGGGCGTTCGCGTTGTGTACCTTGGCGATCAGGTCGGTGAGGTCGCGCACTACACCGGTGGAGCCCGGGTACTGGAACAGGGCACCGAACAGCTCTTCCGGCAGGTCGGTTTCCGGGTTGCCGACGAGAACGTCAAAACCGAAGTGCTCGGCGCGGGTTTTCACCACCGCGATGGTCTGCGGGTGGCAGTCGGCATCCACAAAGAAGGTGTTGGACTTATTGCGCTTCACCTGGCGCTTGCACATGGCCATGGCTTCTGCCGCGGCGGTGCCTTCGTCCAGCATGGAGGCGTTGGCCAGTTCCATGCCGGTCAGGTCCATGATCATCTGCTGGAAGTTCAGCAGGCCTTCAAGGCGACCCTGGGCGATTTCTGGCTGGTAGGGGGTGTAGGCGGTATACCAGCCCGGGTTTTCCAGCACGTTACGCAGGATCACATTGGGGGTGATGGTGTCGTGGTAACCCATACCAATAAAGGTGCGGAAGATCTTGTTGCGGCTCGCGAGGGCTTTCAGTTCCGCCAGCGCTTCCTGTTCGTCCACCGCATCGGCCAGGTCCAGGTCGTCGGACTTGCGGATGGCGGCGGGGACGGTCTTTTCAATCAGTTCGTCCAGGGTGGCGACACCGAGGGTGTCGAGCATGGCCTGGGTCTGCGCGGCATCCGGGCCAATGTGGCGGCGGATAAAGGCGTCGTGCTGTTCCAACTGCTTGAGGGAAGGCTGGGTCATGGTGGATGGATTCCTGTAAACACTGAATGTGCTGCCGGCGCACCGTAATCCGGGTAGGGCCCGGTAAATACAATGTGCCGGTAAAAAAATAGCAAAGTGGATCGGGTGTGATGATCCGTCTTAAGCCTGACCGTCGATTCCTGTGACCAGTGGTTTCTACTGGGGATATCCGTTTCGGTATCCGGTAATTCTGGTGTCACAGCGTCAGGTTACCCAATCGGTCGTTGTCCGATGGGAAAAGGCGCCAGAGAGGGCTCGGCTATTGCGCGCCCGGCTCTGGCCGGCGCGCATGTTAGCAATCGCGGTGATTGCGGGCAATTGATGCTCAATCAGGTCAAAAATATGCTGGGCCAGGGGCAATTTTGTGACAGATATCCTGTTTTAGCGTATCTGGCGTTATTTTATTCTGGAGCTGGGCCGACTTCAGCGGCGAAATACAGGTAGTGCACCATACTGAAGGAATAACAAGAACCTGTGGGACCTGACCTGGACTCTGCCGTGCTGCAATTGGCCAATCTCAACACCCTGCGCTTCAAGGCCTGTCTGTTTTCGCTGCTACTCGTAGTGGCCATGTGCCTGTTTTTTATCCTGCTCGGCAACGGCAGCCTGCAATCCCTCCTGACCAAAAACCGTGAACACCGCCACCTCAATTTTCAGTTTCAGATTTCCGGTTTGCTGCAGCAATCGCGCCAGGAAATGGCGCGGCTGGCGGAGCTAATCGCACTGAGCCCTCGCGGCCGTATTTCTTCCCGCGACGAATTGCGCAAAGCCATGGATCGGCAGTGGGAGATACTCCAGCAGAGCTGGGATCTGCACTCATTGAAAGTCTACGATGCCGGCGACAAGCCGCTGCTGAGCTGGGGCTCGCCTCACAGTAGTCTGAGTGCAGAGCAGGTCAGCCAGGTGTTACTGCGCGGCCAACCGATGGAGCTGGTGCACTGCGAACACACGTGTGTGCAGAGCCTGTCGGTACCCATGCGCGCACGCGGCGGTGATTATGTGCTGCAGGTGGACAGAACCCTGTCAAAGCAGCTGCAGCTTTTCCGGGAAATGACCGGCTCGGATATCGGCATTCTGTCTGCCGTTCGCAACGAGGCACCGGCAGAGGCGGGCGGCAAATTCCTGACGGCCTGGCGGCGTGAAATCCTGGCGCTAACCTCCCGCGAACGTATGTTGCCGCTGCTGAATCGGGTGGCGGCAGAAGTACAGGAGCTGGCCGCACTGCAACGTAACCGGGTATACGAGTTGGACAGCCGGGAGTTCGATATCCGCACCATGGGGGTGGATGTCGATGCGGCGGGTGCGCAGTTTGTGTTTATCGAAGATGTTTCCGGCCAGGTGGAGCACATTGATGAGTCGGTACAGCTGTTGCTGCTGTTTTCGGTACTGGGTGCCCTGATTTTCAGCGCTGCGGTCGCCGGCACCCTGTGGGGGCCCATCGTGCGTTTGCGTCGGCTGGCACAAGCGTTGCCGTTGCTGACCAACGGCCGCTTTAACGACGCGCGCCAACTGATTCGACCGGTACACAAATCCCTGGACAAGTTCGATGAGCTGGATGTACTCGATGATACCGGGCTAACGGTGTGCGAGCAGCTGGAAGACATGAACGATATGGTCAGCCGCAAAACCGCGCAGCTGGAACAGATTGCCATGCACGACAGCCTCACCGGGCTGGATAACCGCTACAGCCTGATGGAGCAGCTGGAGTTTCATCTGCAGCTGGGCATGCATCAGCCGGAAAACCGACAGGAAAAGGGCTACCTGTTTTTTATCGACCTGGATGACTTCAAGCAGGTGAACGATACCCTGGGGCATCAGGGTGGAGATGAGTTGCTCACGGTGATTGCACGGCGGCTGCTGAGTGTGATGCGCTGCGGTGACATAGTGGCGCGTCTCGGTGGTGATGAGTTCTGCGTGTTTGTGCGCAGCGTGCAGGAGCCGGAAGCCTACCGGATTCTGGCGGAAAAGATGCTGAAGACCGTGGCGCAGCCGGTAAAAATTGCTGACAATCTGGTGGCTGTGACCATGAGCGTGGGAGTGGTTGCGGTTGAGGATCGCGGCGATACTCTCGAGTCGATTCTACAGAAGGCGGACATGGCCATGTACCATGCCAAGCGCCACGGTAAAAACAAATACCAGCTGTATTCAGCGACCCTGCCTGCACTTTCTGCTCAGGGAAATGAAGGAACTGTTTTACCGCTGGAGTTGGTGCCGCCGTTCAAGCCCGCCGAAAAACGCTAAGTGCAGATTTGGCTTCAATTTCCCCGGTAACCCGGGCCTCGCTGGTCTATCTTTTTAAGTACCCCCTCCGCAAATTCGGTTGAACCCTACCCCGGAATACCGGCGCAGCGGAAAGGTAAATCCAGGGATATGGAAAGAAAAGCCAGGCCAAAAGCCCGGCGCAGTACGGATCGCAAAGGTTAACCAGTCGCAAAATGGCGAGCAAAATTTACACCACCAACGACCAGCTTCTCGGCAGTTATCTGCGCAACTTATTGGAAACGGCGGGGCACTCGGTGCTGACCCAGAAAATCCGGGTGGAACTGAGCCAGGGTGGCCTGGACTGGAATTCTGAGCTCTGGCTGATCCGGGATTCCGAACTGGCCAAAGCCCAGCAGATACTACAGCAGGCTCTTTCCAGTGAAAGAGCCAGTGAGAGAGCCTGACAGGCCCTCTATCCTTACCTCGAAACCCGCTTACATCTGCTCCAGCACTTCAATACCCAGCAGGTCGAGACCTGTGGCCAGGGTACGCGCCACCAGGTCACACAGTTGCAGTCGGCTCTGTTTTTCTTCTTCCGTCACACCTTCTTTCAGTACCGGACAGGCTTCATAAAAGCCCATGTAGGCGCTGGCCAGTTCGTACAGATAGGTACACAGTACGTGCGGGAAGGTGTCTTTGGCGACCTGGTCCAGCACTTCCCCAAACTGATTCAGCTTGATCGCGAGCGCGCGCTCGGCGTCGGTGCCCAGCACCATGTTGCCGGTCAATGCGGACGGCTCGATACCGGCGCGACGGAAGATACTGCGCACGCGGGTGTAGGCGTATTGCAGGTAGGGCGCGGTGTTACCCTCGAACGCCAGCATTGCATTCCAGTTGAACACGTAGTCATTGGTGCGGGTTTTACTGAGGTCGGCGTATTTCACGGCGCCTATGCCCACCACACGGCCAATTTCCGCCTGCTGTTCCGGGCTCAGGTCCGGGTTCTTGGCCGCCACCAGTGCAGTGGCGCGCTCCACTGCTTCGTCCAGCAGCTCTGCCAGTTTGACGGTGCCGCCGGTGCGGGTTTTAAACGGCTTGCCGTCGTCGCCCATCATGGTGCCGAAGGCGCAGTGCTCCAGGGTTTGCTCTTCGCCGATGTAGCCGGCCTTGCGCGCTACGGTGAACGCCTGCTGCAGGTGCAGGGTCTGGCGTGCGTCTACCACGTAGAGGGTGCGGTCCGCGTTGAGCACATTGGCACGGTAGCGGATAGCGGCGAGGTCGGTGGTGGCGTAAAGGTAGCCACCACCTTTTTTCTGGATGATGACGACACTGGGGTTGCCCTCTTTGTCTGCCATTTCCGGCAGGAAGGCGACGATGGCACCCTGATCTTCCACCGCGATGCCGCGGTCCACCAGGTCTTTCACCAGTACCGGCAGGTCGTCGTTGTACTGGCTCTCGGCGTAGACATCCTTGCGCTGCAGGGTAACGCCCAGCTTTTCATAGATTTCTTCGGCGTGGCTGATGGAGATGTCGATAAAGCGCTGCCACAGTTTCAGGCAGTCGGCGTCGCCACCTTGCAGTTTCACCACGTAATCGCGCGCACGATCGGCGAAGCCTTCCTCTTCGTCGAAGCGGACTTTGGCTTCGCGGTAGAAGACTTCCAGGTCTTTAAGGGCAACCTCGGCGTCCTGGTTCTCCATCTTGTCCGCCAAGTGCGCCAGCAGCATGCCGAACTGGGTGCCCCAGTCGCCCATGTGGTTCTGGCGGATGACGGTGTGGCCTTGGAATTCCAGCAGGCGGGCCAGGGCATCGCCGATGATGGTGGTGCGCAGGTGGCCCACGTGCATTTCTTTGGCGAGGTTGGGGTGGGAGTAGTCGAGAACCGCGGTTTGCGGTTCAGTCACCTTGGCGATGTTCAGGCGTTCGTCGGCGCGGGCGGCGGCGAGGGTTTCCGCCAGCCAGGTTTCGCTGAGGTGGATGTTGATAAAGCCGGGGCCGGCGACTTCCACTTTCTCGATCATCGGCTGGTCGCCGAGATGTTCGATGATTTTGGCCGCCAGCTCGCGGGGGTTGCTGCCCACTTTCTTGGCTGCCGCCATGGCGCCATTGGCCTGGTAGTCACCAAAGCCCGCCTTTTTGGCCGGGGCCACCGCCGGGTTACACTCCGCGGGAATACCCGCGTTGGTCATTGCGGTCTGGAAAATGTCGTTGAGCTGCTGGCGAATATTCATTGGGGGCCGTTAATCCGTGGAGGTTCTGCACAATATAGAAGAAGGCGGGATTTTAATGGGCGGGAGGGGGTTTGCAACCGGAAGCCAGTTAGGATTCCGGTTCTGTGAGGTCTGAGCGTCGTCAGGACATCTCGGCGGCACGCTTCTCCAGCTCGTCGTCTGGCACATCCTCGATGTGGGTCGCTACAAACCACACCATGCCAAAGGGATCCTTGAGAGTACCGCTGCGGTCGCCGTAGAACTGGTCGGCGGGTGCGCTGATGGAAGTTGCCCCCCGATCGACCGCTCGGGCGAATACCTCGTCCACCTTGTCCGTGTAGAACAACAGCCCAACCGGGCAGTTGCCTTGTGGCGCGTGCAGCGGGCCACAATCGCCGTGATCGTCGGAGATGGAGATTCGGGTATCGCCCAACTGGAGTTCTGCGTGCAGGATCAGGCCGTCGGGGCCCGGCATGCGGAAGAGTTCGGTCGCGCCGAAGGCTTCGCAGTAGAAATTGATAGCTTCTGTCCCGCCCTTTACGCAGAGATAAGGGGTGACGGTGTTCATGCCTTCTGGAATGGGGCTTACAGCCATGTGTGTTCCTCCTTGAGTGATGCTCAATGGTGTAGGCACGGGCGCGCTCTGTCTAGACATCAAATGCGCCAATAAGCGGGACGCACATCAAGTAGCGTCGTAGGTAAGCGCTGGGCCAATAAGGCAGCTATCTCCCGGGAATGGCGCCCAGGTATGACAGTGGTGTTAGTCTTGAATCCTGACGAGTTGCTCCGAGTAGGGCGGGTTTGCAGGAAAGATCTGTCGGATATCTGCATCGCTCATTTGCCACTTTTGTTGGATCACAGTGGCCAGCCAACTGTGAATGTTGGTTGTTGGCATCAGGTCACGATTTTCGAACAGCTGTGCAGCTTTCAGTCCAGGCCACTGGCCCAATACCCGCCCACCGGAAATACCACCCCCGGCGATAAACATGGCCCCTCCGGTGCCATGGTCGGTGCCGCCGGTGCCGTTTTCGCGCACGGTACGGCCAAATTCCGAGGCAATGACAACGGTGGTATCACGCCAGCGGTCAACCAATGCTATTTTCAGGGACTGTAAACCCTGATCCAGAATGGCGAGCTTCGCGTCCAGCCGTTCGTGCTGGCGGTCGTGTGTATCCCAGCCGCCCAGTTCCATGGCCGCAAAGTCCGGTCCGTCTTCTGCGATCAGAAGCTTCCCACAGGCTTCTACGAGAGTGTTGAAGTCCGCTTTCTTGGGCGCGCGGTCTGACAAAAGGGCTTTGGTCTCGACGATGTTTACCAGTTTCTGTTGCAGCAGGCGATCCGGTTCATAGAGTTGCGCCAAGTGGTCGAGCAAGTCGGCATCGGCTGGAGGGCCGTTGTCCGGATACCAGGTCATAGCCCGAACGCTGCCGCGGGATACGATGGGCAGTGATCTGGCGACTGCCAACCCTTTGGTCTTCTGCAGGTCAAGCATTCGGCTCAGCCAGCCGTTGTTGCTGTCAGTTATTGCCAGTCCGGACTCCAGAAAGTCCTGTCCGTCAAAATGTGAACGGCCATGGTAGGCGGTGCCGGTTGCAACGATTGGCAATAGCTGCCGATCCTGGTACAGGCTGAATAATGTTCGCAGCTTGGGGTTGAGGGCAAAATTCTCATTCAGCGTTAGTAGCTTTTCTCCATTGATGGTCTTTTGAAGTTGAGGGCGGTAGGCAAGCAGGTCGGGTTCGGATGTGGGAATTATCGTGTGGAGGCTGTCCAGCCCGCCGCGCAACAATATCCAGATTAATTTGGAGCTTGTTCGCCTGCGTTCAATCGCGATGGTGGGTAAAGAGAACAGAAGGGCGCTACACCCGGTACCCTTTAAAAATGCGCGTCTTTGCATCCGCTAGGCTCTCCGAAGAAATTCAGGGCTGAGGAGAAACAGAGTCAGCGCCTGATGCTGGCTGTCTGCACGATTTATGGTTTCACGGGTGTGATCCGACAGCGAATCGCCGTAGGTGGCTTCGATGACTGCGTTGATGTCGCGGCGAGAGTATTTAGCAAGCCCGTACGCCCAGTTGATCTTGCTGGCTAGAGCGGCGGCCCCACTCCAATCCTGCTGTGTATCCCCCCAGCCGGCCGGTGAATGAGCGCCATAAGGTTTTTGGCCCAACCGGGTGAGAAGGTGTATCAGCCTTTTGTCGGGAATATTTTGAGAATCTATTTCGAGGGCTCGATAGGAGGAAATCAAAAAATCGCGCGGAGTCTTGAGCTTTGCTGCCGCGGGACTCCAGGATTCATCGCCCTCGATCATGGTGGTAATCACGCTGCGCAGGTTACCTCCGGTATCCAGCCAGCGGGCAGTCATCTTAGCCACAAGGCTTTTGGGTGGATTATCGGTTACAAAGTGTCGCGCCAGCTTGGTCGATATGTGGTTGGCGGTTGCCGGGTGAATGGCAAGATCGCGCAAAATTTCCCGAATCTGCTGCTCGTCGACTTCCCTGTACGTTTTCCTCATGATGGTTTTGGGGCCTGGCTGGTGGGCTTTGGTTCGAAAGAAGCTTCCTGCATTACTGCCGCCTTGACCTCTGGATATGGTCCAGCCAGTCAATGCTTTGGCAAGCTCAATGACATCCTGTTGGCCGTAACCGCCGTTGACGCCAAGGGTGTGTAGTTCGAGCACCTCTCTTGCCAGGTTTTCATTCAGGCCCTTGTGACGTCGGCGTCCTGCCAGCGAATCCGGGCCGAAAGAAATGTCATTGTCCAGGTACTTCAGCATTGCTGGATGCAGCACCGCTGCGGTCAATAGCTGGTCGAAGTTGGCGAGCATATTGGGCGCAATCACCTCTCGCTCGTATACCGGCGCCAGATAGCCCAGTAGGCGCCCCTCGTGGCTGATGCTGAAGTGGTTTGAAAAGAATTCCAGCAGGCGGTAATTGATACTGTCCCGGGCGGTAATCGCAGCGCGAATATTATCTGCGGCCAGATGCAAGGCGATTTGGTTGAGCGACGCGTATTCCTCTTTCGGCAAACGCTGTTGGCTTTCTTTTAGCTGTCGCGCTTTCTTCTGAAGGGCAAAAAAGTGGGTAAGAAAATAGTTGGCGTCGTAGTCTGCTTTCGGTAAAGCGGCGGGACTCAATTGCTCGATCAGCCAGCGGCGCGGCGACTTCTCCGCTTCCGATATCTGTCCGGGTAGAGCGCCGTAGCCAAAACGCTGGGTAGCGGTGACTGCGTAAATAACCTTATCCATGGGACTGCTTAATCTCAGTTGCCGGGTCCTTGGAATCTGACAAGTGACATCCACCGATTGAGGAAATTGAATTCCTAATTTCTAATTCCTAGTTGAACAATAGTTATGGATCCTCGAAGTGATGCCCGTGTCCTATGAGAAAACACGGCATTCCCAATATTTGGCACCATGGGCAACCGGCAGGTAGGGGATGTTATGATGCGCGAAACATTTGGGGGTAAAGTGAGCGCAACCACACTCTATTGGCACGACTATGAAACCTGGGGCGTTGATCCGGGGGCAGACAAACCTTCCCAGTTTGCGGGTATCCGTACCGACGAGGAGCTGAATATCGTCGGCGAGCCGTTGATGATTTACAGCAAGCCTGCCAGCGACTGCCTGCCGCAGCCGATGGCGGCGCTGGTGACCGGGCTGGCGCCGCAAAAAGCCTTGGCCGAGGGGCTGCCGGAGATCGACTTTATCCGCCGTATCCTCGATGAGCTGGGGGCACCGGGTACCTGTGGGGTGGGTTACAACAGTCTGCGTTTTGACGATGAAGTCACTCGCCATACCTTGTACCGCAATCTGCTGGACCCCTATGAACGCGAGTGGAAGTCGGGCAACAGTCGCTGGGACATCATCGACATGGTGCGCCTCACCTATGCGCTGCGGCCGGAGGGCATTGTGTGGCCGCAGCGGGAATTGGCCGAGGGCGTGCGGGCGCCGTCTTTCCGCCTGGAGGAACTCACCGCGGCCAACGGCATCAGCCACGAGGGCGCACACGATGCGCTGTCGGATGTGCGCGCCACGATTGATATGGCGCGGCTGATTCGGGAAAAACAGCCCAAACTCTTTGACTATGTTTACAACCTGCGTCGCAAGCAGGAAGTTGCCAAGCTGCTGAATCCGCGCGACCGCAAGCCGCTGCTGCATATCTCCGGCAAGGTGCCCGCGACCCACGGCCATCTGACCTACGTTCTGCCGCTGGCCATGCACCCGGTCAATCGCAATGCGGTCATCTGTGCGAACCTCGCCATGGATCCACAACCGATCCTGGATCTGGACCCGGATGCCCTGCGCGAGCGACTCTACACCGCCCGCGACAAACTGGGCGAAGGCGAACTGCCCGCGGGCCTCAAGTTGATCCACATGAACCGCTGCCCGGTGCTGGCGCCGGCGAATATGCTCAGTGACCCGCGCGCCACTGAGCTGGGAATCGACAAGGCCGCTTGTGAGGCCAACTGGCAGACGCTGCAAGGGCTGGATCTGACAGAGAAGCTGCACAAGGTCTTTCTCGATGGCGACTTCCCGGCCAAAGATGTGGAAGCACAGCTCTACGGCGGCTTTATGAACGATGCCGACCGCGACCTGTGTCGTCAGTTGCACAGCGCACTGGCCAGTCGCGGTCCGGAAGCCCTGGCGGGGCAGGTCCCCTTTTCTGATTCGCGCCTGCCGGAACTACTCTTTCGCCTGCGGGCGCGGAATTTCCCCGAGACCCTGAATGCGGTCGAGCAGGAGCGCTGGGAAGAGTGGCGCTACCAGCGCCTGACCGACCCGGCCCTGGGGGCGAGTATTACCATGGAGTCCTACTTCGAGGAGATTGCCCGTTTGCGGGAGGAGTTTCCGGAGCGCAGCGACCTGTTGGACCAGTTGGAATCCTGGGGCGACGCATTGCTGGGTTGATGCTACTTCGCAACAGCCTGCTGTATTGGTGGGCAGTCATAGGTGGGCCGTCACTGGTGGGCAGTCGTCTCCGGGATCAAGAGTCGCTGTTCCACGGGCCTGCGCACGCGTAGAATACCGGCCCGGTAAAGAGCCGGTGATCCCGGCCAGATAGTGCATATTTGTGGAGCATCAATGGACTTTATCGGCGCCAATATCCTTTCCGTAAGCCAGTTCGAACGCGGTGACATCGACCGCATCTTTGCCGTGGCCGACACCATGGTCCCCTACGCCCGCCGGGAGAAAGTAACCCGGGTGCTTGAGGGCGCAATTCTCGGCAATATGTTTTTTGAGCCCAGCACCCGCACCCGGGTGAGCTTTGGTTGTGCCTTCAACTTACTCGGCGGCACTGTGCGCGAGACGGTGGGAGTTTCTGCCAGCTCACTGGCCAAGGGCGAATCCCTCTACGACACCGCACGGGTGCTGTCCGGCTATTCGGATGTGATCTGTATGCGCCACCCGCAGGCGGGTTCTGTGGCAGAGTTTGCCGCGGCGAGCCGGGTGCCTGTGGTGAACGGCGGCGACGGTGCCAACGAACACCCGACCCAGGCGCTACTCGACCTCTATACGATCCGCAAAGAACTGGCAGGCAAGGGCCGCTCCCTGGATGACTTTCGCATTGCCATGATCGGCGACCTCAAACACGGTCGCACCGTGCACTCCCTGTGCAAACTGTTGTGCCTGTTTAAAAAGGTGCAACTGGTGCTGGTGTCACCGGGCGAACTGGCCATGCCAGAAATGGTGGTAGAGAAGCTGCGCGAAGCGGGGCATGAGGTAACCATTACCGATCAGCTGGAGCCTTCCATCAAGCATGTGGATATCGTTTATTCCACCCGCATCCAGGAAGAGCGCTTTGAATCCCAGGCTGAGGCCGATCGCTACCGCGGCCGCTTCCGCCTGAACCGCGATATTTTCACCCGCCACGCGGAACCCAATACCGTCATCCTGCACCCACTGCCGCGAGATTCCCGCGCGGAAGCCAACGAACTGGACTCGGACCTCAACGAGCACCCGAGCCTGGCCATTTTCCGTCAGACCGATAACGGCCTGCTGGTGCGTATGGCACTGTTTGCAATGTTACTGGGGGTGGAAGATAAGGTGGCGGATTATGCGCGCCCGATTACCTGGCAGACGCGGCGCAATCAGGTCTAAAAACTTTTCTAAACGCACAATAAAAAACCCGGCAGTTTTGCCGGGTTTTTTATTTCAGGGCGCGATTGAAAATCAGGCTGCTTCCAGTGCCTTACGCACCGACGCCAGTTTCACACACAACACAAACACCGACATGGCGGTATCCAGCTCTTCCAGCGGCGGGAAGCTGGGGGCGATGCGGATGTTGGTGTCTTGCGGGTCCTTTCCGTAAGGGAAGGTGGCGCCGGCCGGGGTGAGTTTTACCCCGGCTTCTGCGGACAGGCGAATCACTTCCTGCGCGCAACCCGGGCGGGTGCTGAAGGAAACAAAGTAGCCACCCAGGGGCGTTTCCCATTCGCCCAGGTCGGAATCGGCAAAATTCTTTTCCAACTGTTCCAGTACACAGGCGAACTTCGGACGCAGGATTTCCGCGTGCTTCTGCATGTGTTCTTTCAGCTGGGTCAGCTCCGGGAACAGGCGCGCGTGGCGCAGCTGGTTCACCTTGTCGGGGCCGATGGTCATGGCAGACATCTGCTGCTTCAGGGAAGCCAGGTTGGCCGGGCTGGCGCTAACGAAGGCAACACCGGAGCCGGCGTGGGTCACCTTGGAGGTGGACGCGAACTGCAGTACAGAATCGGCAGTGTCGTTGCCCAGTGCGGCTTCGCGGATGTTCGGCAGTTTTACCTGATGGTCCAGGTCGTGAATGGCGTAGGCGTTGTCCCAGAAGATGCGGAAGCCGGGGTTGGCAATTTTGGCCAGTTGTGCCAGGCGGTCCACGGTATCGGCATCGTAGGTGACGCCGGTGGGGTTGGAGAATTTGGGCACGCACCAGAGGCCGATGATCTGGTCGTCTTCGCGGATCTTCTGTTCCAGTACGTCCATGTCCGGACCGGTGGCGGTCATGGGGACGGTTTCCATGGCGATGCCGAGCTGTTCGCAGATGGCGAAGTGGCGGTCGTAGCCAGGTACCGGGCACAGGAATTTGGGGGCGCTCATGTCTTTCCAGGGCTGGTTGCCGGCAAAGCCGAACAGGTAGCCGGTGAGTACCGCGTGGTACATCAGGGTCAGGGAGCTGCTGCCGCCCGCCAGTACTTCTTCAAAAGGAACCTGAAGGATATCTGCGCCCAGTTCGCGGGCGGCGGCGATGCCTTCGAGGCCGCCGTAGTTGCGGGTATCGGTGCCGTCGGGTGCACGGTAGTCGCCGTTCAGAATGCCGTCGAGGTCGTCAGACAGGTTCAGCTGGTCTGCGGAGGGTTTGCCGCGGGTGATGTCCAGGCTCAGGTTGTGCTGACAAATGCGCTGGTACTGCTGCTCCAGTTCGTTTTCCCACTGTTGCAGCTGTTCGCGTTGGGCGGTCTCGATACGCACGGAAAATCCTCTTCTCTTCACGGGTTATGTGGGGGTAAATGGCGGTTGAACTCGGGACGGGAGCTTATCAGCAGCGGGCGGATTGCGTCATGTTTTCTGTCATTTTTTTACCGGAAAACCCGATAAAAACAGGGTTTTTTGGCAGAAAATTTGTTGCAACTGAAACGGCCCTAAAGAATGACAGCTGGCGACGGGATCGAGGCCCCCCGCTGACGGTCGGCCGCAAGCTCAGTGCGCTTGCGCGGCCAAATGTCGAAAGTCGGCGGCGTATTCCAGCAGGCTGCTTTTTAGGTGCTGGCGTTGCTCCGGTGTCGCGCTGCCGAGAATCTCACTGGCAAGCTGTCGCCCCTGGGCGCGCAGCTGATCCTGCATTTTCCGGTATTCCGGGGACCAGAGTGATTGCGGGTTGATCAGCATTTCCCGCAGTTGCTGCAGGTAGCCTTCGGGTTTGCTGCGCAGGGTAGCGAGAAAGGCTTCTGACCATTGCTGGCGCTGGGCATCACGCCGTTTGGGATCGAAGGTAGTGGAGGCAAGCTGGCGGTCGATCATGGCGTCCTGTTCATCAGTCAGGTCGCCCAACCAGCGCTCCGCCTGTTTGCGGAATTCCTTTTCGCGCTTGCGCTTGGATTTTTCCCACTTCTTCAGGGAGTCCTCCCGCTCTTCCTGTATGTTTTCTGCGAGCTGGTCTATCTGGGCGTTGTCCAGTTGCACCAGGATCGGCAGCATCAGGTCGCTCAGCATCACGACCGAGCTTTGCCAGAAGGTGTCGACCTCCTCTTCTATCTGGCGGAGGCGCTGGGGACTGTGGTCGGGGTCATCGACTTCTTTGGCGAGCTTTTCAAAGTAGTCGGCGTAGCGGGGCAGTTGGGTCTGGCGATGCCAGCGGTGGAACTCGTCCACGCGCTGTTGCAGCAGTGCTTTCTGCGGGCCATCCAGATCCAGGTACTTGTTGAGGTTGCGATCCATCCACCAGTCCAGGTGGCCGTAGACCAGGCGGATGCTGGAGCAGCCAGCCAGCAATACCAGCGCCAGTGCCAACAATACGCTGACACATCGGCGGGTAACCGGGGATATCGGAGGCTGGTATGTGGTCATCATGGCGATAAATATAGTTGCTCAAGGAGCGACTTACCGTGACGACCAGGTGACTATTTAGGGAAATTGACTTGGGGAAATCGACGAGAGGTGAATGTCGCCCGCTCAGTTGATCCAGACTTCCACCCGGCTGTTTTTCACCGGCCCCTGTTCGCGGTCGCCGGTCAGGGGGGCAAAGGCGCCAACGGCCATTATCTGGCTGTCACCCAGCTGGTGATCGCGCAGGAGCGCGCCCTGTACCTTGAGGGCGCGGAAACGGGAGATGAGGTCCGAAATATTGCTGTTGGATTTACGGTCCGAAAAACCCACCAGGGTGAGGGCCAGGGTCCGATTGTCCTCTTGTGCCATAAAATCCTGCAGCCGATGCAGGTCGCGCAGGGCCCGGTTATCCAGTTCGCTACTGCCGTCGGCAAAGCGGAACGAGATGCTGAGGCGCGAGCCGCTCTCCATCAGTTGGCGGTAATTTTCTGGCGCGTTGGCGTAGGGCGCCATTTTCAGGGCGACCGGAGTCAGGTTGATGAAGCCACTTGCAGCGACGATCTGCTGGCCGCGCTGGGACTCGACGAAGTGGATAAAGGCGTCCACCTGCGGGTTGTAGCGCCCGGGGTTTCTATAAAGGTACAGGCGCCGGGTCAACGGAAAGTCTTCGGTGGCGATAACGCCGCGGTCAGGTACTACCGGGGCCAGGTCGCCGGATTTGATCGCCACCTTGTGCATGCCTTCGGCATCGGCAAATGGCAGGTAGCCGATGGCGCCGCGGTCGCGCATCACCAGCTCACGGGTTTCGTGGTTGCCGGCAACCTCGTAAGCGGAGGGGGCTGCCGGGCGACTGCCGCCAAATACTTCGCTGTCGAAAGTGGCGCGGGTGCCAGACTCCATATCCCGGTGCAGCGGCCGAATGGCCAGGTCCGGGCCACCCAGCTGGGCCCAGTTGTAGATTTCACCACGGTAGATCTGCCCCAGCTGCGCTACGCTCAATTGCGAAATCGGGTTATCGCGGTGTACGGCGATTACCAGTGCATCCAGTCCGATCACGTGTTCTGCCTGGGGGCCGGCGAAGTCCCCAAAGCGCTCCAGCATCCCGACTTCTTTGGTTTTGATTTTGCGTGAGGCCATACCGATATCGGCGCTGTCTTCATTCAGCGCTTTGAAGCCGGTACTGGAGCCCAGGGCAATAATAGGTACGACAATGGCCTCATCTTGTAGTCGGGCATCAATCCAGTGCTTTTCACCCTGGGTACGCTGGGTGATGTGGGTGGCACCGAGGGAAAGTAGGTAGTCCTTGACCAGGGCCGGGGCCAGGTCCGCACCGATGGTGTTGGATCCTGTAAGGCGAAACAGGGTTCTGGGCGCCTTGTCGGCGGCAGTGGCTGCGCCGGCAAACAGCAACACGAACGCTGTGAAGATGACATTAATAAAGGTGCGCTTGCCTGCAGGGCTGCGTTCCATCGATTCCCCCTTACCGCCTGAATTGGTTTCCTGAATGCATTGATCGGCCTGCCGCGCTTTGTGTTTTGGTGTGCGGGCGCGCGCTTTATCGCAGAAAACTGTGACGAAGTTATTGCAATTAGGTTGAACTCGTACGCGTGCTGCGTTTCTAAAAAGTCTCCGGGCCGGGCGTATTTGAGCTGTACGTTTTTCGTCCTTGGTTCCTGTAGCGCCCGGCTTCCCGGGATGTCAGCTACTGTTACGGGTGGAATGAGCGAGAAATAACCGTTTCTTGGGGGAAATCTTGGAGATTTTTTTGAAAAAGGGCATGACAACGCTGTCATTTGTCCTGTAGTATTTCTCCCATATTGGCACAGGCGTCAAACACGCCGCGCCGGATTTCACTGGGGCGCAGTCACTGCGGTGGGGAATCCGGTAAGGACACATAACAATAGAAAATCTTAGGGGCCGGTTCAGATGGTTGCTTTGAGAGACAGCAGGGAAATTCTTTATGTTGGCATCGATGGCGGTGGCAGTAAGTGCCGCGCGTCCATTTTTGATGCGAACAATCGCCTGCTGGGTACCGGTGTCTCCGGGCCCGCAAACCCCCTTCATGGTTATGCCCAGACGATTGACTCCATTGTGCGCTCTGCTGCATTGGCGGTAGCGGATGCTGGCCTGCCGGCGGAGACCATGGGTGATCTGGTTGCAGGCGTCGGCCTGGCGGGGGTCAACATGCCCCGGCTTTACAATGAAATGAACGCCTGGGCGCATCCGTTCCGGCAAATGTTCCTCACCACCGATCAACACTCCGCTTGTCTGGGCGCCCATCGCGGCGGCGACGGCGCGGTGATCATCGCCGGTACTGGCTCCGTGGGTTACTCCTGGGTCAATGGCCGCAGCGAGATTGTTGGTGGTCACGGCTTCCCCCACGGCGATAAAGGCAGTGGTGCCTGGCTGGGGATGGAAGCGGTCAAATACCTGCTGATGGCCATGGAAGGTCTGGCTGGCGGTTCCCAGCTCAAGCAGGAACTGCAGAAAGCACTGGGCACTGACGATCCCTACGATGTGATCGAAATGATGGCGGGCAAGCCCTCCAGCCAATACGCCAAACTGGCGGTACCAGTGGTGGAGTGCGCTGAGGCAGACGATCCGGTCGCGGTTGCGATCATGCGCGATGGTGCCGCTTACATCAGTGATCTTGCCGACAAGTTGATGGAAAGCAAGCCGCCAAGGCTGGCCATGATCGGCGGTCTGGCGCCGCGCCTGAAGCCCTGGCTCAAGCCGCACGTGGCCGAACGGGTTTCCGACCCGCTGGATCCGCCGGAGCTGGGCTGTGTTTACTTCGCGCAGCACTCCCTGGCAGCACTGGGTGACAGTGAATCCAAGTCGGCAGAAGAGGCCGATGCCAAGGCGCTCTTTGGATAAGAGCGACGAATCGTTAGAACACACAGGTTGTCGGAAGACGACGTCAGAAAAAGTTACGGATAGATTTTATGAGCGCAGTGACCTCTGGTGAGGCCAACAAGGTGGATGCATCTATGGCAATGACAGTAATGGAAACCGAGGCCCGTGAGGCCCCGAGTCGGATTGCCGAGCAGCTGAAGAACAACGCACCGATCATGGAAGCGTTGGGCGAGCGCCTGCGCGCCAAGCCGCCGCGTTTTGTGATGATCGTGGGCCGTGGTTCTTCCGACCACGCCGGCGTATTTGCCAAGTACCTGATTGAAATTGAGACCGGCACTCCGACCTTTGCGGCCGCACCGTCTGTCTCCAGTGTTTACGGCAAAAAACTGAAGCTTGAAGACGCACTGGTCATCGTGATTTCCCAGTCCGGCCGCAGCCCGGACATCCTCGCCCAGGCGCAAATGGCCAAAGACGCCGGTGCCTACACCGTGGCCTTGGTCAACGACGAAACCGCGCCGATCAAAGATATTGTCGATCAGGTTGTGCCGCTGAAGGCAGGCCCTGAGCTGGCCGTTGCTGCGACCAAGAGCTACCTGTGCACCCTGTCTGCGGTGCTGCAACTGGTGGCCAACTGGACCCAGGACGAAGAATTGAAAGCCGGCGTTGAAATGCTGCCGCAAACCCTGACCGACGCCATTGAATCCGACGTGCAGCTGCGCCCGGAAGACCTGGCTGCCGTGAAGAACCTGGTGGTTCTCGGCCGCGGTCCCGGCTACGGTATTACCCGTGAGCTGGCGCTGAAACTGAAGGAAGTGTGCAGCGTGCACGCGGAGTCTTTCTCCAGTGCGGAGTTCTTGCACGGTCCTGTGACTCTGGTGGAGCAAAAGCTCACCGTGGTGAACGTGCCCATCGAGGACGAATCCTACAAGGCGCACAGTGAGCAGATCGCCGACATCATCCGTCGCGGTGGCACCCTGATCAATCTGCATGTGCCGAGCAAGGGTGTACACCCGCGCGTTGCGCCGCTGCCCCTGCTGCAGCGCTTCTACATCGACGTTGCCCATGTGGCGGTAAGCCGGGGTATCAACCCGGACGAACCGGCGGGTCTGAAAAAAGTTACCCAGACCGTTTGATCGCGGATAAGGATTTTGGACGTGGTACAGGCATTTATCGCAGAAGAGTTATTCGACGGTGAGCAGCTGCGCAAGGATGTAGCGCTGACCGTTGATGGCGGCAAGGTGGTTTCCCTCGGTGGAACCCCAGCGGCCGACGCTGTGCGATTGCAGGGATTGCTGGCGCCGGGCCTGATTGATGTGCAGGTCAACGGTGGCGGTGGTGCGCTGTTCAATAACGACACCAGCGTCAATGCCCTTGGGAAAATGTCTGCGGCCCACGCCCAGTTCGGGACTACCGGCTTTATGCCCACCCTGATTACCGATCAGGTGGACGTAATGCAAAAAGCCGCGGATGCGGTCAGTGCGGCGATTAAGGAAGGTGTACCCGGTGTCCTCGGCGTGCACTTTGAAGGCCCGCACTTGAGTGCGCCGAAAAAAGGCACCCACGAAGAATGTTTTATTCGCCCGCTCAGCGATGAAGAGCTGGCGATTTATGCCCGGGATGACCTCGGCCTGAAGATGGTCACCCTGGCGCCGGAAAACGTCTCCCCGGAAGACATCGCCAAGCTGGTGTCTCTCGGTGTGAAAGTCTGCCTCGGTCATTCCAATGCCGACGGCAAAACGGCAGCCGCGGCGGTAGCCGCAGGCGCAAGCGGATTTACCCATTTGTATAACGCCATGTCGCCACTGCATTCCCGCGACCCCGGCATGGTGGGTACCGCATTGATCAGCGACGACTGTTGGTGCGGATTGATTGCGGATGGCCACCACGTGAGCGCCGAAGCCATGACTCTGGCGCTGAAGGCCAAGCCTCGCGGCAAGATCATGCTGGTGACCGACGCCATGTCACTGGTGGGCAGCGACGAGCAGAGCTTCCCGCTGTTTAACCGCATCGTCACCCGCGACGGCGACAAGCTGACCTCCAGCACCGGAGAGCTGGCCGGTTCGCACCTGGATATGATCGGCGCGGTACGCAATATCCGCGACTGGTGTGGCGTTGAGTTGACCGAAGCCCTGCGTATGGCCGGACTGTATCCGGCGGAGTACCTGGGTTTTGCCGGTGGCCGTATCGCCGAAGGTGCTGCCGCCGATATGATTTTGATTAACGACGACCTTCAGGTGCAAAAGACCTGGATCGGCGGACAGGAAGTCTTCTCCGCAGGCTAAACGCCCGCGACAAAAACAAAACTGATGACGAATTTAAACAACGCTAAATAACGATAATTAAAGGTGAGTCTATGAATACCGCAGTTATTAGCCAAAGCGAAACGCGCAGCAGCGTTTTGCCGATGACCATCATCGGCCTGCTGTTTTTTATCTTTGGTTTTGTGACCTGGTTGAACGGGGCATTGATTCCGTTCCTGCAAACGATTTGTGAGCTGAGCGCCTTCCAGGCCATGCTCGTTGCTTCCGCCTTTTATATCGCATACACGGTAATGGCGCTGCCCATGGCCGCGATTATTGAACGCACCGGCTACAAAACCGGTATGGCGCTGGGACTGGCGCTGGTGGCAGTGGGTGCCTTGATTTTTATTCCCGCCGCTTACAGTCGTATGTTCGGTATTTTCCTGCTGGCGCAGTTTGTGGTGGGTTCCGGTTTGACCATCCTGCAGACCGCATCCAACCCCTATGTGGTGAAAATCGGCTCCCCCGATACCGCTGCGGTGCGCATCTGCATCATGGGGCTGTTGAACAAGGGGGCCGGCATTGTTGCGCCGCTGGTGTTTGCCGCACTGGTGCTGTCCGGTATCAGCGGAATTTCTGAAGCGGAACTGTCTGCTCTGACTGCTTCAGCGAAAGACGCCAAGCTGGACGAGCTGGCCGGTCAGATGGTCACCCCCTATATCGGTATGGCGATTCTCGGTTTTGTACTGGCGGTAGCCATGATGTTTGCACCACTGCCGAATATCGAAGACGAGGTGATCGAAGGGCAGGAAGATGCGGCGATCACCCTGATGGGACTGAAAAAATTCCCGCAACTGATCCTGGGCTCCATCGCACTGTTCTTCTATGTGGGTGTGGAAGTGATTGCCGGTGATGCCATTGGTCTGCTGGGCAAGCAGGCGGGGCTGGATACCGCGGTTGCCTCGGTACTGACCTCTTACACCATGGTCTTCATGGTACTGGGTTATATCTACGGCACCATCGCCATTCCGCGCTTTATCAGTCAGCAGACGGCGCTGTTGATCTCTGCGGTGCTGGGTATGGTGTTCACGGTGGCGGTAATGACCGGCTCTCTGGAAAGCACGGCCATGTCTGCAGCCACCCTGGCGCACTTTGGTCTGCCTGAAATTCCGAACGCCGTTTACTTTGTGGCTCTGCTGGGCTTCGCCAACGCCATGTGCTGGCCGGCAATCTGGCCGCTGGCTCTGGAAGGCCTGGGCAAGTTCACCTCCAAGGGTGCGGCGCTGTTGATCATGGGTATTTCCGGTGGTGCGGTACTGCCGCCGCTGTACGGCCACTTCGCAGACACCGGTGACGGCCAGGCCGCCTATATCCTTGCGATCCCGGCTTACCTGTTCATCCTGTTTTACGCTCTGAAAGGGCACAAGATGCGCAGCTGGAAATAACCGACCAGGATGGTTGGCCAGCTGTCATCACAATCAGTCAGTGTGATTTTTGTTGGAAGTTTTTGGACGATGTATTGAAACGGATTTTGTGTTTTTGATTCTTCTTTATGAAGTTTCTCTCTTTGGTTCTCGTCATCTTTGCCCTCCTAGTGAGGGCTTTTTTTTGAGGGGAATCACCGCAAAGCTACTGCGCACATGCCTGGCGGCGTCCGGCGGTGCTCAGGATACTCATGTATTAATATACATTCCGTTCCTTCCGCTCCGGCGGCCACCACCAGGCATGTGCTCGCTACGCTTTCCGGCGATCCTCGAGTGGTGAGTGAATTCTTGTTTAGCTAGGGGAGTTGCCGGTGGAGTCGCGTACCAGGAGTTCGGGGACGAATTTTTTGGTGATGCCGGCGTCTTTGTTGGCGGCGGCGGTTTCGGAGGCGCTTTTGCTGCGGGCTTTGTTCAGTACCAGGGCCGCGGCGCACTTGGCGATTTCGCTGTTGGGCTGGTGGGCGGTGGTAAGCTTTGGCCAGGTTTGGCGGGAGAAGGGGCTGTCCTCAAAGCCGACGATGGACAGTTGCTCGGGAATTTCGATATGCATCAGGCGCGCTGCGAAGAGAGCGCCCGCCGCCATTTCGTCGTTGCTGGCGAAGATCGCGGTGGGGGGATTTTCCTTACCCAGTAATAGCTTGGCACCCTCGACGCCGGAATCGAAAGAGTATTCACCGGGGATGATCAGCTCCGGATCAATGCTGATACCCGCCTGTTGCAGTGCATCCTTGTAACCATCCATACGGCCGTGGGTGGAAACGTGCTCCTCACCCCCGCAGAGAAAGCCGATACGCTTGTGGCCGTGTTCAATCAGGTGTTTGGTGATGTCGTAGGCCGCTGCGGCGTCGTCCACCTGGATGCAGTTGTCTTCGTCGCCTTCGGCAGCGCCGCTGGATACGATGCGCACATAATCGAGCCCGAGCTTTTTGACCTCATCAATTACCGACTGGGTTTCAGAGAAGGGTGGGGTCAGAACCACGCCGGCCACTTTGGAGTGCTCTACCAGTGCCCGCAGTTCATCGTTCACGCTGGGGGACTTGGCGTTGCTGGGGTGAATCAGCAGTTCGTATCCCCGGGCCTTACAGGCTTCCAGAATACCGTTCTGCATGTCGATCACGTAGTAGGCGTTCGGGTTGTCGTAAATAAAGGCAATGGTGTAACTGCGGGTTCCGGCCAAATTGCGCGCCGCCAGGTTGGGCTGATAGTGGAGTTCTTCCACCGCATCCATGACTTTTTTGCGGGTCGCGGGACGCACGGAGGGCTCGTTGTTGATCACCCGGGAAACGGTCTTGATCGACACCCCGGCCTTTGCGGCCACATCATTGATGGTGCTTTTCATAGTCGGCGCTAGTTCCTTGTCTTGCCCAGCCGGGCAGTTTAACCGCTATACCATCGCGGGACGATGGCTTTCTGGTCATTTTGCCCCACTAACCGTCTCAATGTGGGTTTTTCAATGCGGTTGTCCGCAGGATAGTCGCTTTTCGCTCACTGCCGCCACTGAGCGCCAGATTGCTCCGCAGATTTTGGAGCAAAACTACAAACCCGATTGACAGCCTTTCGCAACTATGTGAATCTGCCACTAAATTGACAGCGTTGTCATTTGTGTGGGGGGTCGCTCGTAAAGGGTCGGGTTTCTCGCATTGGGGTAAATAAGAATAACCGGCAGTCGCCATTTCACCGCGCCTGCCACAGTCTGGGGGCACATCATGCACGAACCGCAATCTCACGCCGCAATTTCCCAATCCGCAATCTGGCGCCAGCTGCAGGAGCAGGCCGGCGAGATCAAGAAGCGTCACTTGTCAGAACTCTTTGCTGAAAATGCTGGCCGCGCTCAGCGTTTTTCGCTGGAGTTACCGGAATTTCTGCTGGATTACTCCAAAAACCACCTGGATGAAGCTGCGCTCGTAAATTTACTACGCTTGGCTAAAGAGGCTGATCTCGAGCAGTGGCGCGCGGACTTCTTTGCTGGCAAGCCGATTAATGCCACCGAAGGCCGGCCAGTCCTGCACCCGGCGCTGCGCGGTGGTTTGGCGCAGGATCTGGTGATTGGTGGTGAGTCGGTCACTGAGCTGGCAGAGGCCGAGTTAGAGCGCTTGAAAAAGTTTGTAGTTTTACTACATAATGGCGACCTGACGGGCTACACCGGTAAGCGGATCACCGATGTCGTCAATCTTGGCGTCGGCGGCTCTCATTTAGGGCCACAGACGGCCATCGAAGCACTGCGTGCCCACCGGAAGGGCGATGTCGCAGTGCATTTTGTATCCAATGTGGATGGAGCCCAGCTCACGGATGTGCTGGCCGGCCTGGATGCCGAATCGACTTTATTCATTGTCTCGTCAAAGACGTTTACCACCAGCGAGACAATGACCAATGCCCGCAGTGCCCTGAAGTGGCTGCAGCGGGTGGCGCCGGAGGCGTCTTTCGAGTCACTGCGCCAGGCACACTTTGTCGCGGTGACCTCCAGTCCTGACAAGGCACTGCAGTTTGGGGTGCTGCCGGAGCGGACTTTCCGTTTCTGGGACTGGGTGGGAGGGCGCTTTTCGCTCTGGTCTGCGATCGGCCTGCCTATCGCCATTGCCTGCGGATTCGAGAATTTCCGCGCACTGTTGGATGGGGCGGCGAGCATGGATCGCCACTTCCGCGAGGCGCCACTGGAAGAAAACGCGCCGGTGATTATGGCGTTGCTGAGTGTCTGGTACTGCACTTTCATGGGCTACCCGGCGCACGCGGTTTTGCCTTACGAACAGGCGCTGCACATGTTGCCGGCGTACCTGCAGCAGGCGGACATGGAGAGTAACGGCAAATCTACCACCCGTGCCGGGGATGAGGTGGACTACGCCACCGGCCCTCTAATATGGGGGCAGACGGGTATCAACGGGCAGCATGCGTTTTATCAGTATCTGCACCAGAGCCCGGAAGTGGTTCCCGCCGACTTTATCGGCAGCGTGGCCCCGGGGCACCACCTTGAGGGGCACCACGAGATTCTGCTGGCGAATATGTTCGCCCAGAGTCAGGCGCTGATGAACGGTGTGGACGCCGAGTCGGTAGAGCGCGAACTGGCAGCCAAGGGCTTGTCAGCGGATGAAATAAAAAGGCTGGCCCCGTTCAAAGTACACAGGGGTGGAAAGCCAAGTAACACAATACTCTTGAAGGAGTTGAGCCCCCATTCACTGGGAGCCCTGATTGCACTCTACGAGCACAAGATTTTCGCCCAGGGTGTGATCCTGCAAATTTATTCTTTCGATCAGTGGGGAGTGGAACTGGGTAAAGGTCTGGCCAACAAGCTTGAGCCAAAACTGGCTTCTGGTGACCTGGCTGGTGAAGACGGATCCACAGTCCAGTTGATCGAATACTACCGCCGGGTCAAAACCGGCGCGGTAACGCCCGCGGAGCCATCAGCAGTAGAGATGGCTGAGCCTGCCGGAGAACAGGCTTAAACACACTGTACGGCGTGCTGATAAAAAAACCGAAGAGTTAAACACAATGGCAAACAAAACAGCGGTAAACAGTCAGATACAGGCGGTGACCGATAGGATCACCCGCCGCAGCGAAGAGACGCGGGCCAGTTACCTGGCCCAGGTCGAGCGCGCCCAGGGTAAAGGTCGCGCGCGGCACAAGTTGTCCTGCGGTAACCTGGCGCACGCCATGGCGGCGTCCAGTGATCACGACAAAAATCTCATCGCCTCGGGCCAGGGTCCCAACCTGGCCATCGTCACTTCCTATAACGACATGCTGTCGGCGCACCAGCCCTACGGCACCTATCCGGAAATGCTCAAGGCAGAAGCCCTGCGCAACGGCGCTACCGCGCAGGTCGCCGGTGGCGTGCCCGCCATGTGTGACGGTGTCACCCAGGGCCAGCCGGGTATGGAACTGTCACTGTTTTCCCGCGATGTCATTGCCATGGCCACGGCCATCTCCCTGTCACACGACATGTTTGACGGCAGCATGTACCTGGGCATCTGCGACAAGATTGTTCCCGGTCTGGTGATTGGTGCTCTGTCCTTCGGCCACCTGCCGGCCATGTTCATTCCTGCAGGCCCCATGCCAACCGGTCTCGCCAATGCGGAAAAAGTGCGCGTTCGCCAGTTGTACGCCGAGGGCAAAGTAGGGCGCAAGGAGCTGCTTGAAGCCGAGAGCGCGTCCTACCACAGCGCCGGTACCTGTACCTTTTACGGCACTGCCAATAGCAATCAGATGCTGGTGGAAATCATGGGCCTGCAATTGCCGGGCAGTTCTTTTGTGAATCCGGGCACCGAGCTGCGCGACGCACTGAACGCGGCCGCCGTAAAACAGCTGGTGCAGAACAGCGAACCCAGCCAGTACACGCCCATTGCAAAAATTCTGACCGAGAAAGCCTTCGTCAACGGCATTGTCGGCCTGCACGCGACCGGTGGTTCCACCAACCACACCATGCACCTGCTGGCGATGGCGCGCGCTGCCGGTATCCAGATCACCTGGCAGGACATGGCCGAGCTTTCCGAAATCGTGCCGCTGCTGTGCCACGTATACCCGAATGGCACTGCAGACATTAACCACTTTGCCGCCGCTGGCGGTATGCAGTTCCTGATTCGCGAACTGCTGGGTGCAGGCTTGCTGCACAACGATGTGAGCACCGTGCTGGGCGATTCCGGTATGGAGCCTTACACCTACGATCCTTTCCTGAACGCGGACAAAGACGGCGTTGTCTGGCGCCCGACGGCGGAAGAGTCCGGCAATCCGGACATCATTCGTCCGGCCAGTGATCCTTTCTCCCCTCACGGTGGTCTGCAGTTGCTGAAAGGCAACCTGGGTAACAGCGTGATTAAGGTGTCTGCGCTGAAAACCCCGCAGCTGAAAGTCAAAGCGCCTGCGGTGGTGTTCAACAGCCAGGACGATCTGCTGGATGCCTTCAAAGCGGGCGAACTGGAAAAGGATTTTGTTGCGGTAGTGCGCTTCCAGGGCCCTCAGGCCAACGGCATGCCGGAGCTGCATAAACTGACCCCGGCGCTCGGCGTACTGCAGGATCGCGGTTTTAAGGTGGCGCTGGTTACCGACGGCCGCATGTCAGGCGCATCCGGTAAGGTACCAGCAGCGATTCACCTGTCACCGGAAGCGCTGGAAGGTGGTGTGGTCGCAAAAATTCAGGATGGCGACATCATCGAGCTGGACGCCGAAGCCGGTGTTCTCAAAGTAGAAGTAAGTGACGAAGAGCTGGCGGCGCGTCCGCTGGCGGAATGCGATTTGTCCGGAAACGACACCGGCATGGGACGCGACCTGTTCAAGAATATGCGCAAGCTCGCAAGCGGCGCAGAAACCGGTGCAAGCATTCTTTTTTAACTGAATTTCGCGCGGGGACGGCTGGAAAAACCGGCACCCGCGCCACTGTTTGAGAGCAAACACAATGGCTAACTCATTCGACATGGTACTGTTCGGTGGCGGCGGAGACCTGTCACTGCGCAAACTGATTCCGGCGCTGTACCGGGCTTACATTGAAGGCGGTCTTGCCAAGGGCACCCGTATCCTGCCGGTCTGCCGTCGTCAGGAAGATGCAGATGTATATTTGAAGACCGCGCAACAGGCACTGAAAACTCACCTGCGCGACGGCGAGTACAATGAAAAAAGCTGGAAAGAATTCAGCCCCATGTTGCGCGCGGTATCCCTGGATATTTCCAAGCCGGACGAGCAGTGGGATGTGCTGGTCGATCTCCTCGGTAACGACTCCAAGCGCACCCGTCTGTTTTACCTGGCGATTCCGCCGGCGGTTTTCGGCCCCTGTTGCGAAAACCTGTCCGTAAAAGGTCTGATTCACGAAAATTCCCGCGTAGTGGTTGAAAAGCCCCTGGGATACAACGCCAAGACCTCCGACGAGATCAACAGCAAAATTGCCGAGTACTTTGCGGAAGAAAGCATTTTCCGAATTGACCACTACCTGGGCAAAGAAACGGTTCAGAACCTACTGGCACTGCGTTTCAGCAACGTGCTGTTCGAACAGCTGTGGGATGCGAAGACCATTGACCACATCCAGATCAGTATTTCTGAAACCGTTGGCCTGGAAGGTCGCGCCGGCTTCTACGACGACACCGGTGCTATGCGGGATATGGTGCAGAACCACCTGTTGCAGCTGCTGTGCCTGATTGCGATGGAATCGCCCAACAGCATGTCCTCGCGCAATATCCGCTCGGAAAAAATCAAAGTGCTGGAAGCCCTGCGTCCATTGACCGGCGGCGATGTGGACAAAAATATCGTGCGCGGCCAGTACGTGGCTGGTGGTCTGGGCAAAGAACTGGTTCCCGGTTATCTGGAAGAGCTGAAGGCGCCCAACAGTACCACCGAGACTTTCGTGGCAATCCGCGCGCATATCGACAACTGGCGCTGGACTGGTGTGCCTTTCTACCTGCGCACCGGTAAGCGTATGGAGAAGCGTTGTGCAGAAATCGTAATTCAGTACAAAAACGTTTCTCACAGTGTTTACCAGCCGGAGGCCGGCGAAGTATTGCCCAACCGTTTGGTAATCCGCCTGCAGCCAGAAGAGAGCATCAAGCTGGTGTTGATGGCGAAAAAGATGGACAGCCTCACCATGGAATTGCAGCCGGTTGAACTGAACCTGACGCTGTCCGATACCTATGACAGCTTCAAGAGTGACGCCTACAAGCGCCTGATGCTGGATGCCGCTGCCAATAACTCCGCGCTGTTCATTCACCGCGAAGAAGTGGCTGCCGCCTGGGCCTGGGTTGACCCCATCATCGACCATTGGCGCGAAACCAGTAACCAGCCGCAGCTGTACCGCTCCGGTACCTGGGGGCCACAGGCTTCCAATCAGCTGCTGGCGGAAAATGGTCACCACTGGTTTAACCCCTGATTTCGCACGCGAATTAGTGGCAATCCGTAACACGTTATTCAATTTCACCAAACAGCATTTCCAAGACACGGTTCCTACACATGGTCGAAGAAAAATTTTTTGCAGACAGGGAAAGGCTCACACTGGCTCTGGCGAACGAGTGCGCCGCAGCGCTGCACGCCGGTATCAAAGCCAACGGGCAGGCTACCTTCTTGGTGAGCGGTGGTAGTTCCCCTGAACCGGTTTACCGCGAGCTTTCCCGTCGCCCGCTGCCCTGGCAGCAGGTCAATGTTGCCCTGGTCGACGAGCGTTGGGTGGAGAAAGATGAGGCGGGTAGTAACCTGGCATTTATTGCCAACAGCCTGCTGCAAAACGAAGCGGCCAAGGCTCCGTGCCTAGGTATGAAAAATGCCGCGGCAACGCCGGCAGAGGGCGAAGCGGATTGCGAGCGCACCTACCAAGAGCTACCGCGTCCGTTTGATGTGTGTCTGCTGGGCATGGGAAATGACGGCCATACCGCGTCATTCTTTCCTTTCGCTGAAGGCCTGGACGAAGCGCTGGATCCTAAATCCGACAAGCTGTGCAAAGCCATTACCGCAAAGCAGAGTGCGGTCACCGGCACGCACACCGAGCGTATGACGCTCACCCTTGCCGCGATTTTGCAGGCGAAAGAAATCAAATTACTGATTACCGGTGAAGAGAAGCTGAAAGTGTACCGCCAGGCTTTGCTGGGTGATGACGAACAGGAAATGCCGGTGCGCAGCATTCTCAAGCAGGGACTGAAGCCAGTCACTGTTTACTGGGCGCCCTAATTGAAAAAAGAGTCCTCGAACGCGGGCTCAGAAAACGAGAAACGAGAACAGAGTTTTAGGAAGAAGTGACGATGAATCAGAGTCTTGCCCCCGTACTGGAACAGGCTGGTGTAGTACCGGTACTGGTAATCGAAAATGTGAGCGACGCACTGCCGCTGGCTCAGGCACTGGTCGAAGGTGGCCTGAATGTACTGGAAGTAACCCTGCGTACTGAAGCGGCGCTGGCTGCGGTGGAAGAAATCGCCAAGCACCTGCCGGATGCGCACATCGGTACCGGTACGGTTTTGAACGCCAGCGATATTCGCCGCTCTGTAGACGCCGGTGCGACCTTTATGGTGAGCCCGGGCGCAACTGAAGCGCTGCTGGATGCGGCGGCGGATGTATCTGTGCCGATGTTGCCAGGCGCTGCCAACCCGTCTGAAGTAATGCGCTTGCTGGAGCGCGGTTACGGCTATCAAAAATTCTTCCCGGCAGAAGCGGCCGGTGGTGTGCCGATGCTGAAGTCCATTGGCGGCCCTCTGGCGCAAGTCAAGTTTTGTCCCACCGGTGGTGTTGGCCCCGGCAATGCCCTGAGCTACCTGAGCCTGTCTAACGTGGTATGCGTAGGCGGCTCCTGGATGGCCTCCCCGAAACTGGTGGCAGAAAAGAATTGGGCGGAAATTACCCGCCTGGCCAAAGAGGCCTCTCAGCTGAAGGGCTGATGCCCGGCGGCGAGCTTGAACGTTTAGTAGTAAGCGACGGAGCACCGGGGGGGAGTACACCCGGCTTCATAAAACAAAAATTTATTTTTTAAAGACACAGAGGGTGTAGCGATATGAAACTCAGAATTGCTATCAATGGATATGGGCGCATCGGCCGCAACGTAACCCGCGCTATTTATGAGTCCGGTTACAACGACCGCATTCAGCTGGTTGCCATCAATGACCTGGCGCCGGTAGAGGCGAATGCACACCTGACGCGTTTTGATACGGTACACGGTCGCTTTAACACCGAAGTGGCGGTAGACGGCGAAAACCTGGTGATCGGTGGTGACACCATTAAGGTTTGCCAGGAGCGCAACCCGGCAGCTCTGCCCTGGGGTGAATTGGAAGTCGATCTGGTGCTGGAATGTACCGGCCTGTTTACCAGCAAGGAAGCGGCTTCTCAGCACATGCAGGCCGGTGCCAAAGCCGTACTGATTTCCGCCCCTTCCGGTGATGCGGACCTGACCGTGGTTTACGGCGTAAATGACGACAAGCTCACCGCAGAACACAAAGTTGTTTCCAATGCGTCCTGCACCACCAATTGCCTGGCGCCGGTCGCCAAAGTACTGAACGACGCCATCGGTATCGAGCGCGGCTTCATGACCACCGTTCACGCCTATACCAATGACCAGAACACCCAGGACGCGGTGCACAAAGATATTTACCGTGCGCGCGCTGCTGCCGACAACATGATCCCGACTAAAACCGGCGCCGCTGCCGCCGTAGGCCTGGTACTGCCGGAACTGAAAGGCAAGCTGGACGGTATGGCGGTACGTGTACCGGTGAACAATGTTTCCCTGGTGGACTGCCAGTTTATTGCCAGCCGTGAAACCACTGCGGAAGAAATCAACGCGATCATGAGCGATGCCGCCGGCACCATCAAAGGTGGCGTTCTGTCTTTCTGTGAGCAGCCGCTGGTTTCTGTGGACTTTAACCACACCTCAGCGTCCAGCCACTTTGATGCCAACCACACCCGCGTGAACGGCAATCTGGTGAAGGTCATGGCCTGGTACGACAACGAGTGGGGTTTCTCCCACCGCATGCTCGACACCAGCCTGGCGATGGCGAAAGCCCAGGGGCTTTAAGGCCGGAACGCAATGACTGTAATAACAGTCGGGTAACGTCTGGCGTTACTACCGGAGTGGGTGCAATACCCACTCCGGATTTTCAATTCTAGCGCTCTGCTAAAGCGGTCAACGGCGACTGCAACTGTTACTGCGATAAAAACAAAACCTGTCTCACATCCATTTAAAAACGAATACCGCCAATTATGATTCGCCATACAAAAATTGTTGCCACACTCGGCCCGGGTACTGACAAGCCGCGTGTTATTGACGAGATTATTCGCGCCGGCGTCAATGTCGTGCGCCTGAACTTTTCCCACGGCAGTGCCGACGATCATCGCAAGCGTGTGGAAGAAGTGCGCCGTGCCGCTGCCGAGCAGAACAAGCTGGTGGCCGTACTTGGCGACCTGCAAGGCCCCAAGATTCGTATCGCCCGCTTTGCCGAAGGCAGTATCTTCCTGGAGAACAACGCGGAGTTTACCCTCGACGCCGATTGCCCGAATGAAGGCGGCAACCAGCAGCGTGTGGGTGTGGATTTCCCTTCCCTGATCGCTGACTGCAAACCCGGCAACATCCTGCTGCTGGACGATGGCAAAATTCGCCTCGAAGTCACCGGTGGCACTAACACCAAACTTTTCTGCCGTGTGCTGCAGGGCGGCAAACTGTCCAACAACAAAGGTATCAACCTGTTGGGCGGCGGCTTGTCAGCTCCGGCGCTAACGGAAAAGGATTATCGGGACATCAAACTCGCCGCCGAACTGGATGTAGATTTCCTTGCGGTCAGTTTCCCGCGCAGCGGGGAAGACCTGGAGATCGCACGCAAGGCCATGCGTGAAGCGGGTAGTAATGCGGCGATTGTGGCCAAGGTTGAGCGTGCAGAGGCGGTGGGTGACGATGCGCAGATGGATGAAATCATCCTCGCTTCCGACGTCATCATGGTTGCTCGTGGCGATCTGGGTGTGGAAATCGGCGATGCGGCACTGGTCGGTGTACAGAAGAAACTGATCAACCGTGCCAACGCCTTGAACCGTGGAGTGATCACTGCGACCCAGATGATGGAGTCGATGATCACCAGTCCGACCCCGACCCGCGCGGAAGTGATGGATGTGGCCAATGCGGTATTGGACGGCACCGACGCGGTAATGCTGTCAGCGGAAACCGCCGCCGGTGATTTCCCGGTTGCCGCCGTTGAGTCCATGGCGGAAGTGGTAGTGGGTGCCGAGCAGTACCTGGGGACCACTAATCGCCCGACATCAGCCAAGTCTGGTTCCGAAAGTATCGACACTGTGATCGCCCAGGCGGCTATCGAGTCTGCGGCGCGAGTGGAAAATCTCTGTGCCGTGGCCGCCCTGACCGAATCCGGTCGCACGCCGCGCATCATGTCCCGTGCCACGACTCAGTTGCCGATCTATGCCTTGACCCGTCATCCACAGGTTGCACGTCAGCTGGTCCTGCTGCGCGGCGTTGAGCCTATTGAGTTTGACCCTGCCTCTGTACCTCTTGGACATCTGACCGATGCCATCATCGAGGTACTGGGAGCCCGGGTGGAATTCCAGAAAGGGCAGCGCATTCTGATTACCCAGGGTGAGCGCCTGAATATGGGGGGCGGCACCAGCTCCATGCGTATTAAAGAGATCGAGTGACGGGGCTAACGTCCGCAGCCTTACTTGATGGCGCACTCAAAGCGCATCTAATGTGCATTCAACACTCCCGGCTTTAGCCGGGAGTGTTGTTTTTGGCTAGCCATTTGGGGTCATGGTTCGCTTATACAGTGGCCCGCTCTCTTGGGTTTGGATAACTTTTGTCCTATTTGGCGCCGAAATTTTGTGTCCCCGCCTTACTTTTGTCACTTTAGACAGTTTTCGGTTACAGAAATCGACAAAATACCCGGATATTTTCGCCGTAGGCCTGTAGCTTTTTAGTTTCTTTCTGTGTATTGTCGATCGTGAGAATGACAGCGCTATCATAAAACTGAATGACAGCGCTATCATTTGGCGGTACAAGGTGAATAAAAAGTTTCTAACCAAACCTTTATATCTATAAAAAAGGAAGGGGAAATCGATGCTAAAGCGCAACAAACTCGCTCTCTCGATCAGCGCAGCTGTACTGAGTGGTGGCCTGATGGCTCCGCTGGCAGTTGCCCAGGAAGCAGCTCTGGAAGAAATTACCGTTACCGGTATTCGTGGAGCTCTGCAAGACGCCGTAAATATCAAACGTGACGCAACCGACCTGGTTGACGCCGTTTCCGCAGAAGACGTGGGCAAGTTCCCCGACTCTGACGTGGGTGAAGCTCTGGGTCGTATCCCGGGTATCACCGTCGGCCGTGCCTTCGGTCAGGGTGCTTCCGTATCCATCCGTGGTGCTGCACCGTCCATGACTCTGACCCAGTTGAATGGTCAGAACGTTGCCTCCACCGGCTGGTTCGACCAGATCCCGGTTGACCGCAGCTTCAACTACTCCCTGCTGCCCGCTGAGCTGATCGGTGGCATCGAAGTTTACAAATCTTCCCGTGCTGACCTGAACGAAGGTGGCATTGGCGGTACCGTAATCGTCAATACCCGCAAGCCGCTGGACCTGGACGCGAACACCGCGTGGGTCGGTACCACTGCCCGTGTTGGCACCATCAGCGACGAAGTTGCTCCTGAAGTTTCCGGTTTGTACAGCTGGAAAAACGACGAAGAGACTTTCGGTATCCTGGTTTCTGCCGCTAAAGAAGACCGCGAATACGTTCGTCGCGGTACCGAATCTGACTACCGTTGGTCCGGTGACGTTGCACCGACTACCTTCCTGCAGGACCAAGAGCGCACTGCGCTGGACGTAACCCTCCAGTACGCACCGACTGAAGAGCTGTCCTTCACCCTGCACGCCATGTCCCTGGATATGGAAGCAAACAACACCAACACCAGCCTCTACCTGTTCACCCTGGCGGGTGACAATGTGACTTGTCACACCCAGAACGCTGCAGGTCTGTGTACTTCCAGCACCACCTCCAATTCCCAGTTTGGTGACTTGGCTCCGGGTTGGGCGAGCGGTGCACCGGGCAATGAAACCTTCAACCAGACTTGGGGACGCCTGTCTTCCATGAGCTCTGATACCTTCGATTTCGGTACCGAATACGAAGGCGACGGTTTCCGTGTAAGCGGTAACATCGGCTCCACCAAAGCTGAAGGTGGCACCGACTTCACTACCAACTTCTCTCACTTCCCGAGCGTACGCGCTGGCGACACCATGTCTCTGTGGGAAGGTTCCATCGACGCCACTGGCAAAGAGATCGTGATCAACCCGACCATGGATCCGAGCCTGACTCTGGACGACTACGGAACTACCTTGTCTCCGGAAGGCTGGGCTGTGGGTAGCGGTCCTGCCGAAGATGAAGAATCTTACGCGCAGATCGACGTTGAGTTTGACCTGAACGTTGGCATCCTGACCTCCTTCAAAACCGGTGCTCGTTGGACCGATCACGATGTTAATCGTCGTTCCTACGCGGGTCAGCTGACTCCGGTGGACGTTGCGGCAGACAAAATCTACAACGGCACTTTCCAGGTTGGTCAGCAGGGCTTCACTGCGCCGAAACCGAACCTGGGTGCCATGGTTGCTGCAACTCGCGCGAGCCTGGACAGCTGGGCTGAAGAGCGTGCGGGTTACTCCGACCTGAACGAAGAGAACACTGCGCTTTACGGTATGTTCACCTTCGAGTCTGGCGCCCTGACCGGTAACTTCGGTCTGCGCTACATCTCTACCGATGTAAGCCGTACCCAGTACGACCTCGACGGTTCTGCACTGCGCGATGGCGATATCGCTGGAAACAACGGCTACTCCTACTCTCTGAGCACTTACGGTGCTGACTACAGCGACGTGCTGCCAAGCGCGACCGTTCGTTACGAGTTGTCAGAGGATCTGGTATTGCGCGCGTCCGCTGCTCAGACGATTTCCCGTCCGAACTACGACGACATGCTGGTCAGCTACAACGGCTACGACGATAGCAACGCCCTGAACCAGACCGTACGTCTGGGTGACGAAGGCCTGCAGCCGATGAAGGCGACCAGTGCTGACATCGCTCTGGAATACTACTACGGCGACGGCAACCTGGTTTCTGCGACTTACTTCGTCAAGTCCATCGATGACTTCGTGACCTCCGATATCATTACTGGCCAGTCTATCGGCTTGGTTGACCCGGATGGTGGCGACAGCTGGAATATCGAATCCCTCCAGAACTCTGGTGGTGCCGATATCCAGGGTATCGAACTGCAGATTCAGCACGCGTTCGACAACGGCTTCGGTGTAGCGGCTAACTACACTTACACCGACGCTGAAGTGCCGACCGATGCGTACATGGACCAGCTGGCTCTGTTCACCGAGTCTTCTGAGCACGCGTACAACCTGGTAGGTTACTGGGAAAACGACACCTTCTCTGCTCGTGCGGCATACAACTTCCGCTCTGAGTACCTGATTCGTGAAGGTGGTTTCTGGTATGGTAACCGTATGCACGACGACTTCGGTTCACTGGACCTGAGCTTCTACTGGTACGCTACCGACAACCTGGACGTTACCTTCGAGGTGATCAACGTTCTGGAAGAAGACGACATCCAGTATGGTGCTGCCAGCGTGGCCAGTGCTGAGACCGGTATGAAAGGCCCTCTTCTGGACGGCTTCCCGGCTTGGTCTTTCGAAGGCGAAGCGGTGTACCAGTTGGGTGCAAGCTACAAGTTCTAAGAACCTGAGCTAAGAAAAAGCCCAGCTTTCAGCTGGGCTTTTTTTTGTCTGGAGATAAGTGAGATGAAAATCAGAAAAATTGCGATTGTCGGCGGTGGTACCGCAGGCTGGATGGCAGCCAACCACCTGGGTGTGGAGTTGTCGCGGGACCCTGACATAGAGATCACGCTTATCGAGTCAAAAGATGTGCCGGTCATCGGTGTGGGTGAGGGCACAGTGCCGAGAATCAAGGAAACGCTGAATAAATTCGGCATTTCTGAGGTTGATCTGCTGGCGAGCTGCGACACCACCTTCAAGACCGGTATCAAGTTTTCCAACTGGATGGCGGGTGCCGGGAGTGCGCGGGATAACTTTTACTACCACCCGTTTAGCACACCGTATCCGGAAGGCTTTGATGTTACCGACTACTGCCTAGGTGACGATCAATTCGATTTCTCCTGGTTGGCAGACAGTTACGCTCCAGCGGAAAAAAACCGCTGCCCAAAGCATAAATCCTCTCCTCCATATGTCGGCGCCGTCGACTATGCCTACCACTTCAATGCCGGTAAGTTTTCCGAGCTGATCGCTGCCAATGCGAAGAAGCGATTTGATGTGAAGCACAAGTTTGCAACGGTCAAGGATGTCCGCCTGACTGCAGAGGGCAGTATCTCATCGCTTGTTTATGCCGATGGGGAAGAAGAGGCATTTGATTTTTATATCGACTGTAGTGGCTTTAGCGCTGTGTTGTTGGGGGGAGCGCTGCAGACACCATTCGAAGATAAATCCGCACAGATATTGACGGATACCGCCCTGGTGCTTCAGGAGCCTACTGAGGCAACCAGTGCTATTCAGCCCTATACCACCGCCCATGCGCACAAGGCGGGCTGGATCTGGGATATTCCGCTCACTAACAGGCGGGGCCTCGGGTGCGTTTATTCCAGTCATCATCAGTCGGAAGCGGAAGCGCTGTCTGAGTTTTCGCAGTATCTGGGACGCGAGCTGTCCGCGGATGAGGTGCGTAAGATTCCGATGAAAATCGGTTTCCGGCAGGAATTCTGGAAGAAAAACTGCGTTGCCCTGGGGTTGGCGCAGGGGTTTGTTGAACCTCTGGAGGCCACCTCTATTCTGGTCACTGACTTTTCTGCCAATTTACTGGCGAAGAGCTTTCCCCGATTTGTGGAAGACATTCCCTCGCTTACCGGCTATTACAATCGAGCGGTACGTTACACCTGGGACAGGGTTATTGATTTTGTTCAGCTCCACTATTGCATTTCAGATCGCCGGGATACGCCGTTCTGGGTGGACTGTACCGAGAATGCGCCGCGCTCAGATACTTTAAATGAGCGGCTGGAAAGGTGGTCGGTAGCGACGCCAAAAAGTACGGACTTTTTCAGTACCTTCGATCTTTTCGGGGTGGAGAACTATCTGTTTGTGCTTTACGGGATGCATTTTCCCACCAGGGGCATCACGCTCGGTGAGCGGGAGATGGCCAGTTCCAAGGGTATTATTGAGAAGGCCAGAAAGCGTTCCGAACAGCTGGCTTCAGAGCTGATGTCCCACAGGGATTGGTTGACGGCCTTGCAGCGACACCTGAGCAGGGTTTGAGTCCAGTAGGGGGCCAATACCTGATGTCGAGGGTTGGAAACTACTGGAATTTCGGTGTTAGATTAGTGGCGCTTTGTATCTGATTGGATTTGATTACGTTGGACATGCAAGTACTAAACGTCGGCAATGAGAAAAATACGGTCGTTGTTATCGATGACTTCCTTGAGAGCCCGGAAGAGTTGGTGGCGTTTGCCAAAGCGTCCAGTTTCGCTCCCTGGCCGATTGCGGCGGAGCGCAAAGGTTATCCGGGGGTGAGGGCGTCGGCACCGCCGGAGCATGCGGAGCAAATTATGAGCCGCCTGGATGCCGTAGTGCGGGAGCAGTTCGCACTTGCCCCCGAAAAAAAGCTCACGATCCACCAGGAAACCCTCAACCTCATAACCGTGCCGGAAGAGGAGCTGGGGCCGCTGCAGCGAGCGCCCCATTTCGATACCAGTGCGCCCGGGCTTTACGCCATATTGCTGTACCTCTGCGATGAAACCCATGGCGGAACGGGGTTCTACCGGCACAGGAGTAGTGGTTACGAAACCATTACCCCGGAGAGGGTCGAGCACTACCTGGACTGCTGTTATCTCGAGTTCAACAAATATCGCCGCCCGCAAAAGTATTGCTTTGACTCTGACGATCTGTTCGACAAGGTGGGATTTGTGCCTGCCAGGTTCAATCGGGTGGTGATCTACAAGGGTAATCTGCTGCACAGTGCCAATATCCTCTCGGACAAAAGCATCAATTCCTGCCCCGTGGAGGGTCGCCTGACCGCCAATCTGTTTGTCAGTTACGAGTAGGGTGCTGGTCCGGTATCTATGTGCTGTTGATAGAGGGGCGGAGCATGCCTGCGATGCAGGAATTGCTGGCAACTTCTGTCTGTCTGGTGTATTTTTTGGCTTCCCTTTTTGAGTATAAAAAATATACTGACCGGGTTTTTTAGAATAACTTCAAATTTCAATAAGGTGTTGTATGGCCACTGTAGAAGCCCCAAAAATCGTTCCTCTGCGCAGCGACGTTCACGGCAAACTGAAAGTCCGTGAATTGGGGACCTTTGAGCACGTCAAAAACGCACACATGGTGCCGGTTACTGCTCACGAATTCGCCCGCCTGGGTGCTGAATACCCGATCGTTTTCGTAAAGAATTCCGAAACTGACCAGTTCCAGTCTGTTGCGCTGCTGAGCCTGAAAGTAGGCGAAAACCTGTTTGTTGACGGCGAAAGCTGGAAAGGTGTTTTCGTTCCTGGTGCTGTGCGCAACCATCCTTTCGTCCTGGCGCCTGCTGGTGAAGACAAAGAGCGCCTGATGGTGGGCCTGATCGAGAACAGCCCGGTTGTTGGCGAAGCAGAGGGTAACGCTCTGTTCAATGACGCCGGTGAAGAGTCCGAGTACCTGAAGGCGAAGAAAGAGTCTTTGGTGGGCTACCTGGAAAGCGACCAGATGACCAAAGCGTTCATCACCATCCTGGCCGAGAAAGACCTGCTGACCACCCAGAACGTAGCGGTTAACGCCGGTGGTGAGAAGATCAACCTGACCGGTATCTACATGGTTGATGAGAAGAAGCTGAACGAGCTGGGTGAAGAAGACTTCGCCGATTTCCGCAAGCGTGGTTTCCTGGCGCCGCTGTACGCGCAGCTGAGCTCCATGCACCAGTTCTCCCGTCTGGCCAAGATGCAGGCTGGCGCCTGAGCAATAGGCTGAGCGCGTCTGAGGTCGGATCGGGTTTCCGGTGCGACCTTCCCGGGGCCTCAATTCCTGAGGCCCTGATTCTCTCCCTACCTATGTTCCTCAAATGTTCCTCAAACGCTATTCCGCCTGGCTAATCTTCCTGGGGCTTTTTTATGCGCTCTGGGGGCTGCTGGTGTTTGTCCAGGGTTACTGGCCGCTGGTGTTAGAGCACTGGCCCATGGCCTTGTCCATGGCCGTTGGCAGTTACGCCGCGGGTTCTACCCCGATGGGGGGTGGCACGGTGGGCTTTCCTGTCCTAGTTCTTCTGTTTGATATGCCGGCGAGTCTCGGCCGGGACTTCAGTTTTGCGGTGCAGTCCATCGGTATGGTCAGCGCCACTATTTTCATATTCTGCCGCCGGCAGCCACTGGCCTGGTCCATGTTGCGCGGGGCGCTTGCCGGCAGTCTGGTCGCAACCCCCCTGGGTATCCTTTTCTTCGCGCCGCTGGTTCCTGAGTTGTGGGTAAAGCTGGTGTTTGCGGTGATCTGGGGGAGTTTCGGAATTCTTCATCTGTACCGACTGAAAGAGATTACCGGGCATGATCACGCCGGCGATCCGCGGTGCCCGCAGGATTTCCGTGTAGGCCTGCTGTTAGGGGCTGTGTCCGGGTTTAGCGCCGTATCGGTGACGGGCGTGGGTATCGATATGGTGGTTTACGCGGCACTGGTGTTGCTGAGCCGGGTCGATCTCAAGGTGGCGATTCCCACATCGGTAGTGGTGATGGCGTTTTCATCGGTGGTCGGAGTGGTCGTGAAAAGTCTGTCTGGAGACTGGCAGCCTGGTGTGTTCGGCAACTGGCTTGCCGCTGCGCCGGTAGTGGCCCTTGGTGCTCCCCTGGGGGTTTTTGTGGTCGGGTTGATCGGCCGACGTCCTACCCTGCTGGTGGTGGCCATGCTGTGCGTGGTGCAGTTTGTGTGGACCTGTATTTCCGAGCGTTCGACCCTGGGAGCCTCGGGGGCTGCCTTGGCGTTTATTTCCGTCATCGTGTGTCTCGGTGGTTTTGAAGCGCTGCGCTGGCTGGGGTTAAGGCGGCAATTGGCGAGGGAGCGACGGAGCGAGAAGAATGCGGCGGAAGCGATTTTTCCGGAAGGGGAGCGATTGCTGTCCGGATCCTGAGGTTCAGATACTGTCGTTGTCTGAGGGTGGCTATTTGGGAAAGACTGTTCGGGAAACGCTGTCCGAGAAAGAAATTGGCTAGAAAAACAAAAAAGGCGATCCACTGGATCGCCTTTTCGTTTCAGTCACTGCTGAATATGGCTGGGGTGGAAGGATTCGAACCTTCGCATGACGGGATCAAAACCCGCTGCCTTACCGCTTGGCTACACCCCAGTATCGGGTTTCGTGAAGCTGAATTCACGAGAAGAAGATGGTAGCAAGGGGGAGACTTGAACTCCCGACCTCAGCATTATGAGTGCTGCGCTCTAACCAGCTGAGCTACCTTGCCACAAACAAACTCGGCTAACCGAGGGCGCGAATAATAGGGGCATGAGGTGAGAGTGTCAACACCCTTTTTACTAAATTAATCAGTAGCTTAGCGCGCAAGGCGTCAGCCCTGACTCTATCAGCGCCCGCGGCCGATGGCGGCCAGCAGTGAGCCCATTACAACGGTTATGGCGCCAACCCAGCTGATCCAGTTCATCGGTTCTACCTCAATGTATTCTGGCCACAGGGCGCCGATGATACTGCTCAGGCCGAGCGTCATGAGTGGTACCAATGCCAGGGTGGCGCTGACCCTCGATGCCTCCCAGGCTGCCATGGCCTTGGCGAAGGCGCCGTAGGCAATGAGGGTGTTGGCGGTCAAAAACAGCAGAAGCGCCCAGCCCAGGGCGCCCAGCTGCAGGGCGCTGGAGGGTTTGGCGACCGGCAGGAAGCACAGGGTGCCCGCCAGATAAATCATGACGAGGAGATTTTGTGGGCGGGAGACGGCGACGATTTTTTTCTGGAAGAGGCCGTACACCGCCCAGGTAACCGCCGCAATGGCAACCAGGGCCACCCCGAACAGGTACTGCCGGTCTTCCCCGGCAACTAGCTCACCGATGCGCAGGTTGAAAAACAGCGGCAGGCCGATGCACACCAGCGCAACACCCATCCACTGGCGCGGGGAAAAGCGTTCACCCAGCCAGAAGACACTGAAAATCAGCAGCAACAGCGGTGCCAGCTGGATCAATACCTGTAGTGCTCCGGGCGTGATGTAGTTGAGTCCGGTGGCATAGGCGATGTAGTTGGCGAGGAGGCCGCCAACGGCCAGCAGGGTGTAGGGCAGAAGCTTGCCTTGCAGTAATTTTCCCAGCTCCAGTTCTCGCCGCCAGCCGTACCAGGCGCCGGCAAACAACGCCGCGCCAAAAAAGCGATACCAGGTGATGGTGGTGGAATCCATGTCGGCGATCAGGCCTTTCATGGCGATGGGGAGCAGTGCCCAGAGAAAGGCGGTGGTCAGCGCCAGCGGCAGACCGACTCTCCAGTTGGATGGGTACATGGCAACCTACTATGCGGTTGTTGCAGACATGATTTCCGCGGGTGGCGGATTTCAGAAGGGCCCCGGGACTCTTGTGGAGTCCCGGGTGGATGCCAAAACCTTGGCCGAGGGGAGACGCGAGGATCAGACGTTGAAGCGGAAGTGCACCACGTCGCCGTCGGCAACGACATATTCTTTACCCTCAAGACGCCACTTGCCCGCTTCCTTGGCGCCAGCTTCGCCTTTGTTGGCGACGAAATCGTTGTAACCGACGACTTCCGCGCGAATGAAGCCTTTCTCGAAATCCGTGTGGATTTTGCCCGCGGCCTGCGGTGCGGTGGCACCCAGGGGGATGGTCCAGGCGCGGACTTCTTTCACACCGGCGGTGAAGTAGGTGTGCAGGCCCAGCAGCTGGTAGCCGGCGCGAATCACCCGGTTCAATCCAGGTTCTTCCATGCCCAGTTCTTCCAGGAATTCCTGCTTCTCTTCGTCGTCCAGTTCGGCAATTTCTGCTTCCAGCTTGTTGCAGATAGGCACCAGAACGGCATTTTCTTCTGCGGCGATAGCAGCGACCGCATCCAGGTGCGGGTTGTTCTCGAAGCCGTCCTCATCCACGTTGGCGATATACATGGTGGGCTTGATGGTGAGCAGGCTCAGTTCCTTGAGGGCGGCCAGTTCGTCATCATTCAGGGCGAAGGAGCGCAGAGGCTTGGCTTCATCCAGGTGCGGTTGGATCTTCTCCAGCAGCGCTTTCATTTTGATGGCGTGCTTGTCCTGACCCTTGGCGGCGCGGGTGTAGCGCAGCAGGGCTTTTTCTACGGTATCCAGGTCCGCCAGCGCCAGCTCGGTGTTGATCACCTCGATGTCCGCTACCGGGTGCACCTTGTTGGCTACGTGGATGACGTTGTCGTCTTCAAAGCAGCGCACAACGTGGGCAATGGCGTCGGTCTCGCGGATGTTGGCGAGGAACTTATTGCCCAGGCCTTCCCCTTTGGAGGCGCCGGCCACCAAGCCCGCGATATCGGTAAATTCCATGGTGGTAGGAATCAGCTTTTGCGGCTTTACGATCTCGGCCAGCTTGTCCAGGCGCGGATCCGGTACAGGTACTATGCCGGCATTCGGCTCAATGGTGCAGAAGGGGAAGTTTTCTGCATCGATGCCCGCTTTGGTCAGGGCATTGAACAGAGTGGATTTGCCCACATTGGGCAGGCCGACGATGCCGCAAGTAAAACCCATGGTCTGAATCCTGTAGGTGGTGTTTGTGCCGTGGCGCCGGTGTCGGGGCCGCAGTACTTACTTAGGTAATTGATTAGGTGGTCACTGGGACTTGGAGGTGGCTTTGGTGCTGGTGTGCAGTACCTTCATGGCGCCATTCCAGTCGCCACTGGCAGCGGTAGGCATGACATCCACTGAGCGGTCGATGGCCTCGGCCAGTTGATCCTGTTCAACGCGGGGTGCGCGCTGCAGGACGTAATTCACAACATCGCGGGCATTACCGGGGTGTCCGACGCCGAGGCGCAAGCGCATGAAGTCCCGGTTGTTTCCCATGGCCGCAATGATGTCGCGCAGGCCATTGTGGCCACCGTGGCCGCCGCCGCTTTTCAGGCGTGCAGTGCCGCAGGGCAGGTCCAGCTCATCGTGAGCGACCAGAATAGCCTCGACGGGAATCTTGAAGAAATTCGCCAGCGGAGCCACTGCCTGGCCGCTGCGATTCATAAAGGTGGTGGGAATCAGCAGGCGGATATCCTGCCCGCCGATCCGCACACGGCCGGAGAGGCCGTGATATTTGCTGTCTGCCGTTAGCTGGGTGCCGTGAATACGGGCCAGCTCGGAGACAAAGTCGGCTCCGGCGTTGTGACGCGTCCGGTCGTATTCGGGACCTGGGTTACCCAGGCCCACAATCAACTGGATGGGCGTGTCCGGAGCCTTACTCAAGGTGCTTTACCTTAGTTGAACGAGTAACGGCTTATTCTTCGCCGGACTCTTCGCCTTCGGCAGCTTCAGCTTCAACAGCGCCACGCGGCTTGTGAACAGAAGCTACAACCAGGTCGTGATCTTCGCCGTGGGCCAGATCTACAGACTCAACGCCAGCCGGCAGTTTGATGTCGGAGATGTGTACAGTGCCGTCCATTTCCAGGTCAGCCAGGTCCACTTCGATGAACTCAGGCAGCTTGGAAGCCGGGGCAGTGATGTCCAGCTCGTTCAGGGTGTGAGAAACGATACCGCCGGCCTTAACGCCTTTGCAGGTTTCTTCGTTCAGGAAGTGCAGGGGCACTTTCACGTGAACTTTGGTGTCTGCAGAAACGCGCTGGAAGTCAGCGTGCAGCAGGATGGCTTTAGCCGGGTGACGCTGCAGATCGCGCAGGATCACGGTCTCTTCTTTGCCGTCAACGCTCAGGGTCAGAACGGAAGAGTAAACCGCTTCGTTTTCCAGTGCCTTGAACATGTCTTTCTGCAGCAGGGAGATGGACTGCGGCTCAACTTCGCCACCGTAGATGATGGCAGGAACTTTTGCTTCCAGGCGACGCAGGCGGCGGCTCGCACCTTTCCCTTCGTCGCTGCGGACGCTGGCATTCAATTTAAATTCAGACATGGGGTAAACCTCAGGTTGTCTGTCCAGAAGAACCTGCGACCGGAATCTTCTGGCATTGCTAATAAGCTGGGCAGAATCTATTGAAACGCCCAATAGTAAACGCCCGGCAGTGCCGGGCGGGCGCGTATTCTAAGGGGAAGTGCTGGGGATTACTAGCGGAACATCGCGGAGAGCGACTCTTCGTTGCTGATGCGGCGCATGGATTCGGCCAGCATCGCGGAAAGGGTCAGCTGGCGGATCTTGGGGGCCAGCTTCATTTTGTCGCCCAGCGGGATGGAGTCGGTGACTACCAGTTCATCCATCACGGAGTTGTTCAGGTTTTCGATCGCCTTACCGGACAGTACCGGGTGGGTACAGTAGGCGACTACCTTGGTGGCGCCATGCTCTTTCAGGGCGCTGGCGGCGTTGCACAGGGTGCCCGCGGTATCCACCATATCGTCCACCAGCAGGCAGGTGCGGCCACTGACTTCACCGATGATGTTCATTACTTCGGCCACGTTGGCCGCCGGACGGCGCTTATCGATGATCGCCAGATCGCAATCCAGGCTCTTTGCCACTGCGCGGGCGCGCACTACACCGCCGATATCCGGGGATACAACCACCAGGTCTTCGTAATTCTGACGCTCGATATCGTCCAGCAGGACAGAAGAGCCGTAAACGTTATCCACAGGCACATCAAAGAAGCCCTGGATTTGCTCTGCGTGCAGGTCGACGGTCAGAACCCGGTCGATACCCACGCTGACCATCATGTCGGCGACAACTTTGGCGGAAATCGGTACCCGCTGGGAGCGGACGCGGCGATCCTGGCGCGCGTAGCCGAAGTAGGGGACTACCGCAGTGATACGGCCCGCAGAGGCGCGGCGCAGGGCATCCACCAGCAGGATCAGCTCCATGATGTTGCGGTTGGTAGGCTGGCAGGTGGACTGCACCACGAAAACGTCGCGTCCGCGTACGTTATCGGTAATTTCGACCGCGATCTCACCATCGGAAAAGCGCTTAACCACCGCCTCTCCCAGCGGTATCGCCATATGGTCAACAATCTTTTGTGCCAGTTCCGGGTTTGCGTTGCCGGTGAAGACCATTAAGTCAGCCACTGCGAGTACCTTTTTCGTTGGGAGTAGATGATTTTAGTGAAATTCAGGTGAGTTTCGGAGCGCGAACTGCTTGCAGGTTAGTGTGATGCCTTTTCATTGGGCGACCATTTGATGCAAGTGTAGAGAGTGGGCCCGATCGGCCGGTTATCGGGGGTGGACCCGAAGCTCCAAAGCGAGCCATGGATGGCTCGCCCGCAAACCAGTGCAACTGGTTTGGCGGAAGCTAAGGGCGGACATGCGCCGCGCTTAGCGTCTTTTCAGGAAGTCATGGATGAATTCCTGAAAACTTAAATAAGGAAATGGCTGGGGTGGAAGGATTCGAACCTTCGCATGACGGGATCAAAACCCGCTGCCTTACCGCTTGGCTACACCCCAGCAATGTTGCAGTTAGTCAATTTAGACGCTTGCTGCAAATTTCGCGAGTTGCCTGTGTGCAGGGGATTGATCAACACCTGCAGCAACAAACCCTTTCCATCCTTCAGGCCGCAGCGCGAACACTTGGTGTGCCGCCGCTTCTGACTCGAAGCCGGCAAAAACACAGGCGCCGGTTCCCGTCAGTTGTGCCTCTCCGTGCTGGGAAAGCCACTCTCGGGCTTGCCGCACTTCAGGGTAGAGGGTTTCTACGAGCGGTTGAAAATCGTTACCGGCATAGGTGTTCAGCCAGTGTGTGTTCAGCCGCCTGTCGCGAAGGGCCGCTAATGTAATTGCGGCGGAATCTCTTGTCAAACGTGGATCGGAAAATAACGCGCCGGTGCTCACATGGCAGGCGGGGGTCAGTACCAGATACCACTTTGGCGTGATGGATACCGGGGTCAGTCGCTCGCCTACGCCTTCGGCAAACGCGCTGTGTCCGCGTACAAAGACCGGCACATCGGCTCCCAGTTGCCGCCCCAGGTCCGCCAGCTGGTTCAGGCCCAGATGGCATTGCCACAGCTGGTTTAGCCCCAGTAGCGTAGTAGCGGCATCGCTGCTGCCACCGCCGATACCCCCGCCGGCAGGTAGAATTTTATCCACAGTAATGGTCGCGCCGAGGTGCGGTTTTCCACTGACCTGGCGCAAGGCTTGCGCGGCGCGATAAATCAGATTGTCTTCGGCTTTGACGTCAACGCCGGGGCAGCTCAGTTCGATCCGGTTATCCGCTCTGGCCTCGAAGCGGAGAGTGTCGCCGTAATCCAGCAATTGAAATACGGTCTGCAGCTCGTGATAGCCGTCATCGCGGCGGCCGAGAATACGCAGCATCAGATTCAGTTTGGCGGGCGCGCAAAGGGTGAAGGGGGTCATTGTTGTTATCGGAAGTGGCCGTGAGAAGGTGTACTGAGAGGGGTTGCCCCGGGGGCAACAGGTTGGCGGCAATCTTAGCAGCCGCCAACCAGAGAGAACACCGCAGTAAAGAGCGCGGCGCTGGTAATCCCGGTTATCGGGGTTGCCAGTCCTTGATGACGACCGTGACGCTGACGGGGCCGGCAGCCTGGTTGGTCGAGGCTTTGATGCGGGTGGGTAACTGATAAGGACCTACGGACTGATAACCGCTGAAGTTCAATTGCCACCCCGCTTGTTGCAGTCCCTGCAGCAGACCCTGGGCGTTTTTCTGTTGGCCGGCAATGGCGCCGGGAGCCGCCAGTCCGCGCACCCAGTAAAACATTTCTGATACCGGCAGTGGCCAGCCCATGATTTGCTCCGTCAGCTGTCCTGCGTTGGAAGCAAATACCGCGGGTTCATTGCCGCGCTGCAGACTGACACCGCCAGGGGAGCCGCTGATCACTGTGGCACCTGCGCCCAGCGGGCCGCTCAGGTGAATGCGGTAATTGCTGTTGGCCTGTTGCCAGGTCAGGTTGGCGCTGCCGTTTTCCTTCGGTGAGCGAACGCCGAGCTTGCCCTGGGCTTCCCAGCGCTGCAGTGACGCGGCGGACTGAGCCTGAGAGGTTTGTGCCGGCGGTTGTTCTGGTTGCGGCTTCTGTGAGCTACAGCCCACCACGCCCAGAAGCAGCAGTGCCGCAGTGAGTTGCAGCGCGCGTTGCGCGCTGCGATAGGGGAGAGAGAAAGACGATAGGGAGAGAACTTCAGCTTTCCGTGACATGCTGTTCCAGTCTTTGTTGGTCTTGTAGCCGCTGCATCGCAGCGGGAATGAGTTTGCTCTCTGGGTTTTTCTGCAATCCTTGCTCCCATACCTGCATCGCCTGTTGGCGTTCACCCAGTGCCCAGAGTGCCTCGCCGAGGTGGGCCGCGATTTCGTGATCCGGCATCAGCCCCAGGGCTTTTTGCAGATATTCCACAGCCAGGCTGTGATTGCCTAAACGATGGTGCGCCCAACCCATGCTGTCGATGATGGCAGGGTCATCCGGGCTGAGTTCCAGAGCCTTGGTGATCAGCACCAGCGCTTCGTTTAGGCGATCATCGTAAGAAAGCAGTTTGTATCCCAGCGTGTTCAGCAGGTTCGCATTATCCGGATCGCGGGACAACAGTTTGCGCAAACCCAGTTCAAAATTTGCCATATCCCCCAGCTGATCGCTGGTCATTGCGTGGGCATAAATTAGGCGCTTGCTGTCACTGTTGGCCTCGATTGCACTGGCCAGCAGTGTTTGCGCTTCTTTCAGATAGCCGTGCTTTGTCAGAAGTTCAGTTTGCAATAAATAAAACTGTTCCTGCTGGTCGGCGTGGCGGTGGCGCAGTTCTTCAAACCATTTGTGCGCTTCGTCAAGTTCGCCGTTGGCAGCCAGCAACGCGGTGCCGCGGGTAATGGCCTGCACGTAATCGCTGCCCGGTCGCACGTTGTGGTAATGGGTTACTGCCTGGCGGACATCGCCCTGCTGCTCTGCGATACCGGCAAGGTAAAAATGTGCGGCTGACTCATGCTCTTCCATCGCCAGCAGTTTTTCCAGCATGGCTTTAGCGCTGTCGAACTGTTTGGTTTCGTACTGGATAAGCGCCAGGGACAGAATCAGGTTGCCGTCGTTGGGGCGTTGTTTTACCAGCTCGGCAAATTGCTGCTGTGCCATGTCCAGGTCTTCTCGAATCAGCAGGCGCGCATACTGCAGGCGCAAACGGCTTTCCTTCGGATACAGGGCGACGAGGTTTTCCAGCAGCTTGCGCGCTTCCTTTTCACGCCCCATGTCGATCAGGATATGGGATTCGAGCAGTGGCGCGTCCAGTAGGCCGGGATCCTTTTCCTGTACCTGGCGTGTCAGTGTCAGAGCCTCACTGGGTTTGTTGTTGGCACGCAGTAGCATGGCCAGCGCCAGCGATACTTCATGGTTGTTGGGGAATTTTTCCGAAAGTCGGCGGAATTCCGGCAGGACTTTGGCGGCGAGTTCCTCGTTGTCCACCGCCGTTGCCGCGACTGATTGCAGCGGGGCATCGCCGCCCAGGTCCAGTGCCAGCTCGGCATGCCGCATGGCGCTCTCAAATTCACCGGCAAGGGTCAGTTCCGCGGTAGCGGCCAATTGGGCATCGGGGTTCTCCGGCTCCAGCTCTACCCACAGTTGTGCAGAGCGCAATGCCGCGCGGCGGGCGTTCAGGAAGCGGGCGATGCGGGTGGCGCGAGCGGCTACGCCGGCATCCTTGGTGCGCTCGGCCTGAAAGTAATAATTGGCCAGTGCCAGATCATACTGCTCGCGGTTGCCGGCGACTTCGGCCACCAGCAGCGTATAGAAGGTTTCGATCGGGAAGGGTTTGGCCTTCTCTTTGTCCCGGGCGTCAGCTACCTCTTCGCGGTTGCCGGCTTGCCGGCCTGCGGGGGCTTGAGGCTGGGTGGTCTCTGTTGTCTGCGGGTCGACACTGCCCGGCTCTCCTTGTTCGGTCGTTGCTTGGTACGGCGGAGGCAGTGGGGCCGTCGGCTCTCCCGCGGCAAATTGGGGCTGCTGGGTGCAGGCGCTGAGAATGGCTGCCGAAATGGCGGTGACGAGCAGGCCCTGGCGCTGGCCCCGTGTCACGGGAGGCAGATCTTTGACGGGCTTGAGGATTCTGCGTTGCAGATGGGCGGCCTGTGGCCCTGCGCCGGTGAATATCATGGAGGTTGCCATTGAAGCTGCCATGGAGACCGACATGGAGAGTGCAAAGAAAAGCTGCATAGAAACGTGTCCGTACGTTCGCGCCCTGAATCCGGCCCGGAATAGGGGCTGGCCGGCCAAATGACAGAGGTGATACCTCAGGCAGCGGAGTTAGACGCTGGTGTCATCCGTATTGGTTGGGGGCGCCTGTTGGCGTATTTTTCCGGGTTATCGCCGTATAATTCTAGTTCTGAATTCCGGCGCCGTTGGCACCCGAGCAGTTTCAGCGGCAAAGTCAGCACCTATTTAATCCTTGTGCATAAACTGCCTTAAGGGTGTGCCTGACCAGGAGCTGTGGATGGTTCGGGCTGCGCGGTTGCAGCGACACGGACAGGTACCGGTCATCGCCAGGCTATCAGGGGCATAGGCTGCTTCCTCTTGCATGGCGTGCGGCAGCCCCGGACAATGTGCAGCCTTTTACCCCGGGGAGCCCTGTGGCTTCCCGGAAAAACGACCAATGACGACGAGTTTCTATGCCAATCCTCGCCCTGGGAATCAATCACGATAGCGCGCCCGTCGCCGTGCGCGAGCGGGTGGCGTTCGCCCCGGAAGTGATGCCCAGCGCGCTGGCGGAGGCGCGGGCGGCGCTGGACTGCCCGGAACTGGCGATTCTTTCTACCTGTAACCGAACCGAGATTTACGGTGAGGTGACTGCTGAGTCGGTGCTGGCGTGGATCTCGAACTATCACAAGGTGCCACTGGAGCAGCTGACCGGCTGCCATTACCAGTTCACCGATGAGTCGGCGGTGCGCCACATGATGCGCGTGGCCTGCGGATTGGACTCACTGGTACTCGGCGAGCCGCAGATCCTCGGACAGATGAAGTCCGCCTATGCGGTGGCGCGGGAATCCGGCAGCGTGGGTTCTACCCTGCACAATGTGTTCCAGCAGGTGTTTTCGGTGGCCAAGAAAGTGCGCACCGAGACTGCGATTGGCGAAAACCCGGTATCCGTGGCGTTCGCCGCGGTTTCCCTGGCATCGCGTATCTTTACCGACCTGGGTCAGCAGACGGCGTTACTCATCGGTGCCGGCGAGACCATCGAGCTGGTGGCCCGGCACTTGCTGGATAAAGGCGTCAAACAATTAATCGTCGCCAACCGTACCCTCAATCGCGCCCAGTCGCTGGCGCAGGATTTTGGCGCCGAGGCGATACTGCTGGCGGATATTCCCAACTACCTGCCGCGGGCGGATATTGTGATCAGCTCCACTGCCAGTCAGTTGCCGATTCTCGGCAAAGGCGCGGTGGAGAGCGCCCTCAAGCAGCGCCGCCACCGTCCCATGTTCATGGTGGATATCGCAGTGCCGCGGGATATCGAGTCCCAGGTGGGCAAGCTGGACGACGTCTATCTCTACACCGTGGATGACCTGCGCGGGGTGATCGACGAGGGCAAGCGCCTGCGGGAAAAGGCCGCCGAAGCCGCAGATGAAATTGTCGATGCCGCCGCGCGGATTTTTATGCGCGAGCACCGCAGTCTGCAGGCGGTGGATTCCATTCGCAGCTATCGCCAGCAGGCCCAGTCGGTCAGTAAAGACGAACTGGAGAAGGCTCTGGTGCAGCTGCGCACCGGTGGCGATCCGGAGCAGTTGCTGGAGCAGCTGGCCCGCTCGCTCACCAACAAATTGATTCACGCGCCCACCGTGGCCCTGCGGCAAGCGACCGCCGAGGGCGACCTGGAGCGTCTGCGCATCGCGCGGGAAATTATTGGCCTGGCGCCAGAAGCGTCGGCCCCGGAAACCGATTTGCCGGCGAATACGCCGGATAAGAAGAAACTCAAGTAAATGAAAGATTCGGTACAACACAAACTCGACAACCTGGTGGAGCGCCACGAGGAGGTCTCCGCGCTGTTGGGGGATGCGGAGATCATCAGCGATCAGGAGCAGTTCCGCGAACTGTCGCGGGAGTATTCCGAGCTGGAAGAAGTGGTCAAATGCTACAGCCGCTATAAAACCCTGCAGGAAGACATGGCCGCCGCCCGCGAGATGCTCGAAGAGAGCGACGCGGAAATGCGTGAAATGGCTCAGGAAGAGCTGCGCGAGGCCCAGGCGCAACTGGAGCCGCTGGAAAACGAGTTGCAGACTCTGTTGTTGCCGCGGGATCCCAATGACCGTAAAAACGTCTACCTGGAAATCCGCGCTGGCACCGGCGGTGATGAGGCGGCAATTTTCTCCGGCGATCTGTTCCGCATGTATTCCCGCTATGGCGAGAAGCAGGGCTGGCGCATCGAGGTGATCAGTGAAAACCCCGGTGAGCACGGTGGCTACAAGGAGATCATCACCCGTGTGGCGGGGGATGATGTCTACGCGCGGCTCAAATTCGAATCCGGTGCCCACCGGGTGCAGCGGGTGCCGGAAACCGAATCCCAGGGGCGTATTCACACGTCGGCCTGTACCGTAGCGGTGATGCCGGAGCCCGATGAGCGCGATGCGATCGAGATCAACAAAGCAGACCTGCGTACCGATACCTATCGCGCCTCCGGCGCCGGCGGCCAGCACGTCAACAAAACCGACTCGGCGGTGCGCCTGACCCATATTCCCACCGGTATTGTGGTGGAGTGCCAGGACGAGCGCTCCCAGCACAAGAACCGCGCCAAGGCCATGGCCCTGTTGCAGGCCAAGCTGAACAGCGCCCAGGAATCCGCTGCCGCCCAGGAAATTTCCGACGCGCGCAGAAACCTGGTGGGCAGCGGCGACCGCTCCGAGCGTATCCGCACTTACAACTTCCCCCAGGGCCGGGTGACCGATCACCGAATCGGCCTGACCCTGTACAAGCTGGATGAGGTGATGCAGGGCGCGCTGGAGGAAGTCATCGACCCCCTGCGCACCGAATACCAGGCGGATCAGCTGGCGGCTTTGGGGCAGCACTGAGCCCATGGCCACGGTGAAGGAAAACCTGCTGCGGGCGACGGAACTGGCACACAGCGACAGCCCGCGCCTGGACCTGGAGGTGCTCCTGTGTCACCTGCTAGGCAAGAGTCGCGCCTGGCTGTACACCTGGCCGGAGCATCCACTGGATGATACGCAGCAGGCCGCATTCGACCGCCTGTTTCAACGTCGCCTCGCTGGTGAACCGGTGGCGCACCTGACCGGTTCCCGGGAATTCTGGTCACTGCCGCTCAAGGTCAATCGCGCTACTCTGATCCCGCGCCCGGATACCGAGGTGCTGGTGGAGACCGTATTGGCGCTCTGCCCAGAAGACAATCTATCGCTGCTGGACCTCGGTACCGGCACCGGTGCCATTGCACTGGCGCTAGCCAGTGAGAAGCCCGGCTGGCAGATTCTGGCTCTGGACAAAATGCCCGCTGCGGTAGCGCTGGCGGAAGAAAATCGCCAGCAGCTGGGCTTTGCCAATGTGCGGCTGCTGCAGAGTGACTGGTTCGCGGCGCTGGCGGACGAGCGCTTCGATGTGATTGTCAGCAATCCTCCCTATATCGACCCCCAGGACCCCCACCTGCGTGAAGGTGACGTGCGTTTTGAGCCGCTGTCTGCACTGGTGGCGGAAGAGGCCGGGCTGGCGGATATCCGCCAGATCGCCGCGGACGCGCGCGGTTTTTTCCGGGGTACCGGCCTACTGCTGGTGGAGCACGGGTGGGATCAGGGTAAGGCGGCGCGCCGGATTTTTTCCGATGCGGACTACACCGACGTGGAAACCCGGCTTGACTATGCCGGGCGGGAACGTATCACCCTTGGCCGATATCACACCTCGTCGTAATTCGCCCTTGCACAGATAGGGCCATCAAAACGTCGTCGCAAGAGGGAAGCTATGCACGATCACGCCCATCACCGCGCTCACCACCACGGTAGCGGGAATCACCTCAAGCCCCTGGTATGGGGGCTCGTCATTACCCTGGCATTCGCCGTGGTGGAAGCCATCGGCGGCTGGATTTCCGGCTCACTGGCCCTGCTGGGCGATGCCGGCCACATGGTGACCGATTCTTTTTCCCTGGCCCTCGGCGCCGTTGCCGCACTGCTTGCGCAGAAGCCGGCCAGCCGGGAAATGTCGTTTGGCTGGGGGCGCGCGGAAGTACTCGCGGCCATCTTCAATGCCGTGTTCATGCTGTTGATTGTTATCGGCATCGCGATTGCGGCATTCCATCGCCTGCGCGATCCGCAGCCGGTGCAGGGCGGTATGGTGATGCTGATTGCATCCATCGGCCTGCTGGTAAATGTGGCGGTAGCCTGGGTACTGCACCGGGGGGAGCAGACCCTGAATATCCGCGGTGCGCTTTTGCATGTGATGGGGGATCTGCTGGGTTCTGTGGCGGCGCTGATTGCCGGCGCGGTGATTTACTTCACCGGCTGGACACCGATAGATCCGTTGCTGTCGGTGCTGATCTGTGTGCTGATTCTGTTCTCGAGCTTGAGGCTACTGCGGGATGCCGTCGATGTATTGATGGAGCGGGTGCCCAGAGAGCTGAGTCTTCCGGTGGTGGGCGAAGCCATGGCGGCCGTTGACGGCGTGCGCTCGGTGCACGACCTGCATATCTGGCGCCTGGACAGCAGTATGATTTCGCTATCGGCACACATCGTTGTTGATGATTTGTCCGCTTGGCCCCAGGTGTTAGAACGATTGCGGAAAACGCTTATTCAGCGTTTTGATATTGATCATATTACGTTACAGCCTGAACCGATTCGGTTGGTGTCGATTCGAGAGCCCCTGTAAAGGGGACTCGCAACCTGCTGATCTTCTTGTGTCGGCAGACGGTCGATTTTACTCCTGTAAATTGCTCCCTCCCGCACGCAGGTTTTTCTTCAGGAACCTCTCCAGCTCGGGCGATGGTTTTGTAACACCGCCGCCGAAATGTCTGTGCGCCGCCGCTTCAATTAACCACCCAAGCGCTTCTGCATTTATGCGCTCGCCAGGGCTGTGTCCCGACTCAGGATCGATCAGTAACATGGGAGTGAAGTCGGCATTCGCTTCCGCCATGTAGCGCACATTGCTCTCCACCGCAACGCGGTCGTCCTTCGCGCCCGCCCAGAGATACACCGGCGTCGTGAGGTTTTTTGCATGCATCAATGGCGAATCGCGATGCATCTGCTCGTGCCACGATTCGTCGCCATAGGGGACGCCGTATTTGGGGAAAAGCACCTCGAGTGGTGGGCCGTCTGCGGATAAGGCACTGCCGCCCTCAATGGCAATGTCTTCCATTGTCCAGGCCATATCGACCGGCGCCGCACTCGGTACCGCAAACGCGAAACGCTTGGGGTGATGTGTCACTGCCATCAGACTGGCATAGCCGCCGAAGGAGTGGCCGACAACCGCCTGTCGCTTTGCGTTGCCGATACCATTTGCAATCAAGTAATCGAGGCCGGTGATAATGTCATCCAGCACACCATGTTTGCCAAAATCACCACCTGCTGCTTTCACGTAATTCACACCGTAACCGATTGAGGCGCGGAAATTGGGTTTGAAAACGATATAGCCGCGATTGGTCAGCAGCTGTGCGCCGATATCGTTTTCGCCAAAGGAGCGACTGTAAGGACCTCCGTGAATCATTGCGATCAGTGGTGCTTCGTTTAGTGGTATCCCCTTCGGCAGGTAGACATATCCGTGCAGCAACATGCCATCCCTGCCACGCCATTGCACCGGCAGCGAGTTGCTCATCTGTTCCGGCGTGACAGCGCTTTGACTTTCCTGCTCAAAAAGCGGGGTCAGCAATGGTTCTGTGACATCGTAGAGAAAATATCGATGATAAAGCTGGTTTGCCTTGATCGCCTGAATAAGCCATCGACTACCGTCGCTTGCCGGTTTGATATCGAGATTCGCACCTTGCAAATCCGTGGGCAGTTTTGTCTTTACTGTGTCGAGTATTGAATCTGTTTCGGCAAGGCGTCCATGCCATTGGACGCGATCGGGACGGTATGCGATTGCCAGCCAGTCCAGTCCGTCGGGCTGCATAATAACGGACACGGCATCCGCTATGCGGCGCGGATCCTGATGCAATATCTCCCACTTCTTCATGCGAGTATTGAATCGCTGTAGCACCGCCCGATCTTCGCCGTTGTGCGCCAGTGCCCAGACGGACTCACTTGCTGCCCCGGCGAAGGCATAGGCAATCGGGTGGCAGCGCTCGGGTAGTGGGCAGCGCATCAGTTCATGTTTGCCCCCGTTGTCCTGCTTCCAGATTACGGTGTCGAACGCGTCACCGTCATATCCGGCGATATAGCGCAAGCTTCCGTCGGCATTGAGCAGGGCACTTTGCAGGGCCTTGCGCGATTCATAAACAACCTGGATTTTCCCTTCTGCGTCAATTGTCAGGTAGCGGTACAGCCACTCGCCGTTGTCGGCGATTTTTTCGCTCAGTACGGCAAATGCTGGTGCATACCAGTCCACCGTCCAGAGTGCTTGCCGGCGCGCGTCATCGAACCGGAATACCCGACGGCTGGTCATGGTGCCGGTGTCGAATACACCAAGGCCTTGTTCATCCGCCAGCCAGATACGCGCGCCGTCCCCAGACCAATAGACCGCGACCTGGTCGCTGTTCGGCAAGATGCGCCGTGACTTGCCACTCTCGATTTCCTGCAGCCAGAGTTCAATACGTTGTTCCGTATCGCGTCGGAAGGTCAACCAGCGCCCATCCGGCGACAGGGACAGATCCCGCACTCTGGCGCGTTGCATGAATACATCACGGGAAATATGCGGCGCAGCGTGTGAGTTTTCGGCGATGTGTTTTGCTGTTTGTAGCGCCTGATCGGTATCTCCTGCAGTCGCCTGTGTGGGGGATGTAACGGCAAGCGACAGCAGAAATACATAACATGCTCGCGCGTAAGCCGTCATATACGCGCTTCCCTTTGTTTTACTTCCCTTGGCTCTAGCAGAAACAGGCTGAGTAATGCGGGTAGCCCGATAAGCGCACAATTGACTAGCCACACGCGGCGGCGACCGACTGGCATACGCGTGCCGCGTATCCACCACCAGGCAGCGCCGGTTGATAGAAGAATGAGTACTAGTGCGGTGTACAGCGCCGGGGCGCGCGGGAATATAGTTACCGTCATCGGCCAAGTCAGCCCCTTATCGAGCGCCATTTCAGGCATGGTGCGGACCAAATCCATCACCGGCGATACCCACCAGTAAGTGCGCTGGAGTACAGGGAAATCCGGGTTGATTTCCCTCTCGCCGACCACACGCCCGTTGCCGTCGGCATCGACGAAGAGCACCTGTTGCCAGGGAGACGCAGTGGTATTGAACTGGCTGAACCCGATCTGTCGCATGCCGTTGCCATAGACAAATGATACCAGCCAACCATCCATGAGTTCCGCGAGGGTGACGGATTCCAGGTTTTGCGAGCCGCGTGGTAATTCAATCGCCCAGTCCGACAACAGTGGCTTGATATTCGCAGCGGCGCGGTGGTCTTCACGCAGCACGATCAGGCGCTGGTTTGTCAGGATTAGCACGCGGTCAAACGCGCGTTGGGGCATAGCAGTGAACTGTTCCTTCTCGCTCATCTGCAGCGCGAGTCGCTGTTCCACTGTCTGGGTATCATCGTCAATGCCGTAGAGGGTGTGCGGCGTAAGCAGATCTCCCTCGTCTGTCGCTACAGGTACCGCCAGGAAAGGTGTGGTCTCATTTGCACCACCACGCCCGAATACGCCCTTTGTGGTTCCGCTTTCTGGGTCGCGACCGATGAACAGCATTTCGTCGTGGCTGAATGTCCAATCGATCTTTCTTTCCTTGTCGTACCAGCCTGTGGGAAGTTGGAAATTGCTGAGTTGCTGGTGCAGCGGGAAGCGCTTTAGCCAGGGGCCGAACCGCGTGGGCTCGAGCAGCGGCAATTGCGTTTGCCACGAGGATGCGCGCGGATCTTCACTGTTGACCAGCCCCAGCGCAATTTCCTCATGGGGCTCGGAGCGTTCTGTTTCGATCAGCCCGCCCTTCGGGGGATAGTCCGTATTTAGCGGGTCAACGCCGAGAAGTATGCCGCCGGTGACAAACAGAAAACGAAAGATCACGGCACAGAACAGAAAAAGTCCCAGCTGCAGTGGCAACGCCGTGGCGAGCAGAGTTGCAATACCCTGAATTGGCGCTTCGCGGTTCGCGCGGAAACTGCGCAGTGTGATGTAACCAAGCCACACCAGTGTCAGCATCACTGGCACCAGTAATGCGATTGTTGAAACAAGATGCAGGCTCAGTACGAGTGGAGCAAAGAATATGGCGATAGCTGCACGGCTACGGCTGACACACGCATGCGCGCCCGCCATCCAGGCCATCATGGTGAAGCCGAGCAGGTGCGCAATCAAAAGGTAATGCCGCAGGTCGACCACTCGGGTCGTCATGACGTCGGTACCGATGACCAGTGCCAGCATGGGCAGGGAAATGGCGACGGTAAGTAGTGTCAGTGCCGATAGCGCCAGAGCGCCAAAAATGCGCGAAGGTGCAAGTGGACGATGCATCAGCCAGGTCCACTGACTTGGTTTGCGATAGCTGCCAACCTGAGCAATCGCGAGCACTAAACCTACGCTCATAAAAATAAAGAGCATTGGCAGTGCTTCCAGGAAGGACATCTGCAGCAGGTTGGTGACGCGGTTCAGGAAGACCAGTAGCAGCAGATTTACTACCGCAGCGGCCAGTGCCAGCCAGCGGAAACGGCGAAGCTCCGAGAAGTAGAGATCTTTCACAGGGCGACCTCCCTAGTGCTGTCTTTTTCTGTCTCGGTGGGCAAGGGGCGTGCGTGATTGCGAGTGAGGAAGGCATTCACTGCGCGATCCAGATCCACAGCTCCCTGCCATACGCTGCGGGCGCCCTTGTCTTTCAACTGCTGGCCAAAGCTTTCGTCTCTGTCCAGCACAATAAAGTGAAACAGCCCGTCGATACGCTGCACTTGCAGCACGCCGGGCAAGAATTCTGCACCGGAAGACAGGAAGGGGAATTCGGCAACCCATAGCGAGACGCGCTCACAAAACTCATCCGGCGGGGACATATGCACCAGCTCGCCGCGTTCCAATACGATCAGATTGTCCGCCAACCGCTCAATCTCCTCCATTTGATGTGAGCAATAGACAATGCTGCTGCCGGTATCCTCCACCGACGACAGTACGGCTTCGAGAAAGGCGCGCTTGGCGACAACATCGAGCCCGAGCGTTGGTTCGTCGAGGATCAGCAATTCCGGGGATTGGGCCATCGCTATTGCGAGATTTACCCCGGCGCGTTCGCCGCGCGACAGCTCGCGAATACGCTGGACTTCATCGACACTGAAGTGGCCAACGATGTTGCGGTAACGTGCTTCGTTCCACTGGGGATAGAGCCGGCGCTGCATTGCGACCACTTCGTTGATACGCAACCAGGAGGGGAGGCTGTGTTCCTCGTTGACGAAACCGATACGGGCGCGGTCGCATTCCCGCAAAGCGCCACAATTGCGTCCCAGGATTTCTGCGCTGCCACTGGTTTGTGACTGGAAGCCTAGCAGGATGCGAAACAGTGATGACTTGCCCGCGCCATTCGCCCCGACGATCGCGTGGATACGCCCCGGTGGAATTTGCAGAGTGAGATTTTTCAGTGCGAGCTTGTTTCCATAGCGAAGCGAGAGGTCTTTCGTTTCAATGACGAATGTCGATGTGACCGCTGGCTCGGGTATGCCTTGTTGGACGATTTTCAGTTCGGGAGAGGACATCTTGTGCTCCATGCGTCAGGCGCGACGCTTGCTATTCGTCTGGCCGAGTACCGGTTTTAGTTCCGCATCCATACGGTCAAGGATTTCGCGCTTGGTGTAATTCAGGCCGACGACCTCAGCCACGAAGCTGTCGATGGCGATCCCGAGACGGCGCTCACGCTCGTCATCGGACAGTTGTTGTCGCGGTGCGGCGACGAAGAGGCCAAGGCCCTGGCGGGAATCCAGCCAGCCCTGGTTGCTGAGTTCGCTGTAGGCTTTGGCGATGGTGTTCGGGTTTACGGTGAGCTGTTTTGCCAGACCTCGCACGCTCGGCAACTGGGCGCCTACGGGTAACTCGCCACTCGCGATCTGGAGGCGGATAGCATCGGTAATCTGCCGGCTGATCGGTCGCGGATCCGCAGCGCTAAGCTGCAACATCAATGGGACAGTTCGGGACATGGTGGCACCTGCTTCTGTATTATCTGTACTGTGTGTTGTAGTACAGTTGGGTCGAGATTAGGCGTGCGAAGCTGGGTTGTCAATACTTTGGGCTGGGCTGGGCTGGGCTGGGCTGGGCTGGGCTATCTAGTAGGGCTAGCGGGGAATTGGATGCCCTGGGGATGGCGGGTGGAGTGAGGCGCGAGTCAGGTGCTCAATTCTCCCATCCATGGGGATTGTTCCGCGAGGCCCCTCTCGCGGAGGGGCTGATGGGCTTGTCAAAACGAATAGGCGCTGAATTAGTCAGTCCTCCTCGCTCTCCTCATCGTGATCGGTAGCCGGCTGGGTTTCATCCAGAGACTCGGCCGCCGGTGTATCGGCTGACGTTGCCGCATCCTGCGGTGCCGGCGTTTCTTTACTGGCTGGTGCAGCGGCGTCATTAACCGGCTCCGCTTCAGCAGTCACTTCCTCCGGTGCCGGGATCTGTTCTTCCGGTGCCTGAATACCGATGTGGTAAGCAGCAAACCCCGGTTGTACTACCTGGTTCATGGCCATGCCGAGAATGCGCCCGTTGTACTGGGAGCGGATCTCCTTGCGCACATTGGTAATCGGGTTGGTAACGGTGCCCAGCAGGTCGCCTTTGCTGACAAATTCTCCCAGCTGCACCTTGCTGAAAATGATGCCGCCGGTGGTGGCGCGCTGCCAGGTGGAGTTGTAGTAGACCGGTTCCGGCTCGCCCCAGAGACGGAACTTGTTGACCATGCCCAACTGGTTGAGCAGGGTGCGGATACCCTTGACGCTGTGGCTGACCGAGAGTTCGTCCAGCACCATGGGTGCGCCGGCTTCCAGGGTGACGGTGGGGATACCTGCGTCAACGGCGGCGCGGCGCAAGGTGCCACTGGCGCCGTCGCTGTGCAGGACCACGGTGGAGCCGAAACCTTTGGTGAGCTTCACCACCTTGGGATCGCTGAGGTCGCCGCGCAGCTGAGGCAGGTTGGTGCGATAAAAAGATCCGGTGTGCAGGTCGACGATGGCGTTGCAGTGCACTACCACTTCGTCAAAAAACGAACGTGCAATACGTGAAGCGGAGGAGCCGTTTTTATCGCCCGGGAAGTGCCGGTTGAGGTCGCGGCGGTCGGTCAGGTAGCGGGAGCTGCGGTGAAACCCCTGCATATTCACAATGGGGACGCCGATCACTGCGCCCTTGAGGGTTTCCGGGTTCAGGTTGTACATCACCCGGCGCACGGTTTCGATACCGTTCAATTCATCGCCGTGAATGGCCGCGGTAATGCACAGGGTCGGGCCTGTTTCGGCGCCGTTCACCACCAGCACCGGTGTGGCACTGTAAACGCCCTCGAAGTGCTGGCTGGGTGACCAGGGCAGGCGGGTAGAGGTGGCCGGTGGCACTTCCGCACCGAGTATCTGCAGTGCCCGGCCCACGGGTGCTGCCGGCTGTTCCTCTGGGGTGGGCTGCGGTTCGGCAGGTTCCTGCGGCGGCGAATCCGTGGTGGGCTCGTCTGCCGGCTCCGCTTGTGGCGGTGTCACCAGCTCCTGTTCGGAAACCGGCTTGTCCAGCTCAATACTTTTTGCCTGCGGCATCGCCGGCTTGTCCTGGGTATCGGAATCCGTTGCGGCGTCGGTGGTCAGCTGCTTTTGCTGGGTTGGCGCCGTTTCTGCGTCGCTCTGAGGTTCGGGCTTTTCCGGGGTGGGTTGTGCGCTCTCCTGCGGCGCTCCGAATTCGTCGGATTCTTCCGCAATCAGGTGGGCGGAAACACTGCTGAGGCTCAGCAGCAGGGAAAGGCTCAGAGAGCGACAACGCATGAAATGCTCCGTTGACGGTTAAAAAGGCGCATTAACAGATGTATGAACAACTGGCGCCGAAGATGCAGAGGTCAGGTTGGTGAGAGCGCGAGTATAGCCAATCGGTTCCCGGCGAATTGCGCGATATTTGGCGATTTTCGCAATCAGCCTGTGGCCGGTTTCACAGCCAGGGCCCGGAAGCTGGTGCGTTTCAGGCGCAACAGTAGCAACACCGCGGCAGTGCCGAGGCCGATACAGATGCCGGTCCAGTATCCGTAGACCCCCCAGTACTGCTCTCCCAGCCAGTAAGCGCTTGCCAGGCCTACCAGCCAGTAGGAAAACAGCTGCAGGTACATGGGTACCCGGGTGTCCTTGTAGCCTCGCAGCGCTCCCCAGGCCATGGCCTGGGTGACATCCACCAGTTGGAAAGCGGCAGCGAGCAACAATAGGTTACTGGCGATGGCAATAATGTCCGGGTTTGCGGTGTAAGCGAGTACCAACAGATCCCGCAGGGCGATCAGTGCTATGCCCGTGAACAGGGCGTATACAAAGCCACTGCTGACCCCCACGATGCTGACAAAACGCGCGCGTTTGGGTCTCTTCTGGCCGAGTACCTGCGCCGTGCGAATGCTGACGGCCTGTGCCAGCGCCAGTGCAACCAGGTAAAAGGTGGAGCCGATACTCAGGCCAATCTGGTGGGCGGCGACAATGGTGGCGCCGTAGGATGCCAGCAGCAGGGTCAGGCTGGCGAAAAAGGTAACCTCACTGGCGGCGCCGATGCAGATGGGCATACCTACCGCCAGCAGGTGCCGCAGAGTAGGCCAGTGCGGTCGCGGTGGCAGCAGCTTGAGATCCAGGGCGCGGTAAGCGGGATCGCGCCCCGCATGCCAGTAAAGGGCGATGGCAATACACCAGCACACCAGGCTGGTGGCCCAGCCGCAACCGGCACCGCCCATGGCCGGGATCGGCCCCCAGCCAAATACGAACAGCAGGTCCAGCGGGATATTGAGCGCCGCCGCAGCGAGATAAATCCGCATCACCGGTCGTACCTGGCCCATTCCCTCGCAGTAACCCCGCAGTGCACTGCCGAAGGCGAAGGGCAGGGTGCCGGTCGACAGTGCCAGTAAATACTGGACCATCACCTTGCGCACCGGTTCTTCGGTTTGTACCCACTGGCTCCACAGTGGGGCTGCCAGCAGGGCCGCCGCGACCAGCAAGCCGCCGACCAGTGCAATCCATACCGACTGACTCATCTGCTGGGCACAGCCCTGTTCGTCACGGGCGCCGCGCAGGTTGGCCACCACCGGTGATATCGCCGCCAGCATACCGATCAGGGTCACCGCACACACCGCCCAGATGCTGGATCCGAGGGCCAGCCCCGCCAGATTGATCTCGCCGGACTGGCCGGCGACGATGGTGTCGGTAACACCCATGCTCACCACCGCCAGGTTGCTGACCACCAGTGGGCCGCCGAGATTGGCAAGGTGGCGCAGCTCGGTGGCTGTGGCGCGTCGGTAGAGTCTTGGCATGGGGGGACTACGGCTGGCTAAACTGTTGGGAGCTGACTTGGCGCTGAGGTTTACTCGCCCGGATTGCACTAGCCAGGACTGTAAGAATCCTGGGTTGGCTCCGACCAGTTCACTATGGCAAATCAGCCCGGCATACGGGGGAGCGAATTATGGATGGCAGCAACAGCGGGTTCAATCGGATTTACCGGCGTTTTCTGAATCTACTGCGGCCGCTGGAGGGTTTGGGGCCCTTGGGGTTGCGTCTGTTCCTGGGGCCTATCTTTATCCTGGCCGGTTTCAACAAGCTGGGCAGTATTGAGGATGTCGCCGCCTGGTTTGGCAATCCGGACTGGGGCCTGGGACTGCCGGCACCGGTATTGTTGGCCTGGCTGGCGGCATTGACCGAATTTCTCGGCGGTATCGCCCTGGTGCTGGGTTTGGGGGTACGTCTCGCGGTGATTCCGCTGATGTTCACCATGGCGGTGGCGGCAGTGACAGCCCACTGGCAGTACGGTTGGCACGCACTGCCGGAGCAAACACTGACGATGCCCTGGGAGTGGCGCAAGGATCTGATCGAAGAGGCGCTGGTGCGCAAAGAGAAGGCGGTGGAGCTGCTCAAGGAGCATGGAAACTATGCGTGGCTGACCGAGGCCGGCAACTTTACCGTGCTGAAGAACGGTATCGAGTTTGCGGCCACTTACTTCCTCATGTTGCTGGCGCTGCTGTTCACTGGTGGCGGACGATTTTTAAGCCTGGATTACTGGGTTGCCCGGCGGCGAGGGCTGTTGGAAAACTGACCCGGGTTGCTGTTAGTCATTGGGACCCTTAAACGGACTCAAAAAACGGGCTCAAAGGCGCTATAGCTTTATCTATGCATATAGATGGTATACTCGCTGAATATTTGATCATTAAGCGAGTATTCCGTTGATAGGTAAGTTCTTCCGCCGTTCGTCCGACAAGCCTCAAGCGCCCTCAGAACCCAAGGCCACCAGCTCCAAGCCTGATCGCGAAGTGTCTTCTGAGTCCCGAGAAGAGGGTAAGTCTGGCGGCGGTCGCCGGCGCAATCAGCGCCGCAGCGGTGAAAATACCCGCTCTCGTAAGCCGGCCCCGGCCAAGCCTTGGAGCCTGGACGAGTTTCAGGTGGAGCCCCAGGAAGGCAAGGTGCGTTTCCACGATCTGGATCTGCCCCTGCCACTGATGCACGCCATCTCTGATCTGGGATACCAGTACTGCTCGCCAATCCAGGGCAAGTCTCTTCCGGAAACCCTCAACGGTCACGATCTGGTCGGTAAAGCCCAGACCGGCACCGGCAAGACCGCCGCCTTCCTGATCACTGTCATCGACGACCTGCTTAAGCACCCCTTTGACGGGGAGCGTTATGCCGGTGAAGCCCGCGCCCTGATCATTGCGCCGACGCGGGAGCTGGTGATGCAGATTGCCGACGACGCCAAAAACCTGTGTAAGCACACGGATCTGGAAATTCATACGCTGGTTGGCGGCATGGATTACCAGAAGCAGCAGAAGGCGCTGAACGAGCGCTTGGTGGACATTCTCGTCGCCACCCCCGGTCGCCTGCTGGACTTCGTCAGCAACCGCGATTGCTTCCTGGACCAGACGGAAATCCTGGTGATCGACGAAGCGGACCGCATGCTGGATATGGGCTTTATCCCCCAGGTGCGCCGCATCGTGCGCCAGACCCCGCGCAAGACCCACCGCCAGACCATGTTCTTCTCTGCCACCTTCACTCCGGAAGTGGACGATCTGGTAGAGCAGTGGACCACCGACCCCATCATTGTGGAGATCGAGCCGGAGCGCGTGGCGACCGATACGGTTACCCAGCACGTATACCTGGTGTCGGGCGAGGAAAAATACCCGCTGCTGTACAACATCGTGCGTCAGGACGATGTGGAGAGTCTGATTGTCTTCGCCAACCGCCGCGACCAGTGTCGCCGGCTGCACGAAAACCTGATGGCCCACGGGATCAATGCCGGCCTGTTGTCGGGCGAAGTCGCCCAGAACAAACGTGTACGCACCCTGGAAGATTTCAAAACCGGCAAATCCAAGGTGCTGGTTGCTACTGACGTGGCGGGCCGCGGTATTCATATCGATGGCATCAGTCACGTGGTGAACTACACCCTGCCGGAAGAACCGGAAGATTACGTGCACCGCATTGGCCGTACTGGCCGCGCCGGCAAGAGCGGCACTTCCATCAGTTTTGCCTGTGAAGACGACGCCATGCGTCTGGAGCCCATCGAGCAATTGCTGGGTAACAAACTGAAATGCGAGGTGCCGCCGGAAGAATTGCTGGAGCAGCCGCCGAAAGTGCATGTGAAGCGCAATTATCCCGATCGGGATGAGCGCGGTGGCCGCGGTGGTAATCGCAGCGGTGGTGGCAATCGCCGTGGCGGCGGTGGTCGCCCCCGTCGATAAATTGTACTGAGTCGTACGATCAAAATTCGGTTCGTACGGTTAAAACAAAAAACGCGGGAAATTCCCGCGTTTTTTGTGTCTGTAAAGTTTATTGGTCCGGGCCCTCAATGCCTTTGGGCCATTTCTTTTTTGCCGTTGCCGGTGGTGTTTCTACCGGGATACTTTTTTCATTTGTCCCTTTCCCGTTTGCCCCTTTTCCATTTGGTCCTTTGCCGGGGTCACCATCGGCCCAGATTCTCTCGACCCAGAGTGCGGTACCGCCAGCCACTGCTGCGGGCATCACAAAGATATTCAGTACTGGCACCATCTTCGCCAGCATTACGCTGCCGCCGAAACCGAGGGTGGTGAGCTTCTTGCGCATCAGCACACGTTTCAGTTCGCCAAAGGAGCGCTGGTGGTTGTCCAGCGGATAATCCACATACTGGATGGCCATGCACCAGGCGCCCCAGAGGGCGGTCAGTATTGCAGGAATGAACACGGTCCAGCTGGTGAGCAGGGCAATGATGAAGATCACTATGCCCCAGCCGATGAAATACATCAGCTTGCGCAGCTCGCGCCCAAGGGTGCGGAATACCATGCTGTGCAGTGCTTCCGGGGGTGGGGGGTGTCCGGTGAGTAGCTCTTCCACCTTTTCGGCGAGAAGGCCGTTAAAGGGGGCCGCGATGATGTTGGTGATGATGCCGAACAGGTAGCCATACACCATGAAGAACAGCAGCACCACGGCAATCGCAATCAGCCAGGCCAGCCACTGGAACATACTGGCAGCCCAGTCCGCTCCTTTGGCCAGTATCGCGCGCCACCAGGACATGTTGGAGGTGTCGACGGGGGTGTCGGAAAGCAGGCTGCCGATATAGCGGCCGAGATCGTCGAACTGGCTGATCATCATGGCGCCCAGTGCGATAAACAGCACCAGGTTGATCAGCAGCGGAATGATGATGAATGGGCGCAGCTCCTTCCGGGTGAGCAGCTGCGCCCCCCGGACCAGTGCATTGACGCCGTGTACCGGGTTGGAGGTCATGGTGTTACTCGGCCCCGGCTGCGCGCAGGATATCGGCGTAGTCTTCGCCTTGCGCGTGTTCGCCAATGCGCGCCAGCAGAGTCTGGCCTTCCGGGCTCTGGCTGTTCAGGTCCAGGCCCTGCTCCTTGAACAGGCGCACAAAGGTCTCAAAGTTCTCCGCTTTCATACCGCGGTAGGCGCGCTCCAGCAGGTAAAAGTCGCGGTTGAAACCCTCTGGTGCATCCCCCTCCAGAAATCCGGCGATACGCGCATCGTCGAACACTTCACCGAGAACTTTCTGTTTGTCTTTTTTCAGGCTCATAGTTACTTCCTTCTGTCATTTGAGGCCGGAAACGGCCAGCGCGGGATCACCGCTCAGGAAGCGGGGTTCCCGGCGTTGGCGGCTGGACTGTTCGTAATTGTATGCGGCGCGGATTAGCCTGTCTTCCTGGTTGGCGCTGGCAAAAAATGAAATGCCCACCGGCAGGTGACGCACGAACCCCATGGGGACGGTGATATGGGGGTAGCCCGCAACGGCAGCAGGCGTGGTGGCCGAGCCGGTAAAGTGATCGCCGTTGATGTGATCGATTTTCCACGCCGGACTTACAGTCGGCGCGATCAGCAGATCGACCTTGTGTTGCGCCATGGTGGCGTCGATGCCCTGTTCCCCGGCCAGCTTTTTCAGCTGTGCCGCGTTTGCGGCAAACTCTTTTTCCTCGCGGCCTGCCGATGCCTGTGCCATTTCAAAAATTTCCTGGCCGAAGTAGGGCAGCTCTGCGGTGGAATTTTCCTTATTGGCGGCAATCAGTGAATCCAGGTCTTTGTATTTTGTTGTCGCTGTCGCCAGGTAATCCTTCAGTGCATCCTTGAAGTCCCATGCGAGCATTTCAAACTCAAGCTCGTGGATTTCCGGGAGGGTAGTGATATTGGCGTTGTCGACAATCGTAGCGCCCTGTTCGCGCATAACCGCCAGTGCCAGTTCGAAAGCGGCATCGGTTTGCGGGCTGTAGCCCATCAAGTTCCTGACCACACCGATACGCATGCCCTGCAGGCCCTGAGGTTGCAGAGCATCGACAAATTTCGTGGCGCTGTCGAAGCTGTCGGGGTCGCGATCGTCCTTGCCGGTCATGGCATCGAGCAGCAGTACCGCGCCGGTCACCGTGGTGGCCATCGGCCCTGCAGTGTCCTGTTGCGCAGAAATGGGAATGATTCCGGAGCGGCTGATCAGCCCGAGGGTCGGCTTGATGCCAACGATGCCATTCACTGCGGCGGGGCAGGTGACAGAGCCATCTGTCTCGGTGCCGACCGCCAGGGGCACCATGCCCGCCGCGACTGCGATCGCGGACCCGGAACTGGAACCGCAGGGGGAACGGCTCAGGTCGTAGGGGTTGCGGGCCTGGCCGCCGGTGCCACTCCAGCCACTGGAGGATTTGGTGGAGCGGAAGTTGGCCCATTCACTGAGGTTGGCTTTGCCGAGAATGAGCGCGCCATTTTTTTTCAGCTGTTCCACCAGAAAGGCATCGTGACCGGGGATGTTGTCCTTGAGCAGTATTGAACCCGCGGTATTGGGCAGCCCGTCGCTGGTGTCGATATTATCTTTGAGGAGAACGGGAATACCGTGCAGGGGGCCGAGGATCTGGCCATCCCGGCGGAGTTTGTCGAGGCGTTGGGCCTCGCTCATGGCAGAGGGGCTCAGTTCAATCACGGCGTGCAGCTGCGCATTCAGTTGCTGAACCTGCTGGCGATAGCGATTGACCAGTAATTCCGAGCTTGTGGAGCCCTGCTCGAGCGCCGCGCGAATTTGCGAGGTGGTTGCATATTCTCCCTGTGCCTGGAGGCCGGTGGCCGCGAGAGAGAGGTAGATCGGAAGTAACGCGGTAGCCAGGTGTTTTATTGTTTTCATGGGGCTCTTCCTACGGTGACAGTGTGATGAGGTCTGTAATTAGATATGTAATTAGATAGTTCCGGAAAATAAGCCGGGGATGGGTACCTCTTGCAGTGCTGCAAGCCCCGGGCCACTCCGGGACTTGCAGGTTTTTCATATCCGTTACAGCAAGGCGTCCAGCTTTTGCTTGAGGATCTGGTTGATCATCTGCGGATTTGCCTGTCCCTTGGAAGCCTTCATAATCTGGCCAACGAAGAAGCCCATCATTTTCGGGCGCTTGTCCGGATCGGCATTGCGGTAGTTCTCCACCTGGGCGCCAGATGCGGCAATCACATCGTCCACCAGTTTTTCGATGGCACCGGTGTCGGAAACCTGTTTCAGCCCTTGGGCTTCAATTACCGTATCCGCATCGCCGTCACCATTCGCCATTGCCTCGAACACCTGCTTGGCGATTTTGGAGGAGATGGTGTTGTCCTTGATACGGGCAATAAGGCCGGCCAGGTGCTCCGCGGATACCGGGGAATCCGCAATGGATTTTTCTTCCCGGTTCAATAGTGCCGCCAGCTCGCCCATCACCCAGTTGGCCGCCAGTTTCGGTTCCCCGGACTTGGCTGCTACCAGTTCAAAATAATCCGCGGTGGCGCGCTCCTGGGTCAGCTGATCCGCATCGTAAGCCGAGAGGCCGTATTCGCTTTCAAAGCGCGCGCACTTGGCATCCGGCAGCTCTGGCAGCTCACCGCGCACCTGTTCGATGTACTCGTCGGAGAGTACCACCGGCAACAGGTCCGGGCAGGGGAAGTAGCGGTAATCGTTGGCCACTTCCTTGCTGCGCATGGAGCGGGTTTCGTTTTTGTCGGAGTCGTACAGGCGGGTTTCCTGCACCACTTTGCCACCGTCTTCGATCAGGTCGATCTGGCGCTGAGCCTCGACCTTGATCGCCTTCTCGATAAAACGGAAGGAGTTGATGTTCTTGATTTCGGCGCGGGTGCCGAGCTTTTCCTCGCCTTTCAAACGCACGGATACGTTGGCATCGCAGCGCAGGGAGCCCTGGGACATGTCGCCGTCGGAAATACCCAGGTAGGTGACGATACTGTGGATCTTTTTCAGGTAGGCCACAGCTTCGGCGGCGCTGCGCATATCCGGCTCGGAGACGATTTCAATCAGCGGAGTGCCGGCACGGTTGAGGTCGATGCCAGACATTCCATGGAAGTCTTCGTGCAGTGATTTGCCCGCGTCTTCCTCAAGATGTGCGTGGTGCAAACGCACGGTTTTACTGCTGCCATCTTCCAGGTGAATCTCGATTTCACCAGAGCCCACAATGGGTTTTTCCAGCTGGGTGGTCTGGTAGCCCTTGGGCAGGTCCGGGTAGAAATAATTTTTGCGCTCGAACACCGAGCGTTTGCCGATTTCGGCATTCATGGCGAGGCCGAACATCACCGCGTAGCGGAACGCCTCTTCATTGGGTACCGGCAGGGTGCCGGGCATGGCGAGATCAATCGCGCAGGCCTGGGTGTTCGGCTCGGCACCGAATGCGGTGCTGGCGCCGGAGAAAATCTTTGATTGGGTGGAGAGCTGTACGTGTACTTCCAGCCCGATGACTACTTCCCATTCCACGTCGTGTCTCCTTATTTCCGCAATTCCGCTGCCGGGGCTGTTTTTTGATGCCAGTCGCTGTTCTGCTGGAACTGGTGCGCCACATTCAGCATGCGCGCTTCATCCAGGTAGTTGCCGGTGATCTGCAGGCCGACGGGCAGACCGTGGGCAAAACCGCAGGGCAGGGACATGCCGGGCAGGCCTGCCAGGTTGGTGGCGATGGTGTAGATATCTTCCAGGTACATGGCCACCGGATCGGCATTTTTTTCGCCCAGCTTGAACGCGGGGTTGGGCGCGGTGGGGCCCATGATCACGTCTACCTTGTTGAAGGCGTCGACGAAATCCTGCTTGATCAGACGGCGGACCTGCTGGGCCTTGTTGTAGTAGGCGTCGTAGTAACCGGCGGACAGGGCATAGCTGCCGACCAGAATCCGGCGTTTCACTTCCTCACCGAAACCCTCGCCGCGGGAGCGCATATACAGGTCGCGCAGGTCTGCGGGGTTCTCACAGCGGTAGCCGTAGCGCACACCGTCAAAGCGCGACAGGTTGGCGGAAGCCTCCGCCGGTGCGATGACGTAATAGGCGGGCACCGCGAGATGGGTGTGCGGCAGGCTGATTTCCACCAGTTGCGCACCGAGCTTTTCGTATTCCTTCAGCGCATCCTGCACCCGTGCGCCAACTTCGCTATCGAGACCTTCACCGAAATACTCTTTGGGCACGCCGATCTTGAGGCCGGCAATGGTGTCGTTCAGGTTGGCGGTGTAATCCTGCTGCGGGCGGTCGAGACAAGTGGAGTCTTTTTTGTCTGCACTGGCCATGACGGACAGCATCAGCGCCACGTCTTCCGCGGTGCGGGCAATAGGGCCACCCTGGTCGAGACTGGAGGCAAAGGCAATCATGCCCCAGCGGGATACGCGGCCGTAGGTGGGTTTGAGGCCGGTAGTGCCGGTGAGTGCCGCCGGCTGGCGGATAGAGCCGCCGGTATCCGTGGCGGTAGTGCCCGGCACCAGCTGCGCGGCAACCGCCGCCGCGGAACCGCCGGACGAGCCGCCCGGCACCCGCTCCAGATCCCAGGGGTTCTTGACCGCACCGTAAAAACTGGATTCGTTGGAGGAGCCCATGGCGAACTCGTCCATATTGGTTTTGCCCAGGCTCACCGCACCGGCCTGCTGGAAGTTATCCACAACGGTGGCGTCGTAGGGGGGCACGAAGTTGTCGAGCATTTTGGAGCCGCAACTGGTGCGTACACCACTGGTGCAGAAGATGTCTTTGTGGGCGATGGGCACGCCGCACAGGGCCGGGGCGTCACCCTGGGCCAGGCGGGTATCGGCAGCGGCGGCATCGCGCAGGGCCTGCTCGCCGGTGACGGTAATAAAACTGTTGTAGTGGCCGTCCAGCTGCTGGATGCGTTCCAGCAGGTGACTGGTAATCTCGACACTGGAGAATTGCTTGTCGCGCAGACCGCGGATGATCTCGGCGATGGTCAACTGATGCATGGGAAATCCGGTTTCTTGTCTATTCTGTATTCGCTTGCGGGTGGCCGGTTGGTCGGGGATCTGATCAGTCGATGACCTTGGGCACCAGATAGAGACCTGCCTCGGACTGGGGGGCGAGGGCGATGAATTCTTCGCGACGATTGGGCTCGGTGACCTGGTCCCTGCGCAGTACCTGGACTTCGTCCAGGGGGTGGGCCATGGGCTCGACGCCATCGGTATTGACGGCCTGGAGCTGGTCCACCAGCTGCAGCACGTCGCCCAGGCGGCTGCTGACTTCGTCTATGGTTTCTTCGGAGATGGCGATGCGGGCCAGCTCGGCCAGTTTTTCTACGGTTTGCGCGTCCACGGCCATGGGGTAGAGACTCCAGCTTCTCATTGGCTAAATTGTGGCCAGGCCCGAAATCTGGGGCCGGCAGGGAAAAAGAAGGAGCGCAAATTTACCATAACTATGGGGGAATCTCTTTATGCTTATTATTCAGCCTTGCCCTCAACCCCCGCCGTTGTTAGAGTTTGCCGATTCTGGCCAGAGCTCTGAGACATCTGGCTTATTTGACGAAGATCGGACAAAAACGCTGTCCGGAACACAGAATTATTTGCGCGGACTAATTACCCTGTAACGCTTCCCTCAACCGGGGGCGCTGGCAGGGGGCCCGGTCAGCGCTATGCGGCACCTGAACCCGATTCCACTTCAGGTGTTGTACTTCAAGATTAAGGTAACCGAATTCCATGTTTAAACGTTTGCGGGGCATGTTCTCCAGTGATCTCTCTATCGACCTGGGTACTGCCAACACGCTGATCTACGTGCGCGATCGCGGCGTAGTCCTCGACGAACCCTCTGTTGTAGCCATTCGCCACTATAACGGCACCAAAATCGTGGAAGCGGTCGGTGTAGAAGCCAAGCGTATGCTGGGCCGTACCCCGGGCAACATCACCGCCATTCGTCCGATGAAGGACGGGGTTATTGCCGACTTCCAGGTGACCGAAAAAATGCTGCAGCACTTCATCAAGAAAGTGCATGAAAACAGCTGGATGCGCCCCAGCCCTCGCGTGCTGGTGTGTGTGCCCTGCCAGTCCACCGAAGTGGAGCGCCGCGCAATCCGCGAGTCTGCCCTCGGTGCCGGTGCCCGTGAGGTGTGGCTGATCGAAGAGCCCATGGCTGCGGCCATCGGCGCGGGTATCAAGGTAGAAGAAGCCAGCGGTTCCATGGTGGTGGACATCGGCGGTGGTACCACCGAGATCGCCATCATCTCCCTGAACGGTGTGGTCTATTCCGACTCCGTGCGTATTGGCGGTGACCGCTTTGATGAGGCCATCGTCAATTATGTACGCCGCAACTACGGCAGCGTCATTGGTGATGCCACTGCAGAGCGGATCAAGGAAGAGATCGGTTGTGCCTACGCCGGCAGTGAAGTGCGCGAAATCGACGTGCGAGGTCGCAACCTGGCGGAAGGGGTGCCGCGCAGCTTCACCCTGAACAGTGATGAGATTCTGGAAGCGCTACAGGAGCCGCTGTCCGGCATCGTGCAGGCGGTGAAAAGTGCGCTGGAGCAATCTCCCCCCGAGCTGGCTTCCGATATCGCCGAGCGCGGTATGGTGCTGACCGGTGGTGGTGCGTTGCTGCGGGACCTGGATCGCCTGCTGATGGAAGAATCCGGCCTGCCGGTGATCGTTGCCGACGACCCGCTGACCTGTGTTGCCCGCGGCGGTGGCCAGGCGCTGGATATGATGGACAAGAGCCGCCTGTATCTGGTTTCCAACTGATATCGAGCGCAAAGCGGCGGCACAGGACCGGGTGCCGCCGAATCTATACACGCAGGGACTTGCGTGCACGAACAATAAAACACCGTCTTTGACCTGTTAATGGGGAGCTGCCCATTAAGCCGCTATTTACCCGAGGCCCGTCTCCGGAATCCCGCATCATCGTGCTGGGACTGGTGGCGGCTGCGCTGATCGTTATCAATCTCTACACCGATTGGCTGGATCCGGTGCGCGAGCGCCTTTCCAGTCTCGCCGCGCCTTTCTACTGGATCACCGGTACGCCCTCCCGAGTCGGGGACTGGGCGGAGGAAACGCTGCGTACCCGGGAAGAGTTGGAAGAGGAAAACGGCCGCCTCAAGCACCAGGTCATGCTGCTGGAGCAGCAGACCCAGCTGCTGGCGGCGGTGCGTGCGGAAAATACCCAGCTGAAAGAGCTGATGAACTCGGCCGAGAGTGTCGACCAGCGGGTACTGGTAGCCCAGGTCATCGGCGTTTCCCCCGATCCCCTCGAGCATGTGTTGATTATCGACAAGGGCCGCAGCGATGGCATACGCCAGGGCGCGGCCATCATGGATGCCAGTGGCTTGCTGGGCCAGGTGATCGAAGCCGGCGATTTCTCCAGCCGGGTGCTGTTGATCACCGACGCCAACCATGCGCTGCCAGTTCAGGTACTGCGCAACAGCGTGCGCGCCGTGGCCGAAGGTACTGGCGATCTTTACCGCCTCAAGCTCCGCCATCTGGCCAATACCAGCGATATCCGCGAGGGTGACCTGCTTCTGAGCTCCGGCCTTGGCGGGCGTTTCCCCGCCGGTTACCCGGTGGGCGAGGTTATCTCGGTGAAGCGGGATCCTGGTCGCGCCTTCGCAGATGTGGATGTGCAGCCGCGGGGGCTGATGAATCGCAGTCGCTTTGTGCTGGCGGTCATCGACAGTCAGGACTGAATACCATGGATGCCCACAATCGCTGGTTTATCCTGCTTACAATTTTCGTTGCCCTGCTGTTGGCGGTCATGCCTTTGCCAACCAACTGGTTGTGGTTTCGCCCGGCGTTCTGTGCGTTGCTGGTGATTTTCTGGACGACCCGTATGCCTCAGGAGCTGGGGGTGGGCTTTGCCTGGATGGTGGGTCTGGTAGAGGATCTGGTGACCGGGTCCACGCTCGGGGCCCATGCCCTGGCGCTGGGGGTACTGGCCTACTTCAGCCTGCTGACCTATAGGCGCACCCGCGCATTCAACCCCGCCCAGCAGCTGATGTGGGTGTTTGTGCTGGTGGGAATCAATCAATTGTTGGGCAACTGGGTGCACAGCCTCGCGGGCAAGACGGTACCGGGCCTCACCTTTTTGTGGCCGGCGCTGACCACCGCGCTGTTGTGGCCGCTGGTCACACCCTGGCTACACCTGACGGCATCGCGCCTGCAGGTACGTTAGCGGTTCCCGGCTCCTGCATTGGCGCCGGGCGCCACCGGGATTAACCTGCCATTAATGCAGTGCGACTAGAATGCGCCTGCCTGGGCCCGAATCACAGGGCAAAAAACTGTAAAGACCAGCGGTGAGTGCGGTTAATTTTCGAGCGCTGCCGCTATAATCTGGCCCAATGCCGATTCCGTGTCGGCCGTTTGCAGAACATCCAGACCATTAATAACCATAAGTAGTGTCCGTGCCAGACTTTGAACCCCGAGTGCCGCCATCCGATGCGCGGCCACAGCGCCTTATTCTGGCCTCCGCGTCACCGCGGCGGGCGGCGTTGTTGATGCAGATTGGGGTGCCTTTTTCCACCGCAGCGACGGATATTGTGGAAACTCGCTCGCCCGGGGAAAGCCCAAGAGATTATGTTCTGCGTCTGGCAGAGGAGAAGTCGCGCGCGGGCCTGGCGCTGGCCGGTATCGAGGGTGACCGCAACAGTAACCTTTGGTCCCTGGGGGCGGATACCCTGGGTGTTGCCGGTGGCGAGATACTGGAAAAACCCCGGGATTTCACCGATTTTGCCCGCATGATGCGCCTGATGTCTGGAACTGAACACTCGGTGCTCACCGCCATCTGCCTCTCCGGTGCCGACGCCAGCTACCGCAAAGTGGTGGAAACCCGGGTGCGGTTCCGCGCGCTGGACCGGCGCCTGATCGAGGGCTATTGGAATACCGGCGAGCCCGCCGATAAAGCCGGCGGCTACGGGATTCAGGGCATGGGCGCGCTGTTGGTGGAGTCCATCTCCGGCAGTTACAGCAACGTGGTCGGCTTGCCCCTGGAGGCGCTGGCCGGATTTCTGGAGCAGGCGGGTATCGAGTACTGGCAGTTTGACAAGCGGTCAGACGCAGGGATGATTTAGGAGTTACGGCCCCATGAGCGAAGAATTACTCATCAATGTGGCGCCGATGGAAACCCGCGTGGCGCTGGTGGAAAACGGCGTACTGCAGGAAGTCTATCTGGAGCGCACCGCCCGCCGCGGTATCGTCGGCAATATATACAAGGGCAAAGTGGTGCGCGTGCTGCCGGGGATGCAGGCGGCGTTTGTGGATATCGGCCTGGAGCGCGCCGGATTTATCCACGCCTCGGATATTGCCCCATTGGACAAAGACGGCATGGAGTCCCGCGAGGGCGAAGTGGCGGATATTCGCGCCCTGGTGCGTGAGGGCCAGTCCCTGGTGGTGCAGGTGGTGAAAGACCCGATTTCCAGCAAGGGCGCGCGGTTGACCACGCACCTGTCGGTGTCGGCGCGCTATCTCGTGTATATGCCGCAGACCCGACACATCGGTATTTCCAACCGCATCGAGGATGAAGGCGAGCGCGAGCGACTGCGCGCGCTGGTGGATCTGGCATCCGCCAAACTCGAAGAAGAGGGCCACAGCGGTGACGGTGGCTTTATCCTGCGCACGGTGGCGGAAGGGGTAAGCGAAGAAGAGCTGCTGCGGGATATCCCTTTCCTGTACAAACTCTGGAAAGAGCTGGAGCAGCGGGTCAAGGCCGAAAAAGAGCCCGCCATCATTTATGAAGACCTGCCGCTGTTTATGCGCGCCCTGCGCGACCTGGCGCGGCCCCACACGGAAAAAATCCGCATCGACTCCCGCGAGGCCCACGCCCGCGCGGCCAAGTTCTCCAGTAAGTACGCCCCGGAAATTGCCCCACGTATCGAACACTATCCCGGCGAGCGGCCGCTGTTCGATCTCTACGGTGTGGAAGAGGAAATCCGCAAGGCCCTGCAGAACAAAGTCACCCTCAAGTCCGGCGGTTACCTGATCGTTGAGCAAACCGAGGCCATGAGCACCATCGATGTGAACACCGGTGCATTCGTGGGTCACCGCAATCTGGAAGAGACCATCTTCAAGACCAACCTGGAAGCGGCTACCGCCATCGCCCGCCAGCTGCGCCTGCGCAATCTGGGTGGCATCATCATCATCGACTTTATCGATATGCAGGACCCGGAGCACCAGCGCCAGGTGTTGCGCACCCTGGAGAAATCCCTGGAGCGGGACCACGCGAAAAACAGCATTACCGGGGTATCCGAGCTGGGCCTGGTGGAAATGACCCGCAAGCGCACTCGTGAATCCCTCGGCCAGATACTCTGTGAGCCCTGTTCCGTGTGCGCGGGTCGCGGCACCCTGAAAACTGCAGAGACCGTGTGTTACGAGATTTTCCGCGAGATCATTCGTGAGGCCCGGGCCTACGACAGTGACAAGATCATGGTACTGGCCAGCCAGGTGGTGATTGACCTGCTGTTGGACGAAGAGTCTGCCAATGTGGCGGATCTGGAAGAATTTATCCGCCGCCCCATCCAGTTTCAGGTGGAGCCCATTTACAACCAGGAGCAGTACGACATTGTACTGGTGTGACTTGCTACCAACCGGCACCGCCGCGCGCTTACCGCAGGCCTTGGGGGGATGCTCCTGATGCTGTGGCTGCGCTGGTTTGCCCGCAAGTTCTGGTTGCTGGTGGTCGCGATCGTGATCTCCCTCGCGATCCTGGTGCAGACCGGGCGCATTCTGTCGCCCCAAGTCGGCAAATACAGCCCTGAAATTGGCCAGTGGCTGTCCGCTCGCCTGGGCGCTCCGGTTTCCCTCGAGCATATTTCCCTGCGTTGGCAGGCGCTGGAAGTGGCGCTGCAGATCGATGGGCTCAACATCGGTGCCGAGGGGCAGGTCAAGCTGCAGCGGGGCCTGTTTCACCTGGATCTTCTGGCCAGTCTCTGGAACCGCGAGCTGATCTGGAAAAACTTAGAGGTGGATGGCTTTTCGGCGCATCTCGAGCAGCGCGCCGAAGGTGGTTGGCAAGTGCATGGATTCCCGCTGACGGCCAGGCCGGAAGGAGAGCCGAGTTCGACAGCGACGACACGCCTTGGGGATCCCGCGCGGATATTTCAGCTGGGCCCGAAAGTCCTGGTGCGGGATGCCCACATCGGCCTGACCCTGACCGATGGCCAGTCTGCGAACCTGGATCTGCCGGAAATCCTATTGGAAAACAGCGGCAGCTTTCACCGCCTGGTGGCGAAGGCATTCGTGAGCGGTGCCATGGAAAGCCTGCACACTGGTGAAGAGAGCCTGCGTCTGGTTCTGGAAGGGCGCGGCAATCCGCGCCGCGCCGAGGATTTTTCCCTGCGCGGTTATGTGCAGCTGAACGAGTTGCTGGTCGACGCCGATCTGGTCAACCTTCTGTACCAGTTATCCCCACTGCCCGAGAAATTTTACTGGCCGGGCCGCAAGCTGGCCGGGGGGCGACTGTGGCTCAACTCGGATGCCAAGTCGGGCTACAGTCTGCGCGGGGATCTGAGTCTCGCCCAGGTAGCGGCCCCTGACGCGGCACCGGGATCGGAATCTGCGCAGGAATCGGCGCCGGGATCCGTGGGCGCCCTGGAAACCCTGAACGCGCTGTCCAGTAATCTCTCCGGGCGTTGGCGGCCGGGTCAGTCGTGGGAACTGGTATTGCAGCAGCTGGGGCTCAATTGGCAGCAGCTGGAAGTGCCTGACATCAATTTACAGGCCAGTGGCGACCAGTCAGGTAATCTGCAGCTGGCGGTGGATCAAATCGAACTGCAAGCCTGGCACCGGGTACTGCGGGTGCTGGAGCTCATTCCCGAAAAGGCCGACGAGTGGCTGCGGGCGCTGGAGCCCAGCGGCGACTTGCAGAACGTGCGTCTGTCGCGCACCGATGGTGAAGTCTCGGTGGCGGCGAATCTGCATCAGGTCAGTGCCGGTGCCCACCGCGGTGCGCCAGCGGTGTCCGGCGTTAACGGATTCCTTTCTCTCAATGGCCAGGGCGGCTGGGTAGAGCTGGACAGTCACGACGGCTTCAGCGCCCACTTCCCCTTACTCTATGACGCTCCCTTTGCCTTTGCGGCGGCCCGGGGCACCGTTGCCTGGGATATTGATCGCGATCACAACACGGTGTCTGTGTATTCCGGACCTCTGATGCTGGATGCGGCTTCGGGCAAGGCTGCGAACGCCGTAGCGGCCGCTGGCGGAGCTTCTTCTCCTTCGGGCGGAGCCTTTCGCGGCCAGTTCCTGCTGCAGATCCCGCTGGTGCCACACTCCCGCGCGGCCGACTTCACTCTCGCCCTGGGCTTGCGCAATGTGACGGTGACGGACCAGCGCAATCTGGTGCCCACGGTGGTGAGCAGTGATCTGCGCAAGTGGCTGAATGAGAGCGTTGGCCGCAACAACGACGGACAGATTCCCAGTGCCGGGTTTGTCTACCGGGGTTACAGCTACAAAGACGGTGACGACAAGGACTTGCTGGCGCTGGGGCAACACGACTATCGCCAGACGGTTCAGTTACAGGCGGATATCGCCAATAGCAGCCTTAAATATGCCGCCGGTTGGCCCGCCGCAGAAAATGTTCAGGGGCATCTGGGGATCAATGACCGCAATGTTTTGGTGGTGGCGCCCAAAGCACGCCTGTGGCATGTGGATGGGGCCAATGTAGCGGTACGGGTTTCCCCGGAAGCGGAAGGCTCAAGGCTCGATGTGCGGGCACAGCTGGCGGGTCCGGCTGCGGATGGACTGAAGCTGCTGCAGGATTCGCCACTGCGCGACAAGCTGGGTAGCGCCTTTGATCACTGGGCGCTGGACGGGGAGATGCAGGGCAGCCTGCATATCACGCAGCCTCTGGGTGGCGCGCGTTTTGAACCCAGCCAGCAGGTGGATCTGGCGCTCTCCGGCGCCAGGCTGTCACTGCAGAATCTGCGGTTGGACATAGACCAGCTGAATGGCAACGTGCGCTACCACAGTGTCGACGGTCTCAAAGGTTCGAGCTTCCGCGGGCAGTTGTGGGGGCAGCCGCTGCGCGCCACCATTCAGCACCTGGGGGCAGGGGCGGAGCGTGATACCCAGGTGGTGATTCACGGTAAGGCGGAAACCGCGAGTATTGGCGAGTGGAGCCAGCGACCGGAATTGCAGTGGCTGGATGGCGCGCTGGACTATACCGCCCGTATTACCATTCCCGCTCAAGCCAAGGAGAAACCCTACGCGGCGGTGCTGGAGCTGTCCTCAGACCTGGAACAGGTAGCGGTCAACCTGCCGGAGCCACTGAAAAAGCCCGCCGGTGACAAGTCCCGCTTTGTGATGCGGGTGCCGATTGGCGAGCAGGGCAATCTCTACCACCTCAGTTATGGTGAGCATTTGCAGGGGCAAATCTGGCAGGTAGATGGGCAATTGGAGCGCGCGGCCATTGCCCTCAACGCCGAAGCGAAACTGCCGGAGTCACCTGGAATATCCATTATCGGTGACCTGCCGCGGGTGGAATTGCAGCCGTGGAAGCAGGCGCTGACGATCTACTCCGATGCGAAAAACACCCAATCCGCCGCCGCTGCTCAGGCGGTTGCGGCCGATCAGGCACCGGTCGCTGAGGGGGCGGGTAGGCCCCAGCAGCCGGCGGAGGCCAGCGAGCCCGTCCTGCCGATTTCCCTGGACCTGAGTACCGACCTGCTGCAGGTTTCCGAGTCAACCCGCATCGAAAATATCCATGTGCGCGGTCGCGGGCTGGGTGGGGACTGGCAGTTGGCGTTTGATAGCGAAACCGCCGCCGGTGAACTCGCCGGCGCGCTCAACTCCACCACACCACTGAAGCTGTCATTGGATCACTTGCGCCTGCCGGCCCTCAGCAAGGGAAGCGAGAGCGATACCGCAGTCGCAGAAACCTCCGGTGAAACCGCCGATGCCGCCGCGCAAACGCCCGCTGTAGATCGTTGGTCGGGCTTTGATTTTGCCAGCCTGCCACCGGTGGATTTCAGCACCGAGGGCCTGTGGCTGGGGGACGAGTCCATGGGCCCCTGGTCCTTCCAGCTGCGACCTTCGGCGGAGCGTCTGGTGATCAGCGAGATTCGCGGCGCCATGCGCGGTATTCAGATCGAGGGGCGTGGCGAAGGAGAGAATCGTCTCGGTGCGCAGCTGATGTGGATGCGCGATGCGCAGGGGCGGGAGTCGTCCCAGTTTATCGGTCGTCTGCGCGGTGAAGACCTGGGGCAGGTGTTGGAAGCCTGGGGCCAGGAGGCCGCCATGCAAAGCCGCAGCGCCATTTTTGACACCGCTCTGCGCTGGGATGGGTCGCCGGCAATGGTCAACGCCAATGGCTTGTCGGGGGAGATCGGTATTGATATCCGCAACGGCAGCTTCCTGCGCGCCGAAGATAACGCGGGTACATCACTCTTGCGGCTGCTCTCGCTGTTCAATTTCGACACCTGGGCGCGGCGCCTGCGACTGGATTTTTCCGACCTGGTACAAAGCGGGCTGACCTTCGACCGGGTACACGGTGAGGTGTACTTTGAGGGTGATGGTGAGCTGTTGATTGCGGTACCCATTCAGGTTGAGGGGCCCACAAGCGAATTGCAGATGGCCGGACGGGTTAATTTACAGCGCGAAGACCTGAATCTGACGCTGGTGGCGACATTGCCCGTGGGCAACAACCTGGCGTTTGTGGCGGCACTGGCCGGTGGCCTGCCGGCGGCGGCGGGGGTCTATCTGATCAGTAAGGTATTCAAGAAACAGGTGGATCGGGTGGCGAGTGTCAGCTATCGGATCAACGGTGAATGGTCGGACCCGAAGGTGCGATTTGACAAACTGTTCGATGATGGCGCTGCCGGGCGCGAGGGGCAGAACGCGGTCGCTACCTCAAAAGCGCGCAGCGAGCTCGAGATAAAACATCCGCAGCCGATTGCGCCGAAAACAGCGGACTCTGCGCGGGCCAAGGAACCTGTGCCTTCTGGCAGCAAGTTCAGCGGTGGTGTCGATGCGCGCCGGGGCGAGGGTGCGGTTACTGAGAACGCTGCGCCGCGGGATTGGGGCGCCGGCTGACCGGGGCAGGCTCGCCGTTGCGCCGCAGTGGCAAGGTGACCGGAAATGCCGCGCTTGTCAGCTTTTGGCGAAAAAATGCCCGTCAGTAGTTGCAAAAACCGAACAATTATTCGATATTTGCGTTTCTCATCACGATTCGCATAACCACTCTCGCTGCGGAGAGTCGGGAAAAATAATAAACACGCTATCAGAGGTGCGTCGCCAATGTCTGAGGTGGTCTCTTTGGCCGGGATTCCCGTTAATCGTTACACGCTTTTTCGTCTCTTCAAGTACACCGTTTACTTCCTGCTGACTTATAACGTCTACGCCTTCTTCCTGGAAAACCATGCGGCGGCGGGCACGGTATTCGCCGATGGTGTCAGCATCGGAAAAATCATCGAAGCCTACAATGATTCCATCGATACCCTGGCCTGGGTGTTGCTGCTGTTGGTGTTTGAGCTGGAAACCTGGGTGTTGTCCGATGAAAAGCTCAAGGGATCTACCAAGTGGCTGCTAAACGGCATTTCCGTTTTCTGTTATGTGTTTATCGTCTACTCCTTCTACGGCTATGTTTCTGAGATGGTGTCCCTGACCCATCTGCTGCCGGTGACGGAAAGCGCCTGTGATCTGGCGGCGAGCGGTGGCTGGTCGATGGTGTTGGAGCAAGATGATTATGTGGCGCTGACCGCGGCCAATTGCGGTTCGCTGGCGGATGCCCATCTGCTGCGTCTGGCGGATGCGCAGATTGTGGGTGATGCGGCGGTGTGGCGTGAGATTCAGTGGCTGGCGTGGGTGGATGTGATCAATGCCGGTGCCTGGCTGCTGGTGGTGGCGATTCTGGCCTTTGACGTCTGGCTGCAGCTGCGTCACCAGCTGTCTGATTCCATCATGCGTTATTCCCAGGTGATCAAGGGGTTGTTGTATTTCACCTTGCTGCTGTGCGCCATTTACTGGGGTGTTAATGGCAGTTTCCTGGATTTCTGGGATGCGTTCCTGTGGCTGGTGGCCTTCTTCTTTATCGAAATGAACCTGTTTGAGTGGCAGGCTGAGACCAGCGCTGAGTAACTGCTGCTAAATTGCCTTGGTGGCGGTGTCGCTGCCGAGTACAGCCTTGCGAGACTCGAGCTAGGCGCTCCCCCTCAACCCATCCATGGGGGCTCTTCCGCGAGGTCCCTCTCGCGGAAGGTCTCGCAAGGCTGTACTCGGCATCGACGCCTTCGCTTCTGAATTCAGTGCAATGAACTGAAGTCAGGAGCGGATAAATCAATCTTTACGGCTGGTGACTTCTAACAGGTGATAACCAAACTGGGTTTTCACCGGGCCGTGCACCTTGTTCAACTCATCGTTGAATACGACCTTGTCGAATTCCGGCACCATCTGACCCTGGCTGAACTCACCCAGATCACCGCCGCTGCGGCCGGAAGGGCACTTGGAAAACTGCTGGGCAATTTTGCCAAAGTCGGCACCATCTTCGATCTGCTTTTTCAGATCCAGGCACTGGGCTTCGGTTTCTACCAGAATGTGGCGGGCTGTTGCTCTAGGCACGGGATTCTCCCTTATCTATAAAAATGAAATTTCCTGATGAGTGGGCAAGCTTAGCGGCAGTGCCACAGGATTTCTTTAAAAACTTTCTGGCTCAATTATTGGCCCGATAGTGCTGCAAACGTATTGCACTTGTTCACGTCGCCGGTGGTGAAGCCCTGCCTGAACCAGTAGGCGCGCTGTTCGGCGCTGCCGTGGGTGAAGGCGTCGGGGGAGACGGCGCGGCCGGAGCGTCTTTGCAGGTGGTCGTCACCGACCGCAGCGGCGGCGCGCAGGCCTTCCTCTATGTCGCCGGGTTCCAGCATGTTGCGGTCCCGGTGGGCATAAAATGCCCAGACACCGGCGTAGCAGTCCGCCTGTAACTCCAGCATTACCGACAGTCGGTTCGCGGTGACTTTGTCCGCCTGCATCCGCGCCTGCTGCACTTTGGCCGATATGCCCATCTGATTCTGCACATGGTGCCCCACCTCGTGGGCGATCACATAGGCGAAGGCGAAGTCCCCCGGCGCGCCGAGTTTTTTCAGTTCGTTCAGGAAGTTCAGGTCCAGGTAGACCTTGGCGTCCCCGGGGCAATAGAAGGGCCCCACGGCCGCGGAGCTAAGTCCGCAGGCGGAGCGCACGGCATCGTTATAAAGTACCAGCTTGGGCGCAACATATTGGCCTCCAGCCTGCTGGAACAGTTTCCCCCAGGTGTCTTCGGTATCGGCCAGCACCACCGAGACAAACTGCGCGACCTCGTCATCGGTGCCCTGGGTGCCGGGCGCGGTCTGTGAGTCCGGTCCGAGGCTCGGGGACTCGGTGCTTTGCATACCACTGAAGAGGTTGCCGCCGAAATAGTAGAGCGCCCCGAGGGCCAGCAGGATTAACCAGCCCCGCTTGCTGCGCAGTAGCAAAGGGGCCAGGGCAAGCAAATTGCCAAGACCTCCAAGGCCACCACCGCCACCGGGGGAGGGCTCTCCACGGCGATCTTCCACATTCGAACTTCTGCGACCCTGACGCCAGCGCATGGTGATACCTCTCGATGCAGTCCGCATGTCTTTCGCTTTGAGCATTGCTTTGAGCATAGAACAGCTGGCGCGATTTTTTGTTTAATTGTCGGGAGATTATCCTTACTTCAGCGGCACCGATGGTATCTTTGTCGCGTCCATGGACCTCAACAGGGTGCTTATTTTGTCGTTGATCCCACTGTTTCCGCTCAATATGGCGCTGTTTCCCGGCGTGACACTGCCGCTGCGTATCTTCGAGCAACGCTACCTGCGGCTGGTAACCGAATCCATGAAGGCGGATACCGGCTTTGGTGTTGCGCTGATTCGCAGCGGCCGTGAGGTGGGGCCGGCGGAGGTGTGGCCGCTGGGGCTCTATGTGCGGATTGTGGACTGGAGCCAGGGTGAGGAAGGGCTGCTGCATATTGATGTGGCGGGAGAGTCCCGATTCCGGGTTCTGGAGTCCTTTCCCGAAGAAGACGGCCTGTTGATGGCAGAGGTGGAGTGGCTGCCGGATGAAGAGTCGCACCCGGTGCCGGAAAGCTGTGACGGCTTGCTGGCGGTGCTGACCGAGCTGAAGCAGCATGCCGCTTCCCTGGCGCTCAAGTTTGCCCCGGTGGAATCTGCTGAGGCACTGTCCTGGCAGCTGGCGCAACTGTTGCCGCTGGAGGATGCGGCGAGGGTCGAGTTGCTGGCCAGCCAGGATCCTCTGGAGCGGCTGGCACATATCGCCGCCAATCTGGATCGCTGGGCCAGGCAGTAAGCCTTCACACCAAATGATCCAGGCGCAAAAGCCGCACCTTTTAACAGCATTACAATAACAATTCGGGGAATCTATGGACGGATTTGTCCTCCTGGGGCTGCTGCTGATTCTGACGGTGATTGTCGGGTCCCTGCTGGGAATTGTTGCCTTTGTCGAAGTGAAAAGCCTGCGCCAGGAGTTGAGCCGATTGCGTAAGGCTGTAGACGCAACGGCCAGTGTCGATGTATCCGAAGCGGTAAAAGAGCAGCCACCGCCCGTACAACCACCTGCGCCATCGTCGGAAGTGCCGGGCACTAACTCGACGGGAACTAGCGCGACGGGAACTAGCTCAACGGAAATATTCGCCTCTCCCAAGGTTCAGGCCGGGCGCGCTCATACCCATATTCCTACTCCTGCTCCTACCAGTTCTGCATTGCGCAAACAGCGAACCCGCAAAGAGCTTCAACCGCAACCACGCAAGCACTCGTTATTCCTTTCCCGACTGCAGGAAAACTGGATGGTCTGGCTGGGGGGCGCCTGTGTGGCGCTGGCGGGCGTTTTTCTCGCGCGCTACGGCATAGAGCAGGGATTGTTGGGCCCCAAAGTGCGGGTAGCCCTGGGGTTGGCGACAGCGCTGGCGTTGTACCTGGCCTCCGAATATTTACGCCGCAGAACCGGGGCCAGCCATCCCACTTTTGCGGCGCTGGCGGGTGGTGGCGCGATTACTGCCTTTGCCGCGATTCTGTCTGCGCTCCACCTGTATCACCTGTTTGAACCGGGGCTGGCCTTCGGTCTGTTGGCGGTGGTGGCGTTGGTCACCATGTGGCTGGCGCGACTGCATGGGCCTGTGCTTGCGGCCATCGGCATGCTCGGTGCCTATTCGGTGCCGGCACTGGTTTCCAGCGGCGGCGGCAATGTGCTGGGGGCCATGCTCTATGCCCTGATCATCACAGCCTCGGTACTGCTGTTGTTGCGCCGCGTGTATCGCACCTGGCTGTGGCTGGGCCTGATGCTGGGCGCTCTGGCGTGGTGGTTGATATCCCTGGCTGGGCATCAGGCAGATGGGTGGCGCGGGCCCTATCTGGCGGTGCTGGCGTATTTGTTACTGTCACTGGTGCCCGGGGACTGGCTGTTGCTCGGAAAGCCAGGCCGGAGCAGGGGAAGCGTCACATCGGGTGTCGAGAGGGCCGCAAGTTCATCGGCACCGGCCGTCGCCATAGTGCCGTTATTGCTGCCCAGCTTGCTGGTGGTGATTGCCGCGCAGTGCCTGTCGATACTGCGAGAGGGCGAACAGGTTGGGGCGCTGACAACCGCACTGTGGGTCTGGAGTCCGCTGGTGGTAGTGATACTGCTGGCCGCACGGGGGCGCGCGAATTTCGCGCTGCTTTCCTGGGGTTTGTTGCTGGGGCAGTTGGCGGCATGGTTGGCCGTGCGCCTGTATCTGGATGGCGGTAATGAGATCCGGCTCTCTCCCTGGCCGGCTGCGGACCAGGGGCCGTTTTTGTTGTACCTCGGGGGAACCGCGCTGCTGTTTTCCGGTGGGGCCTTGGCGCACTTCCGTGCAGGCCTGGCCCGCTACTGGTGGGCGTCCCTGGCCGTGATGGCGCCGCTGCTCTCTCTGTTACTCGGGTACCTGCTGGCGGCGGAATACCTGCCGCGCTACTGGTGGTGCCTGTATGCAGCAGTGCTCGGAGCCATTTTTGCCTATCTGGGAAGCCTCGGGGCGACCAGGGCCTGGCCCAAGGCGATGGTGGTCTGGCTGTTTGTCGCCGGCCACTTCGGATACAGCCTGGCGGTCTGTCTGTGGCTGGAGCAGGCCAGCCTGACCCTGGCGCTCGCGCTGCAGGCGGTTTCCCTGGCCTGGATTATCCGTCGTTTTCAGGTACCTGCACTGGGCTGGTTGCTGAAAGGCGTTTTGCTGCTGGTGGTGGTGCGGCTCACGTTCAACCCCTGGCTTCTGTCCTATGGCGAGGGTAGCCACTGGTCGCTTTGGACCTACGGTGGCTCCGCGCTCTGCGCTTGGCTGGCGGCGGTGATGTTGAGGTCCGGTAACGAGCCGCGGGGAAGCAATGATCCGCTAGCTAACCTGGCCAATTGGGCCGAGGCGGCATTCTTGCATTTGTTGGTACTGGCGCTGTGGGCGGAGTGCCGTTACTGGCTCTACGGCGGCAATGCCTTTGCGGCCGAATTCAGTTTTACCGAAGCGGTGATCAACATCTGGCTGTTTGCCGGCTTGGGGTTGGTTTATTACCGCAAAAGCCTGCTAGGGGGCAGTTTTGCCCGCTGGTATGACGGCTACGCGCGGCTGCTGATGCTGGCCTCGCTCGCCTGTTATCTGCGCATTCTGTTTGCCGTGGCCGACAGCCAGGCCTGGGCCTGGCAGGCCATTGGCGAGCGCCCGGTATTCAACCTGTTATTACCGGCCTTTGCCGGACCGGCGCTGTTGGCCCTGCTGGTGCGCCGCTTTTACCTGCCGACCTGCCGGAAGTTCGCCACTCTGTTGTCCGCGCTGGCGGCATTTGTCTGGGTGTCGCTGGAGATACGCCACCTGTGGCAGGGGGATATTCGCCTGAATACCGGGACCTCTACCGGGGAGTTGTACACCTATTCCGCGGTATGGCTGCTGTTGGCGGTGACTGCGATTCTGCTCGGCAGCTGGCGAGGCTGGCGCAACTGCTACCAAGGCGGAATGGCGGTTCTGGCACTGGTGATCGTGAAGCTGTTCCTGGTGGATATGTCCGGTCTCGAGGGGTTGCTGCGGGTGGCCTCGTTTATGGGGCTGGGGCTGGCGTTGCTGGGAATTGCCTACTTGCACCAGAAGCTGAGTGTTGCGCGCGATGCGTTTGACCGGGGAGATTGACTGGAAAGCGTGGTCGGCGACTTTGATTGCGGGCCCTGACCAGCGACTTTGACCGGGGCGGGCCTCAAGTAAGCGGTATTCGCGTTCTATGGGCAATTTTGTGTCCGGGTTACGGTATACTTCGCGACCCGAAATTTCGGGCCGACGTATACGTTCGTTGTGAGAGGCCAATCAAGGAGAGCCGCCGTGAACACCATCAGCGCCAATGAAGCCAGTCAGGATGCCGCCGACGCCACCAGTCAGATGATGCAGGTCATGGGCCGCGCCGCCCGCGCTGCTGCCCGCCTGATGGCCCGCGCTGATACCGGAACAAAAAATGCCGCCCTCAAAGCGATCGCCGCCGAACTGGATGCCCAGCGACCACAGCTGGCGGCGGCCAACGCCAAAGACATGCAGAATGGCCGCGACAATGGTTTGGATGCCGCACTGCTGGACCGTCTGGAACTGACCGACGGGCGCATCGACGGCATGATCGAAGGGCTGAATCAGATCGCGGAACTGCCGGACCCGGTGGGCGAAGTCAGCGACCTCAAATACCGCCCCAGCGGTATTCAGGTGGGCAAAATGCGTGTGCCCCTGGGGGTAGTGGGGATCATTTACGAATCTCGCCCCAACGTGACCATCGACGCCGCCAGCCTGTGCCTCAAATCGGGCAACGCGACCATATTGCGCGGGGGTAGCGAGGCGCTGCATTCCAACGGCGCTATTGCTGCCTGTATTGCCGCCGGCCTGAAACAGGCCGGGCTGCCGGAAACTGCAGTACAGGTCGTGGCCACTACCGATCGCGCTGCCGTGGGTGCGCTGATCTCCATGCCCGAATATGTGGACGTGATAGTCCCCCGGGGCGGCAAGGGCCTGATTGAGCGCATCAGCCGCGAAGCGCGGGTACCGGTGATCAAGCACCTGGACGGCATCTGCCACGTCTACCTGGACGACCGCGCCGACCCGCAGAAGGCATTTGATATCGCGCTGAATGCCAAAACCCATCGCTACGGCGTGTGCAATGCGATGGAAACCCTGCTGGTCGCCGAGGCAGTTGCGGCAGAATTCCTGCCAAAACTGGCGGCGGCCTACCAGGAAAAGGGTGTAGAGCTGCGCGGTTGCGAGCAGACCCGGGCCATACTTCCCAATGTATTGCCGGCGACAGCGGCGGACTGGGCAACAGAATACCTGGCGCCGGTGCTGGCGATTCGCGTGGTGGCGGATATGGACGCGGCAATGGATCACATTGCCCAGTACAGCTCCGGCCACACCGAATCGATTGTGACCGAAGACTACAGCCGCGCCCGTCGTTTTCTGGCAGAAGTGGACTCCGCTTCGGTGATGGTCAATGCCTCCACCCGCTTTGCCGACGGCTTTGAATACGGCCTGGGTGCGGAAATTGGCATCAGCACCGACAAAATCCACGCCCGCGGCCCTGTGGGGCTGGAGGGACTGACTTCACAGAAGTGGATTGTGTTCGGGGACGGGCATATCCGCCAGTAACGTGCCGGGTCCCGCCGAGTTCGTATATCCGGCGGGCCCGGTGGCGGCAGTGCTACCGGGTGCGGCTTTGCGAGACACGCCGTAAACCCATCCATGGGGGCTCGGCTGCGGCCATCCAGGCCGCAGACGGTCTCGCAAAGCCGCACCCGGTATCACTACCTTCTCGAATCGAATGGTGGCTATTTGAGAGTGACGGGAAGGGTTCTGGAAGGGTTAAAGAAGGCTGCTTGAAAGATGCTTGATCGCGACTCCGGAGATCAGTTGAAAACCATCGCCCTGTTCGGCGGTACTTTCAATCCGGTGCACTTTGGCCACCTGCGTATGGCGCTGGAGCTGAAAGAGCTTCTGGGCTTTGATGAAATGCGCCTGCTGCCCTCGCACCAGCCGGCTCACCGGGAAACCCCCGGCGTCAGCAGTGCCGCGCGCCGGGATATGTTGGCGCTGGCGATCGAAGGCTGCCCGGAACTGACCCTGGATGAGCGCGAGCTGAACCGGGAGGGGCCCACTTACACCGTGGATACCCTGGAAGAGCTGCGCGCAGAGTTGGGCGAGGAAGTGTCCATCAGCTTCTGTATGGGGCTCGACTCTCTTCTCAGCTTGCCCAGCTGGCATCGCTGGGAGCAGCTGACAAAACTGGGCCATCTGGTGGTGGTGACCCGCCCCGGGTGGCAGATTCCCAGAGATGGCGAAGTGGCCGAGCTACTGGCGTCACACCGGGGTGAATTACAACATTTGCGGCAGGAAGCCGCGGGCAGGATCCTGGTGCGGGAGCAGACACTGTTGCCGATTTCCGCCACTGGCATCCGCAGCCTGATCGAGCGTGGCCGTTCACCGCAGTTTCTGCTGCCGGAGCGGGTACTCAACTACATTCAAACTCATCAGCTCTACAAGAGCGAACAATAGGGGCCAAGGCTCCCACGTACAGGTGTTATGACTGATATCAAAGCAATTGCCGTAAACGCACTGGAAGACCTCAAAGGGAAAGACATTGTCACCCTGGATGTCTCCGAACTGAGCGATGTGATGGACACCCTGATCATCTGCACCGGCACCTCCAATCGCCAGGTCAAATCCCTGGCCAACAATGTGGTCGAAGACGGTAAAGAAGCCGGCGTTCGCCCCATCGGTGTCGAAGGCATGGAGCAGGGCGAGTGGGTGCTGGTGGACTACGGTGATGTGGTTATCCACGTGATGCAGGCCGAAACCCGCGGTTTCTACGACCTGGAAAAGCTGTGGTCCATGACCCCCAATACCCGCAAAGATGCGGACGGCAGCGACCCCCACCAGAACTGATCGCCCGCGATGAAAGTCAGGATTCTCGCCGCCGGCGGCAAAATGCCCGCTTGGGTGCAGGAAGGCTACAACGAGTACGCCAAACGCCTGCCCCGGGAACTCACCCTGGAAATGGTGGAAATTCCCCTGGGCAACCGCGGCCAGAAGAACTCCGCCGCCCTGGTGGAAAAGGCGCGCCAGAAAGAGGGCGAGGCCATGCTGGCGGCCCTCGGGCCCCGGGACCACGTGGTGGCGTTGGAGGTGAAGGGCAAGTCCTGGAGCACCGAACAGCTGTCGCGGGAACTGGCGGACTGGCAGATGTCCGGAGACAACGTCAGCTTGCTGATCGGCGGCCCGGATGGCCTGTCGCAAGAATGCCTGGCGCGCGCCAACCAGAAGTGGTCGCTTTCCGCCCTGACCATGCCCCATCCGCTGGTGCGGGTACTGTTGGCGGAACAGCTGTACCGCGCCTGGACTTTGCTGGCCGGTCACCCGTACCACAAGTAATCTTGAGTAGCCCCCAATTGGATTGAACTCGTGTGCCGACCTGGCGTCTGATCAGGTTTGGCGTCTTCTTCTTTGTGCGGGCTGTGCGCGCGTCTGCGCGGAAGACTCCGCAGGCGCGATAAACTTGTGTACACTTCGTGGTCATTTTTGCGCCACCGCCAATCCATAAAGACCCATAACGACAGTTCGTACCGACCACCATGTCAGAAAACCTGCGCTTCAAAGATCACCACACAGAGCAGCGACTGTTCCGCAATCGCATGCTGGTGGCGATTGTCGGCGTCGCCGTGCTGCTGGGAGTGCTGGTGGCGCGCCTGTACAACCTGCAGGTGGTCAATTACGAGAGCTACCGCACCCAGTCGGACCAGAACCGTATCCAGATGCGGCCGGTGCCGCCCACGCGCGGTCTGATCTACGACCGCAACGGCGAGCTGCTGGCGGACAACCGTCCCAGTTACACTCTCTCTATCGTCCGCGAAAGGGTCAAAGACCTGGACGCCACCCTGGAACTCCTCGGCCAGCTGGTACGCCTGGATGACAGCGATGTGGAGAAGTTCAAACGCCGCCTGCCGCGCCGCCGCCCGTTCGAACCAGTGCCGCTGCGCTATCGCCTGAGCGAAGACGAAATTGCCCGCATCAGCGTCAATGAATTCCACCTGCTGGGGGTGTCGGTCGAGGCCGAGCTGGTGCGCTATTACCCCGAGAGCGAGCTGTTTGCCCACAGTGTGGGCTACGTGGGCCGCATCAACGAGCGCGAACTGACCGCCTTTACCGAGGAAGATGTGAGCCGCTACCGCGGTACCCAGAGTATCGGCAAGGTGGGCCTGGAGCGCTCCTATGAAGACCTGCTGCTCGGCGAAGTAGGCTATGAGAATGTGGAAACCAACGCCCGCGGCCGTGTGCTGCGGGTGCTGGAGCGCCACGACCCCAAACCCGGTGCGGAACTGACCCTGCATCTGGATACCCGCCTGCAGCAGGTAGCAACCGATGCCCTGGGTGAGAATCGCGGCGCGGTAGTGGCTATCGACGTCAAGACCGGCGGTGTGCTGGCGTTTGTGAGTCAGCCTTCCTTTGACCCCAACCTGTTCGTTACCGGTATCAGTTTCAAGGACTACAGCGCCTTGCGGGATTCTCTCGATGTGCCCCTGTTCAACCGGGTGGTGCAGGGGCAATACCCACCGGGATCGACCCTGAAGCCGATGATGGGGCTCGGTGGCCTGGCAGCCGGGGTGATTACCGCGGAGACCAAAGTGGCGGACCCGGGCCACTTCAAGTTGCCCAATGACAGCCGTATTTATCGGGACTGGAAGCGCTGGGGCCACGGCAAACATGTGGACCTGATTCAAGGGCTGGCGCAAAGCTGCGACGTCTATTTCTGGGATATGGCGTCGCGCTGGAATATCGATGGCATGCATGACGTAGCCACCCGCTTCGGCCTGGGGGAGAAAACCGGTATCGACCTGCCGCGGGAATACCCGGGGATTTTCCCGTCGCGAGACTGGAAGCGCGGTGCCCGCGGCGCCCCCTGGTTCCCCGGTGACAGCCTTAACGCCGTGCTGGGCCAGGGCTTTGTATTGGCCACCCCGCTACAGCTGGCGGTGATGACCGCTACCATTGCCAACCGCGGTACTCACTATCGCCCACAAATGGTGATGGCGGTGGACGGTGTCGAGCAACCACCGGAAGTCCTGCACCACGTGGATGCCCGCCCGGAATACTGGGACTTGGTATTCAAGGGGATGGAAGCGGTGGTTTACAGCACCCACGGCACTGGCAAGAAAGCCGGCGCCGACCTGGACTTCAAGGTGGCCGGCAAGTCCGGTACCGCCCAGGTCGTCGGTATTGCCCAGGGCGAAAAATACGATTCCGAAGCGCTCAAGGAGCGCCACCGGGACCACGCCTTGTTTGTCGCTTTTGCGCCGGTGGATGACCCGCAGATTGCGGTATCGGTGCTGGTGGAAAACGGCGAGGGCGGTGGCCGGGTAGCGGCGCCGGTCGCGCGTGAGGTGTTCTTCGACTGGATGTCGCGCAAGCTGGAAGATACTGCGGCGCTCGAGCCTGGTATGTCATCCGCGCCGCTCCGCTGGCGACCGCCCATGGCGCAACCGCAGTCAATGGTTCCTATGCCCCAACTTCAGGAGATCCGCGTCCGTGGCTAGTCGCGACTATATGCACCGGTTGCCAGATGCCGGCAGTAGCCTGCGTCGCCCCGAGAGCTTTTCCCGTCGCTGGCATATCGATATGCCGCTGCTGCTCTTGCTGCTGGTGTTGGCGGGGGTGGGCCTGGTGGTGCTGTACAGCGCTTCCGGTGAAGAGATTCACTATGTGAAGCGCCAGGCGGTGTTTATGGGCCTGGCGTTTACGGGAATGTTGATTGCTGCGCAGATTCCGCTGGAATTCTATCGTCGCTGGTCGCCCTGGTTTTACCTGGGCGGCTGCTGCCTGTTGGTGGCGGTGCTCTTTTTTGGGGTTGGGGCCAAGGGCGCGCAGCGCTGGCTGCAGATCGGCGGTTTTCGCTTCCAACCCTCAGAGGTGTTGAAGCTGGCGGTGCCCATTGCGGTGGCAGCCTATCTCCACAAGCGCAGCCTGCCGCCATCTTTCCTGACCATTGCGGGGGCCCTGCTTATCATTGCGGTACCGGCGGCGTTGATCGTGCGCCAGCCGGATCTGGGGACTTCAATTCTGATTGCCGCATCCGGTATCTTCGCGCTCTATCTCTCCGGCCTCAGCTGGAAAATGATCGGCAGCGCGGGATTGCTGGGACTGATGGCGGCCTGGCCCATGTGGATCTGGGGATTGCGGGATTATCAGCGCCAGCGGATTCTCACCCTGTTCAACCCGGATGCTGACCGACTCGGCGCCGGCTGGAATATCTTCCAGTCCAAGGCGGCGATCGGCTCCGGTGGTTGGGCGGGTAAGGGCTATATGCAAGGCACTCAGTCCCAGCTGGATTTTCTGCCAGAGAGCCATACGGATTTCATCATTGCAGTACTGGCCGAAGAGTGGGGGATGCGCGGCGCCCTGATCCTGCTGGCCCTGTATCTGTTGATCATTGCCAGAGGCATCTATATTAGTTTCATGGCCCAGCACGTGTTCGGCCGCCTGTTGGCGGGCAGTATCACGCTCACCTTCTTTGTTTACGTGTTTGTGAATATCGGTATGGTGACCGGCCTGTTGCCAGTGGTGGGAGTACCGCTTCCGCTGGTGAGTCATGGTGGTACTTCGGTAATAACTCTGATGGCCGGGTTTGGCATTCTCATGGCCATCAGCACGGAAAGGCGCAGAGTACTTTTTTGACCCGCCGTTTGACGGGATGTGGCCCGGGTCAGTTTTAACCGGGCCATATTCAGGTAGGCTTCACTTTTTCTCGTGTAAGGTGCCACTTTTTGGCGCGTTTGCAGTCACAGCATCAGTTCGATTTTAATAACGGAAAAAGTAGTCGGAAGTACTTGTATGAAAACAGGAGCGGTTGTTTTGAAGTGGACCACAGGATTGCTGGCAGGCTTGGGGCTGGTGCTCAGTGCCTGCGCCCAGGAGCAGGGGCATGGGGACAATGTCCAGGCCAAGGCCTTTGTGGATTACATGGTGGCCGAACACAACTTCAATCGCGACGACCTGCAAACCCTGATGCAGGAAGCCAAGCGCAAGGATTCGATCCTCAAAGCGATCAAACGCCCGGCAGAAAAAGCCAAACCCTGGCATGAGTACCGCAAAATATTTCTGACCAATACCCGCATTCGCGGTGGTGTGGAGTTCTGGGATAAAAACGCCGAGGCACTGAAGGCCGCGGAAGAAAAATACGGCGTACCGCCGGAAATGATTGTTGCCATCATCGGCGTAGAAACCCGCTACGGCGGCAATATGGGCAGTTATCGGGTACTGGATGCCCTTGCGACCTTGTCGTTCAATTATCCGCGCCGCTCCAAGTTCTTCACCAAGGAACTGGAAAACTACCTGCTGATGACCCGGGATGAAAAACTGGACCCGAAAGAACTGAAGGGTTCCTATGCCGGTGCCATGGGCTTCGGTCAATTCATGCCATCGAGCTACCGAAATTATGCGGTGGACTTCAATGGTGATGGCCGCGTGGATATCTGGACGGACACCGAAGACGCCATTGGCAGTGTCGCCAACTATTTTGTACAGCACGGCTGGAAGCCTGGGGAGCCGGTGACGGTGATTACCCAGCCGCTCCCGAATGCGGATATGACCATCGTCAACGATGACCTGAAACCCAAGTGGACGGTGGGTGAACTGGAAGCCAAGGGTTTCCCCACCACCGCCCAGGTCACCAAAGACATGCCGGCCAACGTATTTTCACTGGATACCCAGGAAGGCGACCAGTTCTGGATCGGGCTGAATAATTTCTACACCATTACCCGGTATAACCACAGCCGCCTGTATGCCATGGCGGTGTATGAGTTGGGGCAGGAGATTATCAAGGCGCGCGGTGGCCGTTCCTGATAGGTGTTTGTTCGCTGTTTGTTGGTTTTAAATAATCTGTTTCAAGGCCGATGGTTGAACGGACAATCGGCGGAATAATGCAATATCCATAGCCGGGGACCGATGCAGTACCCGGCGGTTGATTCGCCAGCGGATGGTGGCGGGGCAACATAAAAACCATAAATCGCGGTTGCGGGCTGCTGTTTTGCCTGTGCCGGGGGAAGCTTATGAAAAATATCACGGCGGCCGAGGGGCCTCGGTCGGGTTTACTTGCTGGTTTCCAGTCTGGCGTTAGCGTCGGCGTAAAAGTTGCCGCAGCCGGTGCACTGGCTTTGCTCTCAGCCTGTAATACCACACCACTGCAAACCCCCGATAAACCCCGCGCAGGCTCGGAGGATGTCCCGTTCGACCAGGTGCGCGATAGCGGCCCGGCAGTACCTGTGGATATGTTGGCCACGCCGGAAGTGACCCCGGTGCGTGAACCCATCGGGGTGGCGGGCAACAAGTCCCCCTATGTGGTGAATGGGGTGAAATACAGAGTGCTGAAGGGCGTGGATGGCTACCGGGAGCGCGGGCACGCGTCCTGGTACGGCACCAAATTCCATGGTCGCAAGACCGCCAATGGCGAGGTTTACAATATGTACGCCATGTCGGCGGCGCATAAAACCCTGCCTCTACCCAGCTACGCCAAGGTGACCAACCTGGACAATGGCCGCAGTATCATTGTGCGGGTTAATGACCGGGGCCCCTTTGTGCCGGGCCGGATCATTGACCTCAGTTACACCGCCGCGCAGAAACTCGGCTACATCGACAAGGGCGTTGCCCGGGTAGAAGTCGAAGCCCTGGATCCCGCCAGCCTTCCCAGTGCCAGCGAAACCCTGGCGGTGGAAAAAGACGCTGCCGCGCGTAAAGGTTTACCGCAGGACGCCAGCTTCAAACTGCCGGAAAATACCTTCCTGCAGGTGGGGGCCTACAGCTCCGCCAGTCAGGCAGATGACATTCGCGGGCAGCTGGCCGCTGCATTCGGCTATCCTGTATCCGTCAGCCCGGTGCAGCGTGACGGACAAATGCTCTACCGGGTGCGTATTGGGCCCATCGCTCAGCAGCGGGCACTGGCCGCATTGCGGGAGTCCGTAGAACAGCAATCTTTTGGTCAGCCCCAGGTGGTGGTTGATTGATTGACCGCGATAATCGTCGTTGACTGAACCGTCGCGGTGATTGTTGGTCTATCGCAGCGCATACCCCGGCTGGAGCCGGGTTTTTGACACTTTTTGTACGCAAGGAATAAAGAGATACCCATGTTCAAACGCTTATTTGCCTGTCTGCTCCTGATTGTCGGCACCAGCAGTGTGGCCCAGGCCGATAAACCGCTGATTCCGGCACCGCCCCAGTTGGCGGCGACGGCCTACCTGCTGATCGACGCCCACACCGGACAGGTGCTGGTGGAACACGACGCCGACAAGCAGATTCCCCCGGCGAGCCTCACCAAGATGATGACCAGCTATATCGTGTCTGAAGAGCTGGAAAAGGGCGCCATCAAAGAACAGGACATGGTGAATATTTCGGAAAAGGCCTGGCGCAAAGGCGGTTCCAAAATGTTCGTCAAAGTGGGCGACAAGGTACCGGTGATCGACCTGCTGCGCGGTGTCATCGTGCAGTCCGGCAACGACGCCAGTATTGCGCTGGCGGAATTCGTTTCCGGCAGTGAAGAGGTCTTTGCCGAGGTAATGAACCAGCAGGCGCAACTGCTGGGAATGGACGACACCCACTTTATGAATGCCACCGGTTGGCCGGCAGAAGGTCACGTCACTACGGCCCGCGACCTGGGTAAACTGGCGCGCGCACTGATCAACGATCACCCGGATCACTACGCGCTCTACTCGGAAAAATACTTCCGCTTTAACGGTATCAACCAGCCCAACCGCAACCGCCTGCTGTGGCGCGATCCTGCGGTTGACGGTATCAAAACCGGCCATACCGAAGAGGCCGGGTTTTGCCTGGTGGCCTCTGCGGTCAAGCGCGGTATGCGCCTGATTTCCGTGGTGGTGGGTACCGATAGCGACGAAAAACGCGCTGCCGAAACCCAGAAGCTGCTGGCCTACGGCTTCCGCTACTACCAGACCCACAAAGTGTATGGCAGCAACGACGTGCTGCAGACCGAGCGGGTCTGGGGTGGCAAAGTGGACTCCGTGGGTGTTGCGGTCAAAAACGATGTGTTTGTGACCATCCCGCGCGGTGGTGAAGAGAGCATTAAGGCCGACCTGATCGTCGACGGTGAACTCAAGGCCCCGCTGGCCAAGGGACAGCAGGTAGGCAAGGTGATTGTGACCCTGGACGGTGAAACCGTCGCCGATGTTGCCGCGGTAGTGGCCGAGGATGTTGAGGAAGCCGGCTTCTTCAAGCGCCTGTGGGACTCCATCAAGCGCTTCGTGATGGGCTTCTTCCAGTAAAAGTTGCTGTCATTGACGGTCTCAGCCCGGCTGGCTTCGCCGCCGGGCCCTTCTTAAAGCAGTTTCGCCTGCAATCTTTCCTCCCTGTCCAGTCCCCGACTCGCACTGTATAATCGCCGCCCGGCCGCGTTTCCCGCAGGGATCCGTCCCCGCGTCTTCACTTCTGACCTGCGGCCAAGTGAGTGTGGTATGACCCAGGATTCAGAGCAGCAGCCTCCGAAAATCGAATTTCCCTGTGAAGACTATATGGTCAAGGTGTTGCGAAACGCCGACGAGCAGTTGCACCAGCTTGTTCTGGAAGTGATGCGCCGCCATGCGCCGGATCTGGACGAGAGCAAGATGAAGCACAAGCCCAGCCGCAACGGCAAGTTTACCTCGGTGACCTTCTTCATCATTGCAACCGGAGAGCCGCAACTGCAGGCGCTGACCGAAGAACTTGTCGCCCTTGACGGCGTACACATGGTGATTTGATGGCCGCACAAGATCTGGCCATCTGCAATCTGGGCCGGCGCGACTACGAAAGCGTATGGCGTGCCATGGCCCACTATACCGATACCCGCGGCAGCGACGCCGTGGATCAGATCTGGTGCGTTGAACACCCCCCCGTATTTACCCAGGGCCAGGCCGGCAAGGCCGAGCACCTGCTGAATACCGGCGATATCCCGGTAGTTCAGGTGGATCGCGGTGGTCAGGTGACCTACCACGGCCCCGGCCAGCTGGTGGTTTACCCGCTGCTGGACCTGCGCCGCCGCAAGGTCGGAGTACGGGACCTGGTAACCGCGCTGGAAGAGGCCACCGTCGATATGCTGGCGGAATTCGGGATTGCCGCCGCACCGCGCGCGGATGCGCCCGGTGTTTACCTCACTGATGGTCCCCGTGCCGGCAACAAGATTGCCTCTATTGGTCTGCGGGTGCGCCGCGGCTGCAGCTTCCACGGTATCGCCATCAACATCGATATGGATCTGGGCCCCTTTCTACGGATCAATCCCTGTGGATATGCGGGCATGCAGATGGTGCAGATGACCGAAGTGATCCAGCCTGCGCCGGAATGGCAAAAAGTGGCTGAGATTTTTGTAGCAGCATTGCAGCGCAGACTGCAATTACCGGCAGCCGACTGGCAGCCGGTGGACGAGAATTTATTTTTGGTGGCGGGGATTGAGCCCGATACCGAATCAGGAATGAGTAATGTCTGAACGTTTTGATACCGACAAGCCGGAAATCATCGCTACCTCTGCAGTTCCCGAAACTGCCGTGCCGGAAGCCGCTGTACCGGAAATCAGCCCGGTAAAACGCACCCGCCGCCTGCAGCAGGGCGAAAAACTGCGCGACGGCGACAAGGTAGAGCGCATCCCGGTGAAGGTAATCGCCAGTGACCAGACCCTGCGCAAACCCGAATGGATTCGGGTAAAGGTGCCTTCAGTCAAAGCGTCCAAAGAAGTTGAGCGCATTAAGAGCATTCTGCGCTCGCAGAAACTTGCCACCGTGTGTGAAGAAGCCAGCTGTCCCAACCTGGGTGAGTGTTTCAGTGGCGGTACCGCCACCTTCATGATCATGGGCGAGATCTGTACCCGTCGCTGTCCCTTCTGCGATGTGGGCCACGGCAAGCCAAACCCGCTGGATCCGAACGAACCGCAGCAGCTGGCGGAAGCCATTGCGGCCATGAGCCTGCGCTATGTAGTAATCACTTCGGTGGACCGGGACGACCTGCGCGACGGCGGTGCCCAGCACTTTGCCGACTGCATCAAGCAGTCCCGCGCACTGTCGCCGAACCTGCAGGTGGAAATCCTGACCCCGGACTTCCGCGGTCGTATGGACATCGCGCTGGACATTCTTGAAGCGGATGCCCCGGACGTGTTCAACCACAACCTGGAAACCGTGCCGCGCCTGTACCGCGAGTCCCGCCCCGGTGCCAACTACAAGTGGTCCCTGAAACTGCTGCAGGAATACAAAAAGCGCCGCCCCGACGTACTCACCAAGTCCGGCCTGATGGTGGGCCTTGGTGAGACCAAGGAAGAGATTTTCGAAGTACTGGACGACATGCGCGAACACGATATCGACATGCTCACCATCGGCCAGTACCTGCAGCCGAGCAAGGAGCACCTGCCGGTGCAGCGTTATGTGCACCCGGATGAGTTTGAAGAGTACCGGGTTTACGCCGAGCAGATCGGCTTCAAGCATGCGGCCTGTGGCCCGATGGTACGCTCGTCCTATCACGCGGATAAGCAGGCCCATGGGGAAGAGGTAAAGTAAGCGCCGATTGTTACCACCAGTGCAGTGGGCGAGTGTATGGTCATCGAAAATGTTGCGGTTGACTTGCTCGCAGAAGAGGTGGTTCCGGCTCCTGCGGTGGCAATGTATGAGCTGAGGAGCCGTTAAAAGTCCACTCAATATCAACTTTGCTCCCACTTCTCACTAGCCGTGAAAGTGGGACGCGACAGCGCAAAGTGGCACCAACCGGTGCAGATTCACCGTGATAGTCTGCCGTGATGTTCTTTATGTCTCCGCCAAATTTGTATACGGCGGGGATTGGATGGCCTGGTCTGGTACGTCTCAATCCTATGGAGAGACCGGGGGGAAGCCGGTAGAAACTACGCACACGGCGATCGTGTCCCCTGTCTCCTCTAGATCGTTACTCCATTTCGACCAGCCATTCATACGATGATGAAACAGGCACAATAACTATCATAAGAGGTGAACTATGGCCGGGACCCAGGCGCCAGTGACCAATATTCCGATTGAGACGTCCACCAGCAGCGAGGGGGGCAATTTCCGTTTCGCACTGACAGCACTCACGGTGCTGTTTTTTATGTGGGGCTTTTTGACCTGCCTCAACGATATCCTGATTCCCCACCTGAAAGCAGTCTTCAATCTCAGTTACACCCAGGCAATGCTGATCCAGTTCTGCTTCTTCGGTGCCTATGCCACAGTTTCCCTGCCTGCCGGGGCGCTGGTTAAGCGTATCGGCTACCAGAAGGGCATCGTGGGCGGTCTCGCGGTAGCGGCACTTGGTTGCCTGCTGTTTTACCCGGCAGCCGAAAGTCACTCGTACCCTGTATTCCTCGGCGCACTGTTTGTGCTCGCCTCGGGTATCACCCTGCTGCAGGTATCTGCCAACCCGTATGTGACCGCTCTCGGCGATCCGGCCACCGCATCCAGTCGCCTCACCATGACCCAGGCATTTAATTCCCTGGGCACCACCGTTGCCCCCTTCTTTGGCGGCGTACTGATTCTCTCTGCTGCTACCGTTGGTGCGGATGCGCTAAGCGCGGATGCGGAAGCGGATGCGGTGAAAGTCCCTTACTTGATGCTGGCTGGCGTGCTGGCGGCTCTGGCCGTGATTTTCAGTCGGCTCAAGCTGCCGCAGATTGACATGCAGGCTGACAAGGCCGTGGCGGAAGAGGGGAGCTCTGTCTGGTCCCACCGTCATCTGGTGCTGGGTGCCGTGGGTATTTTTGTGTACGTGGGCGCGGAAGTTTCCATCGGTAGCTTTCTTGTGAACTTCCTTGGTCTCGACAGCGTTGCGGCAATGGAAGAGGCGAAAGCGGCACACTATATCGCTTACTACTGGGGTGGTGCGATGATCGGCCGCTTTATCGGTGCGGCGGTGATGCAAAAGGTATCGCCGGGGCTGGTGTTGGCGTTCAACGCGGTCGCCGCGATTTTGCTGGTGTTTGCCGCCATTCTGGGTTCGGGTGCAGCCGCTATGTGGGCGATCCTGCTGGTGGGGCTGTTCAACTCCATCATGTTCCCCACCATCTTCAGCCTTGCGCTGCAGGGGCTGGGCAAACAGGCCGGTCAGGCTTCCGGTGTTCTGTGTCTGGCCATCGTCGGGGGAGCGATAGTACCGCTGATCCAGGGGGTTGTGGCCGATAGCGCGGGTCTGCAGATCTCTTTCCTGGTGCCAGTGGTGTGCTATGCCTACATTGCCTACTACGGGCTCAAGGGATCAAAGGTCGCCGACTGACCGGGCATCCTGCAAAACTGACGTTCGATAAAAAGGGAGGGAAGCCAAGGCTTCCCTCCCTTTTTTTGTGAATGTGAGTTTGCTCAGTGTGCGTAGGTCAGGCAATTCACGGTGTTTCCGCTGTACCCGAGTTCAATCTGATCCGCGCCGCACTCGAAGTCTTCATTGTGACTGCAGGCTGTGACCTTGCAGGCACCCACGCCGGCGTGGCGCTCGCGCTTGGTGTGATGGCTGTTATTGAAGTAGGTATCGCAGTCTGGCTGGTCACCATCGCCGATGGTGATGGCGCGGGCGTGACAGGCAGAATCGGTGTTGTAGGCACAGCTGGTGGCGGCACAGCTGGAAACTTCGGGCATGTCGGTGGCGATGATCATGGCGTGGTTCTCGTCAATTATTGTCTGGCGGCGCATGGTTTGCCGGCAGTGGTCTTGCGGTAAATACGAGGAGCAAACTCCCGCAATAAGCCTAGTTGAGCACCTCTCACTGTCAAATCGATGGCGGAAAAATATTCCAGATGCCATTCAAATTTATTTTGTTGGACTTCCGTCTAAATTGACCTGACTCAAGCGCCACTTTCCACAAGGGACAAGAATCCAACCGGTGAATGCTTGCCACCCCCTGACTCACGAGGCCGGATGGGTGTTGCAGCGGAGCTTGATGGAAAATGGAAAGAGGTAACCGAGCCATGAGCCACAACAAGCTGACGACTTCCGCCGGCGCACCCATTGCCGACGACAACAACAGCATTTCTGCCGGTGAGCGCGGCTCGCTCACCTTTGATAACTTCCGCATGTTTGAAAAACTGGCGCACTTCAACCGCGAGCGCATCCCCGAAAGAGTGGTTCACGCCCGTGGAACCGGCGCCTACGGTACCTTTCGTTTGAACAAAGACCTTAGCGACTGGACCATTGCCGATTTTCTGCAGAAACCCGGTACCGATACCGAGGTATTCGTGCGTTTTTCTACGGTGGGCGGCGGTCAGGACTCCAGTGATTACGCCCGCGATCCCCGCGGCTTTGCGGTGAAGTTTTACACCAAAGAGGGCAACTTCGATCTGGTGGGGAACAATACCCCGGTGTTCTTTTTGAATGACCCGTCCAAATTCCCGGATTTTATTCATTCCCAGAAAAAGAATCCGCGCACCAATCTTCCCGACCCTGCCGCGAGCTTCGAGTACTGGGCGAATCACCCTCAGTCGCTGCATCAGATGACTATCCTGATGTCCGATCGCGGCATTCCGCTCAGTTACCGGCATATGCACGGTTTCGGTTCACATACCCTCAGCTTCTGGAATAAAAGCGGTGAACGCTTCTGGGTGAAGTGGCACCTGAAAACTCAGCAGGGCATCAAGAATGTGCGCAGTGAAGAGGCAGCCAATTATCCGGCTTTTGGTGCACAGCAGGATCTGGTGGAATCCATCGACCAGGGCGACTACCCCAGGTGGCGAGTCCAGTTGCAGATTCTCTCTGAAAAACAGGCGAAAACACTGTCGGTGAATCCGTTTGATCTTACCAAGGTGTGGCCACACAGCGAGGCGCCGCTCATCGACATCGGCATGCTCGAGCTGAGCCGCAATGTGGAGAACTATTTTGCCGAGACCGAGCAGGCCGCCTTTGCGCCCAGCAATCTGGTGCCGGGTATCGGTGCCTCGCCGGACAAGATGTTGCAAGCGCGGCTGTTTGCCTATCAGGATGCTCACCGCTACCGGGTGGGTGCCAACGTGAACACTATCCCGGTTAATGCCCCGCGCTGTCCGGTGCACCATTACCAGCGCGACGGTGCTTTTGCCGGTATGTGTCCGCTGGGTGGCGCGGCATCGAATCAGGACAGCAGTGTAAATTTCTACCCCAACGATCGTATCGATCAGGGTGCGCCTGCACCGGTACCGGAGGTGGCCGAGCCGCCGATGCCACTGGAGCGGGATGCCTGGATCAAGCCCTACAGTCAGGACGGGGAGGACTACCACACCCAGGCCGGGGACTTGTTCCGCCTGATGAGCGATGACCAGAAACAGCAGCTGGTGGACAATATTGCCGGCGGTCTGCGCCAGGCCAACGCTTCTATCCAGGCGCGTATGTTGGCGCAGTTCAACAAGGCCGACCCGCTCTACGCGGAGATGGTGAAGTCCGCACTGTCTACATCAACGTAGCCAATGATTCGGAATAGCCAATAATTAGGAACAGCCAGTAAAAAACTGACGCAGGAAAATGCGGTGGGGAGACCCGCCGCATTTTTTTTGCGAGGCGCTTTCGACGTTTATCCAATTGCCCCCGGCTGTCGCCATCGGTTATACAGGGTCATCGGATCCGGTGCGCGAGGAATTCATGATCGGCAAACCCCTGTTGCTGCTTTTTGCCCTGCTGTATGTGGTGCTGCTGTTTGTGGTCGCCTGGCGCGCAGGCCGGCACACGCAGTGGATGCAACATTTCCGCCCCATCATTTACGGCCTCACCCTGGCGGTGTACTGCAGCTCCTGGACCTTCTTCGGCGCGGTGGGGCAATCGGTGAGTAACACCTGGAGCTACCTGCCGATCTACCTGGGACCCATCTTGCTGTTCCTGTTTGCCGGTGGTTTCCTGCAGAAATTGGTGCAGGTGGGTGAGCGCCAGAAGGTCACCTCCATCGCCGATTTTATCGGCTCCCGTTATGGCAAAAGCCGTGGGCTCTCCGCGCTGGTGACGCTACTGGCCATTGTTGGCAGCCTGCCGTACATCGCGCTGCAGTTGCGGGCCGTGACCATGGGGTGGGACGTCATTGGCGGCAGCGCGGATGGCGACAGCTTGGTCGATCTCGATACCGCGCTGGCCACCGCTCTGTTGATGGGACTGTTCGCCATTTTGTTCGGTACCCGACACCTGGAGGGCCGCGAGCGCAATGTGGGGGTGGTCGCTGCCATTGCACTGGAATCGCTGGTGAAGCTTTTTGCCTTTGCTGCGGTCGCGGTGCTGGCGCTGTGGCTGCTGATCACCGGCGGCAGCGGCCTGCCGGAAGTGCAGTGGCAGCCGCGCTTGCAGTGGCTGGCACCGGACATCAATTTTGTCACCCAGACCCTGCTGGCGATGGCGGCGATCATCTGCCTGCCGCGCCAGTTCCATATGGCGGTGGTGGAATACCGCAGCCCTGAAGACCTGCACACCGCGCGCTGGTTGCTGCCGGCCTATCTGGTGCTTTTTTCGGTGTTGATTCTCCCTATTTCCCTCGCCGGCCAGCCGCTGGTGGCGGCGGGGCTGAGTGCGCCAGACAGCCTGGTACTGACACTGCCGCTACAGGGCGGCCACAACACCCTGACCATGCTCGCCTATATCGGTGGCTTCTCCGCGGCCACGGGCATGGTCATTGTCGCGGTTTTGACGTTGGCGGTGATGGTTTCCAACGAACTGGTGGCGCCGGTGTGGCTGTACCTGAGCCGCTTTACCCGGCTCACCGCGGTGTCCCTCGGTAATCACCTGCGCCTGATCCGCCGTCTCAGTATTCTGCTGTTGATGCTGATGAGCTGGGGAGTGCACAACGCCATTTCCGGCACCGAGGCGCTGGCATCTATCGGCCTGTTGTCGTTTGCGGCCGCCGCGCAACTGGCGCCGGCATTGATTGCCGCGCTCTACTGGCCCGGTGCGCACCGGCGCGGGGTCTGGGCGGGGCTGATCGCCGGCTACGGCCTGTGGCTGTTTTGCCTTGTTGTGCCCGCCGTGTACCCGGAGGCGGAGTTGCTCCAGCGAGGATTGTTCGGGATTGAATCAATGCGCCCGCAGCAGCTGTTTGGCGTCGGCGGATTGGACCCGCTCAGCCACGGTGTCTTCTGGAGCCTGCTGGGGAACATTGTATTGCTGGTTGGGGTGTCGCTCTGGTGTCGCCAGGACGACAACGACCGGCGCCAGGCGCAGGCTTTCGTAACACCGGAACAGGGAGGAGAACCGGCTCCGGATCTGGTGCCAACCGGTATTCGCATGGGACAGGTACGCAGCCTGTTACAACCCTTTGTGGGACCGGCACGGCTGGAAGAAATCTGGAACGATTTTGAGCTGCGTAGCCAGCAGCGTCTGCTGCCGGATGACGCCGCCTCACGTTTTGTGATTGCCGATGCCGAACGCATTCTCGCTGGCATCGTCGGCTCTGCTGCGGCGAATCAGGTAATGGGCCTGCTCTACAGCAACCGCCCGCTGAAGCTGGAGGATATTGCGCGGCTGGTGGACAGCACCTCGCAGCGTTTGCGCTTCAGTCAGGAATTGCTGCAGACCACGGTGGAAACCATCAGCCAGGGCATCAGCGTAGTGGATGCGGAGCTGAGGCTGGTGGCCTGGAACCGCCAGTATCTCGAATTGTTCGATTACCCCGAGCGGTTGCTGTATATCGGTTGTCCGGTGGAGTCGCTCTATCGCCACAATGCCGAGCGCGGCCTCTATGGCGACAGGGAGGATCCCGAAGCGTTGGAGGGGCATATCGAGCGGCGCCTGGACCTGCTGCGCCACGGCAGCGCCCACCGCTTCGAGCGCCGATTGCCCAGCGGTGCCATTGTGGAAGTACGCGGAACCCCGATGCCCGGGGGCGGTTTCGTCACCACCTTTACCGACATCAGCGAATATCGCGCGGCGGTGGACGCACTGGAAGAAACCCGCCGCAGTCTGGAGGATCGGGTGCAGCAGCGCACCGCGGAACTCTCCGACAGCAACCGCGCGTTGCAGCAGGAGAATCGCCGCCGCGCTGAAGCGGAAGTGAAAATCCGTGAACTGCACGCGGCCAAAACCCGTTTTCTCGCCCACACCAGCCACGACCTGTTGCAGCCGATCAATGCCGCACGCCTGTTTATCGCCTCCTTGCAAAACAAGGCCGCCGCGGGCAGCTGGCGGGAAATGGGCGATGATATTCACTACATCGACAGCGCACTCACTTCGGCGGAACAGTTGATCGGTGCACTGCGGGAAATCAGCCGGCTGGATGCCGGTAACCTGACGCCGAAACGGGACCACTTTCCCCTGCGCCAGTTGCTCGACGGACTTAATGCCGAATTTTCTGCGCTCGCCAGTGAACGTGGCCTGGCACTGAGGTATGTGCCCACGGACGCTTGGGTCATCAGCGATCGCCACCTGCTGCGACGGATACTGCAGAACTTCCTCAGCAATGCATTGCACTATACCTCGCGCGGTCGCGTGCTATTGGGTGTGCGCCGGCGTACCGACCGCAACGGCCAGCCGCAGCTGGAGATTCAGGTGTGGGATACCGGCCCCGGTATTGCCGATAGCGCTAAAGAGGAAATCTTCGATGAGTTTGTGCGTCTCGGCAGCAGTGAGCGCAGCGCAGACAAGGGGCTGGGACTCGGTCTCGCCATCGCCCGTCGCAGTGCAGACCTGCTGGGTCACCAGCTGGGGCTGGCATCCATTCCCGGGCGTGGCTCCATGTTCAGTATCCGCGTGCCCCTCGGCGAAGCCCGCGAAACGCCGGCGGAAGCTGCCAGTGTCGCCGAGGTAGCGAATGTGTCGGCGGTGCCGGTGTTGTGCATCGACAATGAACGACAGATTCTGCGCGGTATGGAGAGTTTGCTCAGTGGCTGGGGCTGCCGGGTGGTCACGGCGGTGTCACTGGAAGAGGCGCTGGCGCGCTGGCAACTGCGCAGTCCACCGGCGCTGGTGATCGTGGATTATCACCTGGACCGGGATGCCACCGGCATCGATGCGCTGGAGGCCTTGTGTACGCACTGGCAGAGCGACTTGCCAGGCATTGTGGTCAGCGCCGATACGTCAGAAGAAATTCGCAGTGCGGCGACCGAGCACGGCTGGTTTTATTTACCCAAACCGGTGAAGCCGGCGGTGTTACGCAATCTGGTGCGGCGTCTGGCGCGCACGGCGAAAAGCAATATCAGTTGACCTGGTTACTTTTGGAGGCGGGTTTCTGGGGCGGCGAAAATTGCCCCGGAGCCTCTACATCCAGACTGCTGAGCGCCAGTACCGCCTGAGTGCGCGAATTGACGTCCAGCTTGCGAAACAGTGCGGTGAGGTGCGCTTTCACCGTGGCCTCGGTGACCTGCATTTCATAGGCGATCTGCTTGTTCAGCAGCCCTTCTGCCAGCATGGTGGCGACGCGAAATTGTTGCGGGGTCAGTGTGGCAATGACATCCACCACCTCGTTGTCGTCTGCCGTGCCAGCCGATTCATATCGCTCGGCTACCGCTGGTGGTAACCAGATCTCACCTTCCAGGCTTTGCTGTAAGGCTTCTGCGATCTGTTCCACGGGCGCCGACTTGGGCAAAAAGCCGCAGGCCCCGTAGTCGATGGCGCGACACATGATTTCCGGTTTTTCATTGGCGGAAACCACCATCACCGGCAGTTGTGGATACTGGCCGCTGAGAAAAATAAGCCCACTGAAACCGTGGGCACCGGGCATATGCAGGTCCAGCAGTAGCAGGTCGCAGTGGGGGTGGTCTGCCACACACTGCTGCAGGCTCTGCATATCGCAGGCTTCAAAAATGATCGCGCCGGGAAAGGTCTGTTGGATCGACAGGCGCAGGGCATTGCGGAACAGGGGGTGGTCGTCCGCAATAATGAATTGTCGGGCAGGTTGCCCGCTGTCGGTGTGATCGTTCATCGCTATGCATCCCTAGGCGGTGGGACTTTTCTCGGTAATACCTCAGTAGTACCTCAGTAGTACCTCGGTAACACCCGTGCTCCCAGGCAGCTTGCCAAAAGAGCACAGGTGAAAAAGTGTACCGGGAAAATCCCACCGATTCCTGTTGTTATTTTTTATCGGGGTCTGCTGCCGATCGTTCGGGGTCGCTTGATTAACTGGTCACCGCTGCGCGGTTGGCCACCAGGTTGTCCACCACGCCTGGATCGGCAAGGGTGGAAGTGTCGCCCAATTGGTCGCATTCGTCCGCCGCCACTTTGCGCAGGATTCGGCGCATGATCTTGCCGGAACGGGTTTTCGGCAGGCCGGGTGCCCACTGAATCACGTCCGGGGTGGCGATGGGGCCAATCTCGGAGCGCAGCCAGTTGCGCAGGGTTATACGCATTTCTTCACTGGGTTCGATACCGCTGTTCAGGGTTACGTAAATATAAATGCCCTGGCCCTTGATGTCGTGTGGGTAACCCACCACCGCGGCTTCGGCCACGGCCTCGTGGGCGACCAGTGCGCTTTCCAGTTCCGCGGTGCCCATGCGGTGGCCGGACACGTTCAGTACGTCATCTACACGGCCGGTGATCCAGTAGTAACCGTCTTCGTCGCGGCGCGCACCGTCGCCGGTGAAATACATGTTTTCAAAAGTACTGAAATAGGTATCGGCAAAGCGCTGGTGGTCGCCAAATACGGTGCGCATTTGCCCGGGCCAGCTGCCCAGTAACACCAGATTGCCTTCGGTGGCGCCATCGAGAATTTGACCCTCATTGTCCACCAGTGCCGGTTGTACGCCGAAGAAGGGGCGGGTGGCCGACCCGGGCTTGAGCGCGGTGGCGCCGGGCAGGGGGGTGAGCATGGCGCCGCCGGTTTCCGTCTGCCACCAGGTATCCACGATCGGGCACTGGCCACGTCCGAAGGTGCGGTGATACCACTTCCAGGCTTCCGGGTTAATCGGTTCGCCCACGGTGCCTAGCAGACGCAGGCTTTCCAGGTTGGCACCAGCGACGGCTTTGTTGCCTTCCGCCATCAGCGCGCGAATGGCCGTGGGGGCAATGTAGAGAATAGTGATCTGGTGATCGTCGATGATCTGTGCCACCCGGGTAACGTCCGGGTAGTGGGGTACACCTTCGTACATTACGGTGGTGGCGCCGTTCGCCAGCGGCCCGTAGAGGATGTAACTGTGGCCGGTGATCCAGCCGATATCCGCGGCGCACCAGTAGCGCTCGCCGCGGCGGTAATCAAACACGTATTCGTGGGTGAGCGCGGCATAGGTGATGTAACCGCCGCTGGTGTGTAGTACGCCCTTGGGTTTGCCGGTGGAGCCGGAGGTGTAGAGGATAAACAGCGGGTCTTCTGCACCCATGATTTCTGCCGGGCAGTCGTCGCTTTGCGCGGCGATCAATTCGCCATAGTCGCGGTCGATGGCCGGGTTCCAGTCGGTGGCATCGTCGGTACTGTTTTGGAGATAGTTGAATACCACCACATTTTCCACGGTGGTTTCCTTACACAGGGCCACCGCCTTGTCGACATTCTGTTTCAGCAGTACCGAGCGGCCACCGCGGCGGCCTGCGTTGGCGGTAACCAGGATGCGGGACTGGCCGTCGTCCATACGTCCGGCCAGCGCTTCCGGGGAGAAGCCGGCAAAAACCACCGAGTGCACCGCTCCGATACGGGCGCAGGCGAGCATTGCCACAGCGGCCTCCGGCACCATCGGCATGTAGATGGTCACTACATCGCCTTTGGTTACGCCAAGACTTTTCAGGCCATTGGCAAAGCGGCACACGTCCCGGTGCAGTTCCCGGTAGCTGATTTCGCGCGCGGTGCCCGGCTCATCGCCCACCCACAGGATGGCGGTGTCGTCGCCGTGCTTCTCCAGGTGGCGGTCCAGGCAGTTGGCTGCCACGTTCAGCTTGCCGTCGGCAAACCAGCGAATATGCAGGTCGTCCTTGGCAAAGGAGGTGTCCTTGACCTGGGTGAAGGGCTGGATCCAGTCGATGCGCTGGGCCTGCTCGCGCCAGAAGCCGTCTGGGTCCTGAATCGAGCGGTTGTACAGTTCGAAATAGCGGTCTTCGTCCAGCAGGGAGTTGGCGGCGTAGCTTTCGGGTACCAAATAGGTTTCTTGTTGGCTGGTCACGGTCAGGCCTCTCATCAGTGCAGATTCTTATGCGGTGCATTCTGGCACCGGGGCCGCGGCAGGTCGTATTAGACAAAAGTCGAAAGGCAGCTAAAGAGAGGGGCGGTTACTATCACTGCGTACCAGTTGCGCACCTAGACATTGGTCGAACCCGACCGCAAATTTAGACCAATGGTTAATACCCGAGTGCGCCGTGAAGTTGTTTGCTTGGAGTTGCTTATTCCCCTCTTCGATAACAAGAGCCAACAGACAACGGCAAGGACAACGGCTATGTCAGTAAAAATAATAAAAAGCAAATTGGCCGGCGCGGTGGCGCTGGCAGCGATGGTGAATGGACTGCCCGCATTGGCGGCCCAGTCAGACGATTTGGCATCGTCAGAAATGACCGCCGCCGAGCTGCAGCAGCGTATTACCGAACTGCAGGCGCAGGTGGATCAACTGGCCGCAACCCAGGCGTCCAGCGATAAGCCAGTGGTGGAAAACCCGGAGCCACCCAAGACCACGACCTTCGGCAACACCGATATCCAGATCGGCGGTTATATCAAACTGGACAGTATCTTCAGTGATTACTCCGATGGCAGCGCGGCAACCGCCGGCATCGGCGAGGATTTCCTGGTGCCCTCCACGATTCCTATCGGCGGTGAAGGTGGGGATATGCACTACAACGCCCACGCCAAATCCACCCGCCTGTTTTTCAAATCCTCTACCGAGCTGGGTGCCGGCAGTGTGAATACTCATCTCGAGATTGACGCCATGGCGGGTGCACAGGGGGATGAACGCATTAGCAACTCTTACGCCCAGCGTCTGCGCCATGCGTATATTGACTGGAATATCGATGGTGAGCGCTCGCTGCTGGCGGGGCAGGCCTGGTCCACCTTTTTCAACGTGGGCACACTGCCGGAAGGCCTGGATTTTGTCGGCCCTGTCGGCACCGTATTCGAGCGTCAGCCGCAGATCCGCTATACCCAGGGGTTAGGCAGCGGCAAGGTACAGGTTGCCGCAGAAAACCCGGCAACCACCCTGTACAACGGTACGGAAAATCCTTACGACGATAACTCTCGCCCCGACCTGATCCTGCGTTACGACAACAGCATCGGCGACCTCAACTACTCCATCGCCTCCATGAGCCGCGAACTGGCCTACGACCACACCGATGGCGGCAATGAATCGGAACAGGGTTACGCCATCAGCCTCGCCGGCAAGTGGCAACTGGGGCGCGACGACCTGCGCTTTATGTACAGCTATGGCAATGCGCTGGGGCGCTACCTGGGCCTGAACAGTTATCGCGGCGGCATTATTGATCCGGTCGACGGGGATATCGAACTGATCGACCAGCACGGCGGCTATGTGGCCCTGCGGCACTTCTGGAGCGACCAGTGGCGCAGCAACCTGGTGCTCTCCGCGACGGCCGCGGATAACCCCGATATCGTTTCCGATATGACGCCTTCCTCCTACCAGAGCTTGCACCTGAACCTGATGTACTCGCCGGTGCCGAAGATGACCCTGGGCGGCGAGTATATTTTTGCCAGCAAGGAGGTGGAAAACCTGAGCGGCTTACTGGCGGATGACAGCGGGGAGCTCCAGCGACTGCAGTTTTCCGTTAAATATGTATTCTGATGTTTTCGGGAGCGCCTTGCTCCCGGCACAGATGATTTCGATCTCAACCAGCGAACAATAATAGTGGAGTAACGACGATGAGTTTCGAGAATAAGCAGAAGGCCAGTGATTACTGGCGAGAGAATCTCAAGCTGATGTTCAGCTTGCTGGTGGTGTGGTTTGTGGTGTCCTTTGGTTGCGGCATCTTATTGGTGGATGAGCTGAACCAGATTCGCATTGGTGGTTTCAAGCTTGGCTTCTGGTTTGCCCAGCAGGGCGCGATTTATATGTTCCTCGCGCTGATTTTTGTCTACGTCTACAAGATGAATCAACTGGATCGCAAATACGGTGTCTACGAGGATGACGAGCCCGCTGCGCAGGCCGACGCTTCCGACGCGCAGCCTGAAGCACAACAACTGCAGGGAGGTCACTGAGCCATGGACGTACAGAGCCATACTTTCCTGATTGTCGGTGCGACATTCGTTCTCTATATCGGTATCGCGCTTTGGGCCCGTGCCGGTTCCACCACCGACTTCTATGTGGCCGGTGGCGGCGTGCACCCGGTGGCCAATGGTATGGCGACGGCGGCGGACTGGATGTCGGCGGCCTCGTTTATTTCCATGGCCGGCCTGATTTCCTTTATGGGGTACGACGGCGCCGTGTATCTGCTGGGTTGGACCGGTGGCTATGTGCTGCTGGCACTCTGTCTGGCGCCATACCTGCGCAAGTTCGGCAAGTTTACCGTGCCGGACTTTATCGGTGATCGCTATTATTCCCAGGCCGCGCGGACCGTCGCGGTGATCTGTGCGATCTTCGTGTGCTTCACCTATGTGGCCGGGCAGATGCGCGGTGTGGGTGTGGTCTTCTCCCGCTTCCTGGAAGTGGATATTGCCACCGGTGTGGTCATCGGTATGGGTGTGGTGTTCTTCTACGCGGTCCTCGGCGGTATGAAGGGGATTACCTATACCCAGGTAGCTCAGTACTGCGTACTGATTTTCGCCTACATGGTGCCGGCAATTTTCATCTCCATCATGATGACCGGCCATGTACTGCCGCAGACCGGCTTCGGCGGCATGCTGTCGGACGGTACCTATTTACTCGATAAGCTCGATGGCCTCTCGGCGGAACTCGGATTCGCGGAATACACCTCGGGCACCAAAAGTACCATTGATGTATTTTTCATTACCGCTGCGCTGATGGTGGGTACCGCTGGACTGCCGCATGTGATCGTGCGCTTCTTCACTGTGCCGAAAGTACGTGATGCGCGTAAATCTGCTGGCTGGGCACTGCTGTTTATCGCACTGCTCTATACCACTGCGCCGGCCATCGCCTCCTTCGCGCGGGTGAACATGATCGATACCATCAACGGCGCCGACGGCCAGGGTACCGCCCACGCGGAAGCACCGAGCTGGATCAGTAACTGGGAAGAAACCGGTCTGATCAAATGGGAAGACAAGAATGCCGACGGCAAAATGTTCTACTCCGGTGACGAGCGCAATGAGATGAGTGTCGATCGCGACATCATGGTGCTGGCGAATCCGGAAATTGCCAACCTGCCGGCCTGGGTGATCGCTCTGGTTGCTGCCGGTGGTGTCGCCGCCGCACTGTCCACCTCTGCGGGCCTGTTGCTGGTGATATCCACCTCCATTTCCCACGACCTGCTGAAGCGGAACCTGATGCCGAACATCAGTGAGAAAAAGGAACTGCTCTACGCGCGTTCTGCGGCGGCGGTGGCCATCTGTATTGCCGGTTATCTCGGGATCAATCCACCAGGCTTTGTGGCGCAGGTGGTGGCTTTTGCCTTCGGGCTTGCGGCCTCGTCCTTCTTCCCGGCGATCATCATGGGGATCTTCTCCAAACGGATGAACAAGGAAGGCGCCATTGCCGGTATGGTCTCCGGTATCCTGTTTACCGCGGCTTATATCTGCTACTTCAAGTTCATCAACCCGGCGGCGAATACCCCGGACAACTGGTGGTTTGGTATCTCGCCGGAGGGCATCGGTACCCTGGGCATGCTGTTGAACTTTGCGGTGGCCATTGCGGTGGCCAAAGTGACCCGCGAAGCACCGGAAGATGTTCAGGAAATGGTGGAGAGCATTCGCTTCCCGCAGGGCGCCGGTTCTGCCAGTGCGCACTAGTGCGGATTAAGAAGGATCCGTAGAAAACAAAAAAGCGAGCTTCGGCTCGCTTTTTTGTATTGAGGTGTGGGCCTTATTTCGCTTGGGTCCAGCCCATCAGCAGAAGTTCTTCATCGTCACCGGGCAGGGTGATATTGCCCTCTCTGGTCAGCCCGAGGTTTTCCAGCAATTGGATAGAAGCGCGATTGTCCGGCGAGGCGATGGCGACAATCCGGCGCAGCCCAAGTTGTTGTTTGCCCCAGGCCATTACCGCACTAGCGGCCTCCAGTGCATAACCTTTGCCGCGGTATTCGGGGAAAAAGGCAAAGCCGATATCCACATCATCAAGTCCCTGCCTGCGCAATAGTCCGCACTGCCCGACAGGGGTGCCATCCTTTAGCTCCACGCGGTACATGCCAAGGCCGTGTTGCCGGTACATGGTGATGGGCCCCTGAACCAGGTAGTGGCGGGCTTGTTCCACCGTGCGCACACCGCGGTCGCCGATATAGCGATGGAAGTCCGGGTCGTTGACCAGGGCAAGGGTAAAGCGCGCATCTTCGTCGCTGTCGGTCAGTTCACGCAATTGCAGGCGTTCGGTCGTTAACAGGTACATACAGTGTTATTTACCAAGAAAAACGCCCACCGAAGTGGGCGCGATAAAAAGGTCGGCCCTGAAAAAATCAGAAGCGGTAGGTTACATTGAGGGAACCCTGTTCTGAGCTCGGGCGGGCCGTCAGGTTGGCGCTTACCGCAATGGTATCGGCTGCCTGCCAGCGCAGTCCCAGTAGTGCGCCGGCACCGTCTTCAAACAGTCCCGTGTCCTTGCTGGCGTAACTGGGCATGGCGTTCATGTTGCCGGTCATGGACTTGACGCCCACTTCCAGCGAATCGTTTTCGGTACCGGTGGTGTCTTCATACCAGACTTGTCCATAGGCACTCACCTTGCCCCAGGCTTTGTCGGCGAAGGCACCGAGTCGCATGGTGGTGTAGCGGCGCTCCTGGCTACCGAAATTCATCCCGAAGGGGTCCATCTGCTCGCCGTTGGCGCCGGTGTAGGTAAAGCCGTCCATTGCGTCTTCACGGTAGCCGTCGACTTCCGCGGTGACTTTGGTAACCCCGGCAAAAGGACCGAAGCGGGAGTCGCCAGCAGAAATATTGAGACCACCGGTCAGGTCCAGGGTAGTGTTTTCGCCGCTGGTGGCCGCTTCCAGGGTGCCATTGAACTGGTTACCTAGCTGCAGCTGGCGGCCGACACGGTCGTAGTCTACATCGGTCATGGTCACGCTGGCGTCCACAAAGAACTCATTGTGATGGAAGCGGCTGTAAAGGCTGTAGTTGGTGGAAGTGGAGTCGACGTTACTCTGGCTGTTATCCAGGGACAGGTCGGAGCGGCTGACGGCGAAACCCAGCTGCACATTGTCGCGCAGTGCATAGCCGGCGCCGATCAGGCTGCCGCTGGCGTCGCCACTGGCGGTTGGCGCGAGGCTGTTGTCATAGTCGCTGTTGCCGAACACTCCGCTGACAAAGACACCGGTTTCTGCCGTGCGGTAGCGACTACCAATGAAACTCTCCTCTAACGTACTGACGTGGCTGCGAGATGCCTGTAGGCCCATATCCGGCAACTGGCCGGCAACCTGTGCGGCATTGACCACTGCGGTGTAGTAGTCCGCCAGTACAGCCTGTGCTGCCTGGGTGGGGTGTACCGCATCGTTGAATACCAGCTTGCTGGCATCCGGGGCGCTGCCGTTTTTGCCGTAGACCGGATGCTCGATACAGCTGCCGCCGTCATAGCACAGGGTGCTTTGGTCAAATTCTGTGGCGAAGCCCATGGCCGCGGCATTCTCCAGGGTGACCTTGAGAATGCCCTCCATATCCACCATCAGCACGCCGTCGATATCGCGGGCGTCTGTCAGCAGGGTGTTGTTGAACAGAGAGACGGCGCCGCTGGCCTGGGCGAGGGTGCTGTCGATGGCGGCAGCCAATTGCGCGTCCGCCTGCTCCTGGGTCATCAGTCCTGCGGTTACCGCATTGGCCAGCTGCGCGGCTTCCGGGCTGGCGGCTACCGCCTGGCTCACGGCGGCGTACATACCGGGGGTACTGCTGATATCCGGCACATTGGAAACCAGGATGTAATTCGCACCTGCATTTGAAAGTGCTTCGGCACCATCCGCGAGCATGCTGGCGGCGAGGCCGGCCTGGGCGCCAAACTGTTCGGCGGTAATAGTGCCACTGAGCGCTGCGGTAAATCCGGCCAGCAGGTCGTTGCCGCCGCCGTTTACCCAGTACAGTGCCTGGCCATCGGCGCGACCACTATTCGTTTCCAGGTAGCCGAGTCCGAGGGGGTGTGGATTACCGGTGCTGCCGGAATCGGCAACGATGGCGGCGGGCGCCGCGTCGATCTGTGCCTGCAGCCCGTCAGCCTGGGCAGTGAGTTGTGCAGCAGTGGTCGCATCACCTTGTGCTTCTGCCTGGGCGGCACCTGCGCGCAGCTGTGCCACTGCATCTGGCCCCTGGAGCAGCAGGCCCAGCAGGGTCAGGTCGGCATACAGGCCGGTGGACGTTTCGCGGGTGGGATCTGGCAACAGGGCACTGGCAAAGTTGTGGGCGTTGGGATTCAGGGTAAGGCCCTGTTCATCCAGGTATTGCAGGTAGCCGCGGGTGCCGAGGATGTTCAGCAGTACATCCGCCGCACGGTGTCCGCCTACGGCCCAACCGCCGCCCACATTGGGCAGCGCCGCGCGCACCTGTGCCTGCGCGGACGCCAGCAGTTGGTCTTCACTCAGCGTCGGGTCAACCTCGGGAAGACAAAGGTACATATCTGCGCAGGAGGGGGCCACCGGGCCCAGGCCAAGGTTCTGGGACATCAGACTGATGGCTGCCTGTTTGCTGTCGCCACTGGTGAATACACCGGCATTACCGACATCCGTAAGGCTGTCACCGAAGGCGATCACTTGTGAGAAGGGGGAGTCGTCAGCAGAGGCCTGGGCAAAGGTACTCAGGCCGGAGGTCAGGGAAGCAACCGCTATGGCGGCCGCCAGGCTGCGCTTGGCGTTGGGCATGTTTATCTCCTTACATCGCGATGCACAGTGTTATGGGTTGGCCGTTGAACGGCTTTTGGCCTGTGCTTGCGTCGTTATTTTTATGTGGTGTAAGTCCGGTTAATACCGGAACCTGTCCGATATTAACCGAGCCAAACGTGCGATTGGAAGATCTGTCGAAACTAAATTCGTCTGATTGGTCACGAACTTGTTTGGCGTGTATTTACGAAACACCAGGCCAGTTCTGGCGCCTGAATTTGCGTTATTAAGGTGCCGCCTTATCGCAAGGTATGCAGGAACTGCAGGTGGCGTTCGTACTGCGACACCATATCGGTCAGTAGTTGGTCCTTGGTCCAGCCCATCACGTCATAATCCTGGCCGCCCTCGTAGAGGTGGACTTCCGCGCGGAAATACTTGTCCGGCGAGCCATCGTCGTAGCTGTCGTCCAGCTCCTGTTCCGGATTGCTGGCATCGGGCTTGATGGTGGCTTTGGGGTGCAGGCCATAAATGAAACTGACCTCTTCACCCTGGAGTACTTCAATCTGCACCGACGCGTTTTCACTTTCCGAGATTGTCGCCTCGTAGCCATTCTTGCGTATTTCCGCGGCGAACTCCTCCAGTGCCGGTCTACCGGTATCGCGGATGAATTCGTGTACCTCTGACAGTGACGGCAGTTGCAGTGCGTTTTTCAGGCGCCGTTGCCAGACCACCGGATTGCGGGCACTGATCGGCGCGACGATGGCGCTCTGGGTAATGCGTTTGACCGTATCGGTGCGCAGCGCGGTGATCAGTCCGTACATGGCCACCAGCAGAATCGCGGAGAATGGCAGGGCGCTGGCAATGACCGCGGTCTGCAGGGAGCCGAGCCCGCCCGCCAGCAGCAGCGCAATGGCAACCACGCCAATGAGAAAGCACCAGAATATCCGTTGCCACAGCGGGGTATCGTCGCGGCCATGGGATGACAGCATGTTAACCACCAGTGCCCCGGAATCGGCAGAGGTGACGAAGAACACAATCACCATGATCACCGCCACGAACGAAAACACCGAGGAAAAAGGAAACTGCTCCAGAAACTGGAAGAGGGCAACAGACTGGTCTTGCGCGACTATCTCCCCGAGCTCGGTAAGTCCCTCATTCAGAATCATATGGATGGCAGAATTCCCAAAAAAGGTCATCCACAGCATGGTCAGGATTGCCGGTACCATCATTGCCCCGACAACAAACTCGCGAATGGTGCGACCGCGGGAAATGCGCGCGATAAACAGTCCGACAAAGGGAGACCAGGACATCCACCAGCCCCAGTAGAGGATGGTCCAACCACCAAGCCAATCGGTTGGCTGGTAGGCAAACAGGTTGAATGTCTTGCTGACGATTTCAGACAGATAGCTGCCGAAGTTCTGCACAAAAGCCTGCAACAGGTATACGGTACTGCCCAGCAGCAGCACCATCACCAGCATGATCGCGGCGAGCGTCATATTGATTTGCGACAGGCGCTTGATGCCGGCATCCAGCCCCATCACAACCGATATGGTGGCGAGAATGGTGGTAACAATAATCAGGGCTACCTGGACACCGGCGCCCACCGGTAGTCCGAACAAATGATTGAGCCCGGAGTTGATTTGCAGCACCCCGTAACCGAGGGTTGTGGCCACGCCGCATACGGTACCGACAATGGCAAACACATCGACGGCGTGGCCGATGGGACCATAGATGCGGTCGCCGATCATGGGGTAGAGTGCCGAACGCAAGGTAAGCGGCAGTTTATGGCGGTAACTGAAATAGGCGAGGATCAGGGCGACGATGGCGTAGATGGCCCAGGCGTGAAACCCCCAGTGGAAAAAGGTAATCACCATGGCTTCGCGCGCGGCCGCCACGGTACCTGTTTCACCCACCGGGGGCTCCAGATAGTGCATGACCGGCTCGGCTACGCCAAAAAATAACAGGCCTATGCCCATGCCGGCGGAAAACAGCATGGCAAACCAGGAGACAAAATCGTACTCGGGCTCTGCATGTTCCGGCCCCATCTTGATCGCCCCGAAGCTGGAAAATGCGATCATGATAGTGCCGACCAGAATGATCGCGACCACCAGCACGTAGTACCAGCTCATGTGTACCACGACCCAGGATTGCAGTGCCTTGAAGGTGGCGGTGGCGTGCTCGGGTGCAATCACCGCATAAGCCACCATCAGCAACAGCACGGTGGTAGCCGCGTAAAATACAGGCGGGTTATAGTGGGCTTGGTCCAAATTGTTTGGTTTTTCCATCCGCAGGATTCCCAGGAGTTGCCGAGGGGCGCAGGTTTAGTTCGCCGCTCACATGATTTCCGACCAGCAATTTTGACGCCGTACAGTTTGAGCATAGTTGATGGAAAAGGTTAGGCTTTGCGCGAATATCCAGAGAGTTTTTCATGTTGATTATTTCTAACCAAATTCAAATTCCCGAAAGCGAAGTAGAGATCAGCGCGGTGCGGGCGCAGGGGGCGGGTGGGCAGAATGTCAACAAAGTGTCTTCGGCCATTCACCTGCGTTTTGATATCGGAAATTCGAGCCTGCCGGAAGAGATCAAACAGCGTCTGCTAAATTTACGCGACCAGCGAGTGTCGTCGGACGGCATAGTCGTCATCAAAGCGCAGCGTTTCCGCACCCAGGAGAAGAACAAGGCCGATGCCCTGGAAAGGTTGAGCCTACTGATCAAAGGCATTTTGAAAACGCCGAAAAAGCGATTGCCTACAAAACCGACCAAGGGTTCCAAGGAGCGCCGGTTACAGCACAAGTCGCGGCGTGGACAGATAAAAAATTTACGGGGAAAAGTGTCTGACCACTGAGCTGCGTATTTCCGAGCATAAGTTTCCAGTAGAAAAAATCAGTAGGCGCTGATTAGCGTCGCAGACAGGAGAGGCAATGACACATCGTTACAGCGCAGAATCCCTCAAGCAATTTGCCAGTGACCTTTTCGCCACTACGGGTTTGGCTCCGGAACGAGCCGATGTCATGGCAGAAACCTTTCTGCAGGCGGACCTGATGGGCTTTACGACCCATGGTCTGCATCGGGTTGCCAGTAATCTCAGCTGGCTGGAGCAGGGGGCTTCCCGCCTGACCGGTGAACCCCATGTGCTCGCCGACCGGGGTAACTGTTTTAACTGGGATGCGGATTTTCTTCCCGGTCCCTGGGTAGTGAACAAGGCGCTCGACCAGGCCCTGGAACGTGTGGGCGAGTATGGCGTGGTTACCGGGACTATTCGGCGCAGCCAACATATCGCCTGTCTAGCGGCCTATCTGCCAAAAATTGTAGAGCGCAATTGCGTTGCCATCCTGACCTGTTCCACCCCTGCAGAGCGAACGGTATCTCCTCAGGGCTGTAAGACTCCGCTGTTCTCGGCCAACCCCATTGCCTTTTGTGCACCAGCAGCCGACTACCCACTACTGTTTGATATCAGCATGTCGGTGACTGCGGGGGGCTATGTGGCCCGCGCCGAGCGGGAAGGGAAAAAACTGCCCAACCAGTATTTGAAGGACCGCGATGGCAAGCTGTCGGATGACCCCGCGGCGTTTAACCAGGGCGGCAGCATATTGCCGGTGGGTGGTGCGGATCACGGTTACAAGGGCGCGGCGCTGTCGGCCATGCTCGAGATACTTTCCATGGGGCTCGGAGGTTATGGCCGCGCGGATGCAGTGGCAGATGACGATGAGGCAAACTCCGTTTTCCTACAGGTTATAGATCCCGCCGCCTTTGGCAGCTCGCACAATTTCCTGCGGCAGGTGGCCGCACTGACTCAGCTGTGGGAAGCTTGTGATACGGATGATGGTGCCGCGCCAAGGGTGCCCGGCCAGCGCGCCTGGCAATTGCGCAGTGAGCAGCTGGCGAATGGGGTCAATCTCTATCCGACCATCGTTGAAGACCTGCAGTCTTTGGCGCAACGTTACGGTATTTCGATGCCGGCAGTCTCTGGTTGAACCAGCTGAACTTGTCTTGCTGCTATGACACCACAGATGTTGGGTGTGAACGTCCTTGCGTCAAAGGCGCTGTGGATAAATAACAATAATTACTGAGGACTTATCGTGTATCAGTCAATCTATTCGCTGCTTTTCGTACTCACTGGTGGTCTGGTTACTTTTGCAAATAGTCTTGCTTTTGCAACGCCTTCCAGCACTGCGGGAGAGACGGTCCAATGGCAACGGGCGGAACTGAGTAAACCGGCATCGCTGCGCGGTAGCGCTGTTGGCCCTGGGAGTCTCTGGGTCAGTGGTACCGACAACACGGTATTCAAATCGATGGACGGTGGGCAAAGCTGGCAGGATGTCTCGGTCAAGGATCTACCCGCAACGGATTTTCGGGATATCCAGTTGTTTGACGATGACACTGCGATTGTTATGGGCGTGGGCAGTGGCAGTGACTCGCGCCTGTATCTGACGGAGGATGGCGGTAGCAGTTGGCAATTGTTGTATGAAAATCCGGATGAAACCGGATTTTTCGATTCCATCGCCTTTTGGGACCGCAACCACGGCCTGTTACTGGGGGACCCGGTCGACGGCTTTTATGTGGTCAGGATAACGAAAGATGGCGGTCGCAGCTGGACCCGGGTTGGCGAGAACAAGATTCCTGCAATATTGCCCAAAGAGGCCGCCTTCGCGGCCAGTGGCAATACCCTGATCAGCGGGGCGGGGGGCAAGGCCTGGTTTACCACCGGTGGTTTCGCGGCGTCGGTGTATAGCAGTGAAGATTTCGGCCAGAGCTGGCAGCGCAGCCCGGTGCCGCTGCATCAGAAAACCCAGACATCCGGCGGTTACGCACTGGCGCTGAACACACAGGGGCGTGTTTTTGTGCTGGGCGGCGACTACCAGGACAGGCCCGGGCGCTACAACAACCTGGCGCAGTTATCCGATGGCGAGTGGCAAGTCGCGGATAATGGACAGCGCGGATTGCGTACCGCCATGGCCTGCATTGACAGCCTGTGTGTCGCCAGCGGCAAGACCGCCAGCGATATTTCTTTTGACGCTGGAAACAGCTGGCAGGCTTTAGCGGGAGCGGGCTTTTACACCCTGGCGGCAGGTAACAATCTGATTCTTGGTGCCGGCGCAGATGGAAGTGTGGGAATTTTGCGAATCCCGTCAGTAAATTGATATTGCGAGTAAGCTTTGCAAAATCGGGGCGGCTTCTTCTACGTCAATTTCAACGAACAGGCGCGAATTAGGTCTACATTAGGGGAGTTGTCACAAAAACGACAGAGATCACCCTAGCCGGAGAATAACCCCGATGACCGAGCTGCTGCGCATGTCCGCCCTGGAGTTACTGCAAGGTTACCAAGACAAGCAATTCTCCCCGGTCGATGCCGCCCAGGCCATGCTCCGACAGATAGAGCGTTGTAACCCGGTGGTAAATGCCTTCAACCTGGTGGACGCCGAAACCACCTTGAATCTGGCCCGGGAATCCGAGCAGCGCTACCAGCAGGGGAATACCAAAGGCCTGCTGGACGGCGTTCCCGTTGCCATTAAAGACGTCTTCCTGACACCCCAGTGGCCCACCATCAAAGGGTCGAAAACCATTGATCCAAAATCCACCCTGGGCAAGGAAGCGCCCAGTGTCGCGGCACTCAATCGCAATGGCGCCGTTCCGCTGGGGAAAACCACCACGCCGGAATTTGGCTGGAAGGGGGTGACCGACAACCCGGTCGATGGCGTCACCTGTAATCCCTGGAATCCCGATAAAACCGCCGGAGGCTCCAGTGGCGGTAGTGCGGCCGCGGTTCCCTTGGGTATGGGCCCACTGGCGCTGGGTACCGATGCTGGCGGTTCCATCCGTATACCCGCTGGCTTCAGTGGTCTGGTGGGGTTAAAGCCGAGCTTCGGTGAAGTACCGCACTGGCCGGCGAGCCCCTTTGGCACCCTGGCACATGCAGGCCCCATGACCTGGACGGTACCGGACTGTGCACTGTTGATGAATGTACTGGCGGAAGCGGACAGTCGGGATACCAACGCCATACCGCGGCGCAATATCGACTATCTGTCGGCGCTGAACGGTGAACCCGAGGATCTGTTACGCGGTGTGCACATCGCCTTCAGTGCAACACTCGGTTATGTGCAGGTAGATCGCGAAGTTGAGGAAAGCGTGCGCGCGGCGGCAAAACTGCTGCAGTCCCTTGGTGCGGAAGTGACCGAGGTGGCCCCGGGATTTGACGACCCGCTGGCGGCATTCGGGCATCTGTTTTACGGCGGCGCTGCCAACGCGCTCCGTGACATCGGCAAAAAGCAGCGCAGTCTGATGGATCCGCAACTGGTAGCCGTGTCTGAGAAGGCGGCGCAACTTTCCATGCTGGACTATCTCGAGGCCGTCAATGAACGCGCGGCACTCTGCGAACGCATGGCGGCATTCCACAAAAAATACGATTTACTACTGACCCCGACGCTGCCGATCACCGCGTTCAAGGCCGGGCGGGAAGTGCCGGAAGACTGGCCCAGCACCCGCTGGCCGTCGTGGACGCCGTTTACCTATCCCTTCAATATGACCGGGCAACCGGCGATCTCGGTTCCCTGCGGTTTCGATGGTGCGGGCCTGCCGATCGGACTGCAGTTGGTTGCCGCGCGTTTTAACGATACGGCTGTGTTGCAGGCGGCTCACGCCTATCAACTGGCTGCGCCGCTTACTGACAAACGCCCGGCGCTGTTTGATGAACATGTTGAACAGGGTGCTGCGACGGGGGCGAGCCTGTGAGCCGGTTGGATTTTGATTTTTACGAGTCGGAAGACCCGGTCTGGAACCCCGCGCTACTGACCATCCCCGTGCCCGGCATTCGCAAAATGGTGAATATGGCGGCCTCCATGGAAGATGTAATTCATCTTTCCATCGGGCAGCCGGACGCGCCGACACCGCCCCACGTGGTCAATGCGGCCGTGGATGCACTGCACGCAGGGCAGACCGGGTACACCATGGATGCAGGGCTGCCTGAATTGCTCGATGCACTGGCGGAGTATTACAGCGAACGTTCCGGGCGCAGTATTACGCCGGAAAATATCCTGATCACCACCGGCGCCACTGAAGCCATATACCTGGCATTGACGGCGGTATCGGCACCGGGGCGGGAATTTATCGTGCCCGACCCTTCATTTATGTTGTATGCACCGCTCATTCGTATGAATGGCGGGGAAGTGAAATACATTCCCACCCGCGCGGAAAACAATCACCAGCTGGACCCCCAGGAAGTGATTGATGCGATCGACAGCAACACCCATGCAATTATTCTGAACTCCCCCAGCAATCCGACCGGTACTGTCTACCCGCGGGAAACGGTGGAAACCATCGTGCAAGAGGCCGCTTACCGGGGTATCTATGTCATCAGCGACGAGGTTTACGATCATCTGATTTACGATGATCTCGGCTACAGCAATTACGCCAGTGTGCTTTCCTGTTGTTCCGACCTGGATCATGTCATGGTGATGAGCAGTTTTTCCAAAACCTTCAGTATGGCGGGTATGCGCATCGGCTGGCTGATTGCCAGTCAGGGCGCCATTCGCAAATTGCGCCGCTACCATATGTTTACCACCACCGTTGCCAATACCCCCTGCCAGTGGGCTGGCGTGGCTGCGCTCAAGGGCGATCGCGGTTTTGTGGCCGATACGGTGGAGACCTACAAAAAACGCCGCAATCGCCTGGTGGAACTCGTCGATCAGACTCCCTACCTGGAAGGGTATGTGCCGGACGGCGCCTTCTACATGTTTCCGGCGTTGCCGGAAGGGGTGAATGGCAACAATGTTGCCCTGCGCCTGTTGCGTGAGACCGGCGTCTGTACCATCGCCGGTGACACCTTCGGTGAGAGCAGCCGCAATGCACTGCGCTTCAGTTACGCCACCTCCATCGAAAATATTGAGCGGGCCTTTGAGCGGATTATTCCGTGGATGAAGAAACAGGATTTCGGCTGAGCAAAGGTGGGTTTTGATACCACGGGTGGCATCTTGTTTGATCCGTTTGTACTGGTTAAGAACACCAGCGGAAAAGAACCATTGAGTAATGGTGAACGCAACCGCTTTATTTTCCCTTCTGAGCAAGCTGTGAGCGAAACCCTAGCGGCGTGGTGCCAAACCAGTCCCGGCATACGCGATTTATTGCGGATTGTTCTGAATAACCAAGAAGACCGGCAATCTGGCTAAGCTTCATGTGCGGCTCCTGTAAATAAACCCGCGCGAGCTTCCTTCTTTCTTCAGTGAGTAGCTGCTCAAATGTCGTATTCTCTTTGGCGAGCTTTCTTTGCAGGGTGCGTTTGTGCATGGACAGGGACGAAGCGACGGTCTCGTTATTGCACTGGCCGGTTGGCAGCAGGCTACGGATCAGTCGTGTGACATCTTCAGTAATGGTATTCGCATCGGGGAGCTTTTGTGAATTCAGGTAGTGTTCGGCCAGTTGCCACGTCTGGTGGTCGACGCTCGATAGGGGGATGGAGTATGTCGACGTGGGCAAGTAAAAGCCGCACCAGTTTTGCTGGAAATGTGCCGGACATTTGAAGACATCGCGGTATACCCGGGAATCGCCCAGCTGATGGTGCATAAAAAAAACACCGAGCGGGACAAAGTCCTCCCCACAAAGGAGTTTCATGACTTGCATGGCGTTTGACATGCCAAGTTCATACGCCTGGATACTGCTGTCCAGTTCTTTATCGTTTATGTGGTAGCTTAACTTGATGACTTGCCCGAGGTCGGTCTCTTCCAGGGTTTGCGTGAGTGACAGGGCCGAGCAATGCAGGGGGAGGTAGCGGGCGATACTGTCGACCGCGCTACCCACGGTGGCAGAGCTGCGGCCGATGACCGAGATAGGCCCAAGGATATCCATCCCCTGGTACTCCGCGAGTCGGAGGCCGAATTCCGGGAAGTGCAATGCTTCCGCAGTATCCTCGAACAACGCCATCATATCCTTGAAGATCAGAAAGGATTCATCGTCCCTTTCTTCCTCTGCCGCTATGCGATACCGGCGCAGCAGTGGCAGTGGATCACCGCCACGAATTCTGACCAGTTCGTCATATCCCCACAGGTTCGTCGCCCGAATAAGACTGCTCATAAGATTACCGCCGCTGGGGTTTGTACTGCGCCGGTGGCGTAGCTGGCACCGATAGGATCGCGATGACCGCGGCTTGTCGCGATTCGTCAAAAATATGTCGCGATTCGTCAATAATGTCAAATGGAAATGGATAAATATTGTTCTCTTCAGGTCATCAATAGATATAAAAAGAGGCCAATATGTCAGCGATGCACAATGAGATCATCATCATCGGCGCCGGACTCTCCGGCATTGGTACAGCCTGCCACGTAGCGGCAGCCTATCCCGATAAAAGTATTTGCATTCTCGAGCGCCGGGAAAATATGGGCGGCACCTGGGATTTGTTTCGATATCCCGGTATCCGTTCCGACTCGGATATGGCGAGTTTCGGATTTGACTTCAATCCCTGGTATTCCGACAAAGTTCTGGCCAAAGGCGGGGATATTCGCAATTACGTTGTGGAAACGGCTCGCCAATTTGGCCTCTACGACAAGGTGCGCTACGGCCTGAAAATTGTCAGTGCCGACTGGTCTGATGCCAAACAGCTCTGGACCCTGACGGCACTGCATGAAGCTTCCGAAGAAACGAAAACCTTTACCTGTAATTTCCTGGTGAATTGCGCCGGCTATTACAATTTCGATCAGGGCTATCGTCCGCGCTTTGAGGGCGAGGAATCCTTCAAGGGCGACATTGTGCACCCGCAACACTGGCCGGAAAACTTCGACTACACCGGCAAGAAAGTCTTGGTCATCGGTAGTGGCGCTACGGCGATCACGGTAGTACCGGCAATGGCGGAGAAGGCCGCCAAAGTCACGATGCTGCAGCGTTCGCCGAGCTACATAATGGCGGTGCCAGATACGGATACTCTGTCCGTTTTTCTGAATAAATTCCTGCCCAAGCGCTGGGTGTTCAAAATGGCGCGTATGCGTAATGTACTACTGCAACGCGGATTGTTTCTGGCATGCCAGCGCTGGCCCAATGCCATGCGTAAATTGCTGCTGTCACAGGTACGCAAGCGGGTGGGGCCGGACTTTGATATGCGGCACTTTTCTCCCAATTACAAACCCTGGGAGCAACGTTTGTGTGCGGCACCGGACGGGGATTTTTTCGAGGTGCTGCGCTCGGGTAAAGCCGATATCGCCACCGATCAAATCGACCATTTTTCTGAAAATGGCATAGTGTTGAAGTCTGGCGCGCATCTTGACGCCGATGTGATCGTGACGGCCACAGGACTGGACGTACAGCTGATGGGTGATCTGCAGGTGAAGCTGAACGGCAAGCCGGTGGATCTGCCGCAAAAGATGACCTACAAGGGCATACTGATCGAAGATATCCCCAACTACCTGTGGATTTTCGGTTACACCAATGCCCCCTGGACCCTGAAGAGCGATATCGGCGGCCGCTATTTCTGTCGCCTGCTGTCGCACATGCACAAGGGCGGTTTTGCTGTGGCGCGGCCTGTGGATACGGAAAATAACGCAACGGGCACTGGTATGCTGGACGCGTTCTCTCCGGGGTATATCAGCCGCGCCAAAGATCGCATGCCGCGACAGGGACGCGATGGTCCCTGGAAACTCACCATGCACTACGGCAAGGACAAGAAAATGTTGACCGAGGATGCGGTAGACGATGGTGTGCTGCAGTTTGAAGCCGCCGCAGAAAATGTTCCGTCCCCGAAGGGTGAACTCAGCGCGGTTGCCTGAGTCCGGTTGTGGAAATTTTGCTTTGAATACTGAGCACTCCAAGCCACCGGTACTGCTGATCCACGGCATGTGGGCTACTTCGGCCGTCATGCAGGAAGTCAAGGCGGCGTTCGAGGAAAAAGGCTATGCCGTCGAGGCATTGACCTTGCCATTTCACCAGCCGAAATCGACTTACGATAAGGCGGGCAAGGCGCGCCTTGCCCGCGCAAGCTTGCAGGACTATGTGGATTTCATCGTCGCCCGCATCCGCGCATTGGAAGTGGCGCCAATTCTGGTAGGGCACTCCATGGGCGCGCTGCTGGCACAGTTGGTGGCGGCACGGGTTGCCTGTCATCGATTGGTGCTGCTGTCATCGGCAGCACCTGGTGGTATCAATGGCTGGAGCTGGTCCATGATCCGGACCCTTGGGCGCAACCTGTTGCTGTTCCCGCTGTGGCGGCGTGTTACGCAGTTACGCGCGGCGAATATTCGCTACGGTGTCGCCAATTCCCAAAGTGCAGCAACCCAGCAGCAGATACTGGAACTGGCTACTTATGAGTCGGGAATGGCAACTTTTCAGATTGGTGTTGGTGGATTGTTCCGCGGCGGCTTTTCCCGGGTCGACACTGACGCGGTGCGCTGTCCGGTACTGGTTATTGGCGGCAGTGACGATCGAATTACGCCGTTCAAAATCCAGCAGCGGATTGCGGCCATGTATGGCGATCGGGCACAGTTGATCAAAATCCCCGGCGCCTGCCACTGGACAGTGGCAGGCTCCTATTTCCCGAAAATTCGTACGGTTATGTTTCGCTGGCTGGATGCCTGAGCACAGGCCCTGCCTGCATTTTTAAGCGAACTGCGCTCGGGTATATTCCACCACCGCCTGCTGTTCGCCGCGGAACACGATACGCTCGCTCTTCTTTGCCAGTTGATAGTGATACATGGGGTCGTAGTAATCTTGCAGCAGGGCAGTGATCCACTCTCGGTGGTAGTCGACGCTGCCATTCTCGATTTGTTGCGCTAGCGCCTGCTGCATGCAGCTGTCGAGTGACTGGTAGCGCGCACCACCGAGCCGTTTGGCAATGTTCGCCAGATTCTGGCGCAGGGCGCTGGCGAACATTTGCCGCCCGTTTTCTTCCCCTTGCTCGGCGACAAACTCGGCGCAGAGATCAATCACATAATCCCGCAAAATCCGCTCCACCCGGTTGGCCTGTGTATCTTCGAGAAAAATCACCGGAGACTGCTGCATTTCCTGATGGAGATTAAATGGAACCGAGCATCGCCCGATCAGGCGGCTTTCATCTTCCAGCACAAACTGCTGCTGGCCGTGGGCGCGGCGCTTGAGCAGGTCGATAGCCAGGGCGTTTTCAAAGGTGATTTGTGGTGGCTGCGGCGTGGCTCTTTTGCCAAAACTGGAGCCGCGGTGGTTGGCGTGGCCTTCGAGGTCGATGGCGTTGTCCAGTTGTGCGAGCACTTCCGTTTTACCAGTGCCGGTCATGCCGCCCACCAGCGTAAAGCGACAGTCGCGCACGGCGCTCTCGATCTCCTCGATCAGGAAGCTGCGCATGGCTTTGTAGCCACCGCTAATCCGTGGAAAGGGCAGGCCGGCTTCATCCAGCCACTGCTGACTGATCTGGGAGCGCAGGCCCCCGCGGAAGCAGAACAGGTAGCCCTCGGGATGGCGGCGGGCGAACTCTGCCCAGGCGGCGACCCGGGCTTCTTTGATCTTGCCGCCCACCAGTTGGTGGCCGAGGGCAATGGCAGCCTGCTGGCCCTGCTGTTTGTAACAGGTGCCGACTTTCTGGCGCTCGCTATCGGTCATCAGTGGCAGGTTCACCGCAGTAGGGAAGGAACCTTTGTTGAATTCCACCGGGGCGCGGGTATCGATCAGGGGCAAGTCGTTCAGGAATATTTCCCGAAAATCGGCACTGTCGGCGCGCTTCATGGAATTGCTACTCATACCACTAGCACCGCAGGTGCGTCACTGGCACTGCGCGTTTCCAGTACGCCGATTGGGGAGAGCGCCAGGCCGCTGTCGCTGGCAGCGGAGAGAAATTCCTGTTCGCTGGCCGGCTCGACCGCAACCAGTAAACCGCCACTGGTCTGAGGGTCTGCGAGCAGTAACTTTTGGCTTTCATCCGCCAGCTGAACCCGGTGGCCGTAACTCTCGAAGTTGCGTCCGGTCCCGCCGGGAATACACCCCAGCTCAAGATAGTGTTCGATACCGGGTAGCCGGGGCACGGCAGCGTAATCGAGGCGGGCGCTCAGCCCGCTGCCGTCTGCCATCTCGACCAGGTGCCCGAGCAGGCCGAAGCCGGTGACGTCGGTCATGGCTTTGACCCCCTCAATACGGGCGAACTGGCTACCCGGGCGATTGAGGGTACACATCAGGTCGCGGGCTACGCCGATGTCGGCATTTTGCAGCTTGCCCTGCTTTTCAGCAGTGGTGAGTACGCCGATTCCCAGAGGTTTGGTCAGGTAGAGTTTACAGCCGGCGGTGGCGGTATCGTTGCGCTTGAGGCGGCGCTTTTCCACCACCCCGGTGACCGCGAGGCCAAAAATGGGTTCCGGCGCATCGATCGAGTGGCCCCCGGCCAGCGGAATGCCCGCGGTATCGCACACGGCACGCCCGCCGCGAATGACCTCACGGGCGACCTCTGGCGGCAGCACATTGACGGGCCAGCCGAGTATGGCGATGGCCATCAGCGGGTCTGCGCCCATGGCGTAAATGTCGCTGATGGCATTGGTGGCCGCAATGCGGCCGAAGTCGAAGGGGTCGTCGACAATGGGCATAAAGAAATCGGTGGTGGATACCACGCCGCGCTCCTCGTCGAGGGCGTAGACCGCGGCATCGTCACGGCTGCTGTTACCCACCCAAAGCCTGGGATCGGCGACCTGGGAGCCGCTGCCAGCGAGAATTTGGTCGAGCACCGCGGGGGATATCTTGCAGCCGCAGCCGGCACCGTGGCTGTACTGGGTCAGGCGAATAGGCTGTGCGGCGCTGCTGGTCATGGCTGTCTCACTGGGCAGGTTAGAGAATACCGCTCATGTTATCAGCGGATGGCATTGCTTTCGTCAAATAGACAAACAATTAACCGCACGATTTTGTTCCCGGTAAGAAAAGTCCTGTATCTTGGGGCGCTTGCAACCGGGAAACACCCACGGGAGATATATTGATGATTCGCCAACTGATGATCTGCTTGATCACGACCTTTATGAGTAGCGGGCTAAATGCGCAGGAGGTTCGGCTGCCGGAGAAATTGCCGGAGTTGGCGGCAACGCCGGCAGAGTCCCTTGGGATCGGGGAAGCGGGGCTTGAAGTGGGCAGCCGGCCAGCGGATTTTTCGGTGTCCAGCCACAAGGGCGATCAGGTATCCCTCAATGGCTTGGTGAAAGAAAAAGCACCCATTCTGGTGGTGTTTTACCGCGGTGGCTGGTGCCCCTACTGCAATGTGCAGATTCGTCAGCTGGCGGAGGCCTGGCCGGAGTTTGAAAAACGCGGGGTGACACCGGTGCTGATCAGTGCAGACAAGCCGGATGCCAGTGCCCTGGCCAAGGCCACGTATGAGATTCCCTTCCCGGTGCTTTCCGATCCGGATCTCAAGGCGCATGAAGCCTTTGATGTGGTGGTGCAGATTGACGATGCCACCGCGGAGAAATACAAGGGTTACGGCATTGACCTGGAAGCCTGGTCGGGACGTGGTCACCACAAGATTGCGGCGCCGGGAATTTTCCTGCTGGATAAAACCGGTACCGTGCAGTGGGCCCACGTGTCCAAGGATTACAAGACGCGCCCCTGCGTAGCGCAGTTGTTAGCGGTACTGGATCAGCAATAGTGTTTCGGTGACCAGCCCAGCCGGGTTCTAGCCTGTCTGGTTGAGTTTGCCTGCGGGCTTGACCTGGCGAGCCAGAACTTCGGCGGTTTTCGCCAGGTTGTAGTCCATGATCAATTGCGGCTCGTCGGTAAAAACGCCATCCGCTTTCATCGCGGCAACCAGGCTCAGGTCGTGGGGATGGTTGACGGTAAACACGTAGCTTTTGAGCCCGCGCCTGTGCCCATCGGCAATGATTTCCGGGCACACGAAATCCAGGCTGAGGTGTAACGAGTAGGCTTGCAGTGGCTCGGCACAGGCGGCGAGATCCAGCGGCACGCCGTCGATCAGTACGCCCCTGCGCACCTGGGGAATCAGCTTGAGGCACTCGTAAACCTGGCGGTGGTCAAAGGACGAAATGATGTACTGCTCGTAGCTGGCACCGTCGTCGCGAATATAGGACTCCAGTTCTTTTGCCACCAGCGCCGCACAGTTGGGCCCTTTCAGTTCGATATTGAGCTGCACGTTATTACCGATCAGCTCCAGCACCTCGCGCAGGGTCGGCACCTGCTCGCCACCGGGCAGCAACATCTTGCGCAGGGCCGCCGGGGCCATTTCCGTGAGCAGTTCCTGGCCTGCCAATAACCTGCCCAGTCGGCGGTCGTGCTTGACGATCAGCTCACCGCCGACATTCCACACATCAATTTCCACACCATCTATATCAAACTCCAGTGCGTGGGTGATGGCCAGCAGGGTGTTTTCCGTGGCGCGTTTGGGATAGCCGCGGTGCGCGAAGCAGAACAGGGTATTGGCGGTGTGCATTTCGACGTCCACGGTTGCGGAGGCCTCCCAAGGGTGTACCAAAAGTATGACCGCGAGGTGACAGCGAAACAAAGAATCCGTCGGAATTTTTATACAAATTCCGGCGGGAGCGCTGTCTCGATATAACGGTAGGAAAGGTTGTCCCGCTGGTTGCTCTCATCAGAGACCAATTCAGGGAGGGAATGAACGCGCAGCCGGGTTATCGCCGCGGCTCAGTCCCCGGCAAGTGCGCGGTAGCTGCCGCGGTGGAAGACCAGGGGTTCCCCACCACTGGCGGAAAATTCCAGTACTTCGCCCAGCAGAATGGTGTGATCGCCGCCTTCAATATTCTGTGCCCGGCGGCAGTGGAACATTGCCGCACAGTCATCCAGCTGCGGTACATTGCCGGGCCCGGCGTGCCACTTCACCTGGCCGAACTTGTCGGCACCGCGGCCGGCAAACAGGTTGGACACGTGTTGCTGGTCGCCCTTCAATATATGCACCACAAAGCGTTCGCCCTCGGTAAAGGCGGCGTAGCTGAGGGAGGCACGGTCGATACTCCAGAGGATCAGGGCCGGATCCAGGGAAACGGAATTGAAGCTGTTGACGGTCATACCCACCGGCTGGCCCTTGGCGTCCAATGTGGTAATCACGGTTACACCGGTAGCGAAGTGTCCCAGGGTATCTCGCAGGGCACGGCTGCGCTCGGCAGGCGTTTGTCCGGCGTTCCCGGATACATCGGTGCTGCTGTCGGTGTTACTGGTGAGGCCAGAGTTGGAATTGCTGGATGCCGTCATACTTCGATCAAGATTTGTTCAAATTTTGTGCGGGCGGCCATTCTACGGGAAAAGTGACCGCTCTGCGTGATTTTCTTTATAGCCGCCGGGAAAGCCTCAATCCATCAGCGGCGCGCAGCGGCGACTCAGGCTGTCGCGCTCGGCAATGGCACTGCCGGTGAGGGCAAAGCCCAGCAGCTGGCCTGCGTCGTCGAGAAACTCTGCCTTGACGCCGGAATCCACTGTGGTGACCTGCCATTCCCCCGGGATCCGGGGCGAGGAGGGCAGACGACAGTGGGGCGCAGGGTGGTTTTCACGGCCACCGGCAGGCACCCGTACTGAACCTGGGTCGGTTTGTCGCAGAGTGTCTGTGCCAGTGCGCGGGCACTCTGGGTGAGGGGGGCGACGAAGTAGAGGCTGTGGCCATCGACTTCGGCACAGTCGCCCAGGGCGTAGATATGCGGGTCGCTGGTCTGCAGATTCCTGTCGGTGACAATGCCGCGGTTGACGGCGAGGCCGGCAGCGGTGGCGAGCCCGACATTGGGGGTGAGGCCCAGTGCGGCCAGCGCGATATCCGCTTCAACGGTCGCGCCATTATCCAGGGTGGCGCGAATACCGCCGCTGGTGTGTTCGAGGGTGGCAACACCCGCGCCCAGCTGAAAACGTGCGCCGGCCTGCTCCAGAGACTGCTGGATATCGCGGCCTGCGGCTTCCGGCAGCAGGCTAGCCAGGGGCCAGGGCTGCAGGTCGACCAGGTCTACCTGGAAGCCCGCCTGGGTCAGGTCGTTGGCAAATTCGCAGCCAATCAGGCCGGCGCCGATCAGCAGTACCCGCTTGCGGTTGGCGAGGGCGGTGCGGAAACGGCGGTAATCGCTCAGGCTGTTGACGCGGAACAGACGCGAAAGCCCATCGCCCTCCATCGGCGGCAGCGGGGTACAGCTGGCGCCGGTGGCCAATACCAGGCGACGGTAGCGCAGCGCGCTGCGGATGCCCCCGCTGTCGGATACCAGGGTTAACAGGCGGGCTTCCCGGTCCAGATTGGTGACCTGGGTGTGTACCAGTATTTCCGCATTGAGCTCCCGGGCCATGTCTTCCGCGCTGGCGGTGGCCAGTTGCTGCGGCGTTTTGCCGTGGGCGAGGGACGCGGATAACAGGGGCTTGGAATAAAAAGTGCCGTCGTCGCCGCTGATAATCACCAGGGGCGTGCGCTGATCCAGCTTGCGGAATTCTTTGGCCAGGTGGTAGCCGGCGAGTCCACTGCCGATGATGACCAGGGGATCAACGTCGTCCAGCGTTACCACTGCGGCTTCCGGGGCGGGCTCAGCCTGCGGCTCGCTCACCAGCACCATATCGAAATCTTCTTTGCCAACACCGCACTCGGGACACGTCCAGTCGTCGGGAATGTCCTCCCAGCGGGTACCGGGCGCTATGCCTTCCTCGGGGGCGCCTTTGGCTTCGTCGTAAACCCAACCGCAAACCATGCATTCCCAGATGCGGCTGGCCGGTGCGCTGGCCGCGGGCACTTTGCCGCCTGCAGGAGTTTGCGACTCGGCAGAAATTGGCGCGGAAGCAGCCGCATCGGCGCCGGGAGCGTTGCCCACAATCGCGAGCATGGAAAATTCGTCTTTGGTGGCGCCGCATTCCGGGCACACCCAGTCGTCGGGGATATCTTCCCAGCGGGTGCCCGGGGGGATGCCGTCGTCTGCGGAGCCTTTGGCTTCATCGTAAATCCAGCCACAGATCTGGCATTCCCAAACGCGAAAGTCGGACATGGATACCCCTGAAAACAGCGTTATTCTTGAAGGCGGCCAAGCAGGCCGGCGATATTGCGGGGGTGGAGTGTAGGGAAAAACGGGCGGAAAGTTAACTTGCGTTGACAGCTATTGGTGAAGGTGCCTGATGTGGTGCTTGGATGAAAGTACCGCGCTGCGCGCGCAGCGGTGCCGGTCGGGGTCATGCACCACCGGGCCCGGTGGTGCATTACTGGTGCATTGCTGTTGAGGTAGCGGCAGTGCCCGGGGGGGTTGTCGGTGTGTCAGCCTTTGCCGCGCTGCGCGATGTTGGTGAGGGCGCCGTGATAGATGTCGCTGATCTGTGCGGTGTTTTCCACGGTGATCTGCAGGTCGTTTACCAGGCCGTTGGAAAGCCCGTAAACCCAGCCGTGTACGGAGAGTTCCTGGCCTCTTTCCCAGGCGTCCCGCACCGGAGTGGTCTGGCAAACATGGATGACCTGCTCAAGCACATTGAGCTCGCACAACAAGTCCACCCGGTCTTCTTCGGGGAAGAGTTCGATCAGGGTGTGATGTTTGTCGCGCACATCTTTAATATGGCGCAGCCAGCTCTCGATCAGTCCCAGGCGTGTGTCTTCCAGTGCCGCGCGCACACCACCGCACCCGTAGTGTCCGACCACCATGATGTGTTTGACCTTGAGCGCCTCAACGGCGTATTGCACAACGGACAGGCAGTTCAGGTCAGAGGGGACCACCACATTGGCTACATTGCGGTGTACAAAGAGTTCACCGGGGAGCAGGTCGACGATCTGGTTGGCGGGGACGCGGCTGTCCGCGCAGCCAATCCACAGGTATTCAGGGGACTGTTGCTCGGAGAGCTTGAGGAAAAAGTCGGGTTTTTCCCGGCGGGTGGCTTCGGACCACTCGCGGTTTTTCTGAATAAGATCTTGAAGCTTTGACAAGGCAATCATTCCGTCGGTTTGCATTGACTGTGCAGGATAGCGCTTTTGGTAAACAGCGCCAATCAGTAACCGCACATTGATGGGGATTTGGGAGCCGGAGATCGGGCTGAAGACCGGATTAACGCTGGCTGGCCTCCTGAAATCCAGCGGTGCATCTGATACCCTGCGGCGATGGAATAAAAGCCATTTTGCATTTTCACTTTAGGCCGATTCACACATCGGCTTATTTATCAGGGACAGGCCTTATGGGGCTTCGCAATAACGTTCTTCGCCGCCCGCGTCGTTTCAACAAGCACAAGGCAACCATTGTGCGCCGGCACAAAAAAGTACGCTGGTTGGCGGCGCAGCGCGCCAGGGTGCGCAACTATCGTCGCTTTTTTCGTATCCAGAGCGAGTTGGGGGTGAAGGCGGATGAAGAGCGGCGAGATTCCAATTGCCCATCAACCAGGCAATAGCACAGGCTGGCAAACGTAGAGGTAATTGATTGATGAATGATTCACAGGCAGAGGCATCTGGCCCGATCGAAGCGCTCAATATTGTGATTGCAGACTACCAGGATCCGCAGCACCGCACGGATCTGCTGGCTTTGTTGCAGGAGTATGCGCTCGACCCCTGTGGCGGTGGCGAGCCGTTGCCGGATATTTGCCAGCGCGAACTGCTGGATCGTCTGGCGGCCTTTCCCGGAGCCTTCTCCATTCTGGCTTACCGCGATGGACAGGCGCTGGGACTGGTGAACTGTTTTATGGGGTTTTCCACCTTTATGTGTAAACCGCTGGTGAACATTCACGATGTGACGGTAAGCGAGGCCGCGCGGGGGTTGGGTGTCTGTACCCTGATGTTCGAAAAAGTGGTGGAAGTGGCCCGGGAGCGGGATTGCTGCAAGATTACCCTGGAAGTGCTGGAGAAAAATCTCCCGGCGCGAGCCGCGTATCGCAAGTGTGGTTTCAAGCCTTACGCGCTGGATGAGGAGTATGGGCAGGCGGAGTTCTGGCAGCGCTACCTGTAAGAGATCCATGCTACTGCTGAACGTCCGCTCAATGAGCGCCTGTCAGCAGTAGCTTCCCTGAATTGGGCGTTGTTTTACCGATTCAGCAGGCCTTTCACGGCATTCGGCAGGTCCGCCGGCAACAGAATGTTTTTGGCATTGGCGGAAGTGGAGAGTTCTTCCAGGGCGTTGATATAGCGCTCACCCAACAGGTACATCACCGGCATTTCCTTGTCGCCAATGGCCTGCGTCACCCGCTCAATCGCTTCGCGGCTGGCATCCGCCAGTACCACCTGGGCTTTGGCATCCCGCTTGGAGGCTTCCAGGCGGCCGTCGGCTTCCAGAATTGCCGCCTGTTTTTCCCCTTCCGCACGGGTCACGGTGGCGCGGCGCTGGCGTTCGGCGGCGGCCTGTTCTTCCATCGCTTTCTGCATGGTGACGGATGGATTGATGTCTTGAATTTCCACCGTCTTAAGGTTGATGCCCCAGTCGGCGATGTCATCGGAAATTGCTTCTTTAAGCTTGGCCTTGATCAGGTCCCGGGATGACAGGGCCGAGTCCAGCGACATTTCACCCACTATGGAACGCAGTGCAGTTTGCACCAGGTTCTGGATGGCAATCTCGTAGTCCTCGACGCCGTACACGGCCTTTTCCGGCGAGACGATATTGATGTAGGCCACGGCGTTGGCAATGATGGTGGCGTTGTCTTCGGTGATCACTTCCTGTGATGGAATATCCAGCACAATATCTTTGGTCGTGATCTTGTAAGGCACCTGGTCCACGTAGGGAATGATCACATTCATTCCCGGGTTCAGGGTACTGTGGTATTTACCCAGGCGCTGAACAATATGTTTGGACCCCTGGGGCACGATGCGCACGCCCATGCCGATGGTGATGATAACCAGTATCACCAGAGCCACTACGACGGATAAACCTTCCATGAATTCCCCCAATATATTTGTGTGTTCTTACGTGTATGTTTGAGCCATATCGCGAACCAGCGGCAACGTCATGTTCGCGATTATTCATTTACAGCCAGGAATCAATGCGGGCTGACCACCAGGGTATTACCGGAAATATTGATGACCTTTACCCGCTCACCGATACCTACCTCACTGGTGCTCATAAACTGCCATTCATCTTCTCCCAGGATCGGCGCCGGGAAGCGCAGGCGACCGCGGGATTTGCCAATATTGGAATCGATCACCGAGCCAACCTGCCCGGTGAGGGCTTCCATGGCCATGCCGGAGGTAGTTCTGTCTTTCCAGTTGGGCCGAATGAACTTCAGCCACAGAAATACCAGGGCGATGGAAAGGCCGGCCCAGAGCAGCAGCTGCAGGGTAATGGGCATATCGACCATCACCAGCAGTGCACCCATAAACAGCGCGGCCAGGCCGAACCAGAACAGAATAAAACCGGATACAAAAATTTCCGCGGTAACCAGCAACAGTCCCAGTACCAGCCAGTGCCAGTAGGCGATATGGGTATTGAGCCACTCGAGCATGATGGCTTTCCTCCTTGAGCAACATGAAGCAATAAACCGGCTGATTATGCCTCAAACTGAAAGGCGTGG